>JBFHDX010000144.1:0-8386 GCA_041584475.1 Alphaproteobacteria bacterium
ACAAGATCGGCCATGCCATGCACGACCTCGACCCGGTATTCGATTCGTTCTCGCGCGCGCCGCGGCTCGAGCGCACGGCCCGCGATCTCGGCTTCGCCAGCCCGCTCCTGCTGCAGTCGATGTACATCTTCAAGCAGCCGCGCATCGGCGGCGAGGTGTCCTGGCACCAGGACGGGACGTTCCTTCTGACCGAGCCCGAGAGCGTCGTCGGCTTCTGGTTCGCGCTCGAGGACGCGACGGTCGAGAACGGCTGCATGTATGCGCTGCGCGGCGAGCAGCGGGGGCCGTTGCGGCGGCGCTACCGCAAGGACGGCGGCAGGCTCGTCCTCGAGACGCTCGACGAGACACCGTGGGACGAGACGGCCGCGGTCCCGCTCGAGGCCGGCAGCGGCGATCTCGTCGTGCTGCACGGTCGGCTGCCGCATTTCAGCGGCGCGAACCGCAGCGGCAGCTCGCGGCAGGCCTTTACGCTGCACGTCATCGACGGCGCCTGCCGCTACCTCGACGACAACTGGCTCACGCGCGGTGCCGATCTGCCGCTGCGCGGCTTCGCCTAGAGCGGCTCGGAATTTCCCGCGGAGGACGACACGACCAGAGCAATAGAGAGGAATGGAGGCATGATGAAGACATTCGTAACGCGCGGCCTCGCCGCGATCGCCGGGGCCGCCGCGTTGGTGGCCACGGTTGTTCCGCCGCTCCACGCGGCGGAGCAGAACGACAACCTCAACGCGACGCTGTGGATGCAGACCGCGGTCGAGTTCGACGGCGTCGCCCTCGGCGCCTACCAGCTTGCCGCGCTGATGCTCGATCGGGCGCTTGCCGACAAGTCCTGGACCGCGGCGCCCGAGGAGCAGACCGGCGACTTCGCCGAGTTGCCGCCCGCCGTCATCCTCGACGTCGACGAGACGGTGCTTGACAATTCCGGCTACCAGTCGTGGATGGTGATGAACAACGAGTCCTTCCACCCGGGGACGTGGGGCGATTTCGTCAACACGGTGAGCTCGGTGCCTGTGCCCGGCGCGCTCGAATTCACGAAATACGCCGACAGCCGCGGCGTGAAGGTGTTCTACGTCTCGAACCGCACCGGCGACCTCGAGCCCGCGACCCGCAGCAACCTCGAGAAGTTCGGCTTCCCGATGGGCGGCAACGTCGACACGGTGCTGCTCAAGAACGAGATCCCCGAATGGAGCTCGTCGCAGAAGAGCCCGCGCCGCGCCCACGTGGCGAAGGACTATCGAGTGCTGCTCGTCGTCGGCGACAATTTCGGGGACTTCGTCGACGGCTACAAGGGCAGCCTCGCCGAACGCCAGGCGCTGATGGGCGAGCACGGCCAGCGCTGGGGCCGGCAGTGGATCGTGCTGCCCAACCCGTCATACGGTTCGTGGGAATCGGCGCCGTTCGGACACGACTACAAGATCCCCGAGGCGCAGCGCCGCAAGCTGAAGCTCGACGCGCTCTCGGCCTGGGCCAGATAGCGAGGGCGCGGCGGGGCCGGCGGCTGGCCGGGCTATTTCGTCCCGAACATCCGGTCGCCGGCGTCGCCTAACCCGGGCAGGATGTAGCCGGATTCGTTCAGCTCGCGGTCGATCGCCGCGGTGAAGATGGTGACGTCCGGGTGCGCCCGCGCGAAGCTCTCGATGCCCTCGGGCGCCGCGAGTAGGCAGACGAACTTGATCTGCCGCGCGCCCGCCCGCTTCAGCCGACTGACCGCGGCCGCCGCCGAATTGCCGGTGGCGAGCATCGGGTCGACGACGATGCACAGCCGGTCGCTGATATTGTCGGGCACCTTGAAATAGTATTCGACGGGCTCGAGCGTCTCGTGGTCGCGGTACAGGCCGATATGGCCGACGCGGGCGGAGGGGACCAGGTCGAGCATGCCCTCGAGCAGCCCGTCGCCGGCACGCAGGATCGAGATGAAGCACAGCTTCTTGCCCTCGAGCTTGGGCGATCGCATGGCCTCGAGCGGCGTCTCGATCTCCTCCATGACGAGCGGCAGGTCGCGCGCGACCTCGTAGGCGAGCAGCAGGCTGATTTCGCGCAGCAATTCCCGGAACACCGCGGTCGGCGTCGTCTTTTTGCGCATCAGCGTCAGCTTGTGCTGGATCAAGGGGTGGTCGATCACCCTGACGTCGGCGCTGCTCATGGTCGGCCCCCTGTTCAGCAAGTTGGCGTGCGGGTCCCATTAAAGCGCCTGCAGCGGACGATTGCCAAGGCGCCGCGGTACCGGATCGCGCGGCTGTGCGCAAAAGCTGGCCCTGGACCGTCGCGGCGCGCTACGCTGCACCGCGACTCGCCGACGGAAGCGCCGTCGCCGAGCGATGTACACAGCGGGAAGGATCGGGGCCGCGATGAGATCCGGGCACGCGGGATTCGGCGCCGTCTCCGGCGACGGCCCCGAAAGGGAACGATGACGTCGAGCAAGCCGCCCGTGGAGACCGACACGACCGCGGCAGAGGCGTACGAGCGGCATCTCGTCGGCCCGCTATTCGCGCCGTGGGCCGCGCGCGTCGTCGAGCTCGGCGCACCCGCCCCGGGCGAGGCTGTGCTCGACGTCGCCTGCGGCACCGGCATCGGCGCCCGCCTCGCCGGCCCGCGCGTTGCGCCGGGCGGTCGTGTGGTCAGTGCCGACAGCGACCCCGCCATGATCGCGGTGGCGCGGCGGCTAATTGGCGCCGAAGCCCCGGCGGGAGTCACCTACGAATGGCACGTCGCGCCGGCCGAGGAAGCCGTCGTCGCCGACGGCTCGATCGACGTCTGCCTGTGCATGCAGGGCCCGCAATTCGTCGATGACCCGGCCACCGCACTTGCGCGGATGCGCCGCGCACTCAAACCCGGTGGTCGCCTCGCCGCCAGCATGTGGAGCGTGATCGCCGACAACAAGGGGCACTTCGCGCTCGCCCGGGCGCTCGAGGCGCGTGGGCTCAGGCCGGCGACCAAGCCGTTCTCGCTCGGCGACCCGCAGGCCGCGCAGGCGCTGATCACCGCTGCCGGCCTCGCGATCGTCCGATTCGAGACCGTGGACTACGGCGCCACCTACGATTCGGTTGCCGGCTTCGTCGCGGGGGTCGCCGCCGGCGCACCGGCGACGCGGCACGCACTGGCAAAGCTCTCGGAGGCCGATCGGGCGTCGTTCCTCGCCGACGTCGAACGGCTGCTCGCCCCGTACGAACGGGCCGGTGGCGTCACTCTGCCGACGCGCGCGCACCTTGTTCTGGCGCGACGCTAGCCGCCGCGTGGCATCCGCTCCCGCCGAAGTCTATTGACGATTTCGGCGATGCTCAATTAATCTGCATTATTGGGAGGCGGCCTTGAAGTATTAAAAAAATGAAAAATAAATAAAATAGAGTCAGGGGACCATATTTTGTTTTTGATAGATTAATATTTCGGCGACAGGCCGAAATATGACATAAGAATCGGGAGGAGACATGATGAAGAGTATCAAAACATTACTTATATCTGCCATTACAGCGGTGGCGTTCACGCTGCTCGCGGCGGCCGGCCTGCAGGCCGAGACCCTCAAGCTGCGGCTGTCGGTGGAGAGCACCCCCGGCGCTTCGACGCAGCACATGCTGGCCTCTTTCCGCGACGCGCTGAAGGCCGAGATGGGCGACGACGTCGCCATCGAGTACTTCGACAGCGGCACGCTGGGCGACGAGATCGTGCACATGCAGCAGGTCCGCACCGGTCAGCTCGACGTCATCCCGATCGGCTCCGACGCGGTGCAGCTCGATTCGAAGTTCGCCGTGTTCGACATTCCCTTCCTGTTCTCGAGTCGCGAGCAGGTCTCGGCGGTGCTCGACGGCCCGATCGGCCAAGAGCTCGGCAGGTCGTTGCAGGAGAAGGCGGGACTCAAGGTGCTGGGCTTCGGCGAGATCGGCTTCCGCCACATCACCAACAACGTGCGGCCGATATACAAGCCCGAGGACCTGAAGGGCATCAAGCTGCGCACCCCCGGCAGCAAGACCCGCATCATGGCGTTCGAGATGCTCGGTGCCTCCCCGATCAAGATGAATATCGGCGAGATCTACCTGGCGCTCGAGCAGGGCGTCATCGACGGCCAGGAGAACCCGCTGGGCAACATCCGCAAATGGTCGTGGTTCGAGGTGCAGAAATACATCTCGATGTCGCGCCACGTCTATACGCCGATCACTTTCGTGATGAACGGCAAGCGGTACGATTCGCTGACGCCCGAGCAGCGCGCGAAGGTCGACGCGGCGGCCCGCACGGCGGCGCTCAAGAGCCGCCAGTACGGCGCCGACAACGACGCACGGCTCGAGCAGGAGATCCGAAAGCTGGCGCCGAACGTCGAATTCAACGACATCGACCAAGCGGCGTTCGTCAAGGCGGCCGGGCCGATCGCGGAGAAGATCGGCGAGATCGCGGGCAAGGAATTCACCGCAAAGTTCGTCGCGGCGGCCACGCAGTAACCGCGCGATCCAGGCCACGGCGGGACGGTTGCGAGCGCGCCGTCCCGCTGCGCCCGCCCCTGCCCCGTCCTCCCCTAACACCGGATCGCGTCGATGAGCGAGCAACCGGGACCCGCGCGCCCGCCCCACAAAACCGACACCGACAACATCGCAGAGCGCATCGAGGAGGCGACGCGCAGCATGGAGCTGCGCGATCCCGACGAGGGGTTGCCGCTCGCCGACCGTCTCGTCAACCGCCTCGTCGAGATCGTCGGCGTCAGCGTGCTCGTCGCCATCGTCGCCGTCATCTTCACGAATGCGGTCTCGCGCTACGCCCTCAACTACAGCTTCTCGTGGGCCGAGGAGATGGTGCAGATGGCGATGCCGTGGCTCGCCATGACCGGCGTGTTCCTCTCGGTTCGCCGGGGCACGATGATCCGCATTGATTACTTCTTCGACAAGATCCCCTACCGCTTCCAGGGCGCCGTCGCGCGCTTCGGCTACGCGGTCAACGTCGTCGTGCTCGGCGCCATGGCGTGGGTCTCGCTCGACTTCGTCCGGCTGTTCGGCGGCGATGTCGCGCTCTACGTGCAGATCCCGACCGGCTGGTCGACTTCGGCACTGGTGTTCGGCGCTGCCGGCGCGGCGATGGCCTACCTCGCGGAGTTCTACCGCGAATGGCGTGACCGCGGACGGGTCGCGGGCGACGGGGACAACCGGCGATGACGTCGCAGCTCGGTGCACTGGTCGCGCTGCTGCTCCTGTGCGGGCTGCTGGTCCTGCGCGTGCCGATGCTCATCGCGATCGCCGGCGCGGTGTTCCTCAATTTCTACTTGTCCGGCGCCTGGGCACTGACGCTGCCGCAAACGATGATGTCGGGGCTCGGCCGCTTCGTGCTCATCGCCCTGCCGCTGTTCGTGCTCGCCGGCGGGCTGATGAACGCCGGCGGCATCTCGGCCCGGCTGTTCGAGTTCGCGCGCGCCATCGTCGGCGCGCTACGCGGCGGCCTCGCGCACGTCAATGTCGTCACCAGCATGTTCTTCGGCGGCATGATCGGCTCGTCGACCGCCGATCTCGCCGGCACCGGCTCGATCGTCATCCCGTCGATGAAGGCGAACAAGTACCCGGCGGACTTCGCCGCCGCGCTGACCGCGTCGTCCGCCGGCATCGGCCCGATGATCCCGCCGAGTTCGCCGATGATCCTCTATTCCGCGGTCACCGGCGTCTCGCTCGGGGCGCTGTTCCTCGCCGGCGTGATCCCGGGGCTGCTGCTCGGCCTCAGCCAGATGCTGATCGTCGCCTGGCTCGCGCGCCGGCGCGGCTGGCTGCCCTATTCGGCCTTCTCGCTCGGCGAGGTGTGGCGCAGCGGAAAGCGCGCGATCCTCTCGTTCGGCCTGCCGGTAATCATAGTCGGCGGGCTGGTGATCGGCGTCTTCACACCGTCCGAGGCCGGCGCCTTCGCCGTCGCTTATGCGCTGCTGCTGTCGATGCTCGTGCACCGCACGCTGTCGCTGAAGGGGCTCTACCGGGTGCTCGTCAACGCCGTGCAGCTGAGCGGCGAGCTGCTGATCATCGTCGGGCTCTCGTTCGCGCTCGGCGCCGGCTTGACCAACGCCCACGTACCGGACTTCCTCGTCCGCATGATCGACTACGTGGTCGTCGTCGACAGCGAGTATCTGCGCATCCTGGCGCTGATGGTGCTCGCCATCCTCGCCGGCATGATCCTCGACCCGCTGATCCCTGTGTTGCTGCCGATCATCATGCCGACGCTGCTGGCATTCGACATCGATCTCGTGCATTTCGGCGTGCTCATGGTGATCGCCGTCGTCATCGGGCAGGTGACGCCGCCGATGGCGATCGCCCTGATCATCGCCGGGCGCATCGCCAACGTCGACCAGATCCGCGTTCTGCGCGCCAACATGCCGTTCTTCTGGGGCATAATCGCCTTCCTGCTCGTCGCCATAGCCGTGCCCGGGCTCGCGACGTGGCTGCCGGACATGATGCGCGACTGACCCGGGCGAACCGCGAGGTAAAGGCAGGCATCCCATGAACATCCGCGACCGTATCGGCGTCGACATCGGCCGCAAGCTCTCGGTGGAGGACGCCGTGCGCTGGGCGATCGACCACGATGTCACCTACATCGACTGCCAGATCGACGTCGCGCCCAACGCGCTCGAGACGTTCGACGCGGCGCGCTGCAGGCCGATCCGCGAACAATGCGAGGAGTACGGCATCCGGCTCGGCCTGCACACGCTGTCCTCGGTCAACGTCGCCGAGTTCTCGCCCTTCGTCGGCGAGGCGGTCGACCGGTACCTCAAGGCCTATGTCGATGCCTACGTGCTGCTAGGCGCCAAGTGGATGGTCGTGCACGCCGGCTACCACTTCTCCGACGACGTCACGATGCGCATGCAGGTCGGGCTCGAACGGCTCAAGCGCATCGTCGGCTATGCCGAGGAGAAGGGCGCGCGCATCCTGCTCGAGAACCTGAACCGCGAACCTGTCCGCGCCGAGGTGCACTACCTAGCGCACAATCTCGAGGAGACACTGTACTATTTCGACCGCATCGACTCGCCGAACCTCGGCTGGTCGTTCACGATCAACCACGCGACGCTGGTGCCCGAGGGCATCGCCGGCTTCCTCGACGGCGGCCCGACCGGTCGGCTCGGCGAGGTGCGCATGGCCGACAACAACGGCGAATACGAGGTCCACATGCAGCCGGGCGACGGCATCATCGACTGGACCGACATGTTCCGCCGCGTCGAGGCGACCGGTTTTGCGGCGCACTACATGAACGCGTTCGGCTCGCTCGACGACATGCTGCGCGGCCGCGAGTTCCAGGTGACGAAGTTCCCGGGCTGAAGGCGATCGCGGAAGCGTACGCGCGCCGCGCGGCGGGAGGGCGACAGCACCGATCCGCGGCGGCGAGGCCACGAGGTTCGCGTTACCCTTCGCCAGGGAAGAATTTCCGGGAAATTCAGTAGGACCGCCCCGCTGAGCCGACGCGCCGCTTTCCCGGTTGTCGGTGGCGGCGCGAAGCGGTCGCGCCGCCCGCGGCCGGCTATTTCTTCTCGCCGGTATTCCCGGTGCCCGGCGGGTTGCCGGCGAGGCCCAAATCGAGCGAGCCGAAGCGCCGCTCATACTCCTGGAGCACCGCCCCCATCAGCGTCCACAGCCGCTTCGCGGCGAACGGGCTGAGCACGATGCGGTCGGTCAGCTTGACGTCGAACTCGGTCTTGCCGACCGGGTTCCAGGTCTGGTTGGTGCCGAAGAACAGGGTAACCTCCTCGCGGGTGCTGGCCGCGTTGACGACATTCGCGTACGACGTCTTCATCGCGGAATCGTCCCAGTTCACCGTCGGTGCCGCCGGCCGCCCCGCATCGAGATCGGGGGTCTCGGTCTTCGCGGCCTTCTGTTCCTGTGCCATCAGTTTCTCCCATTCGTCCGTTGGTTGTTCTTCAGTCCCGGAGATCATATCGATTCTCGCGCGTTGCCGCGACCCCCGAGTATTATCGGCCCCCGAGGAAACCGGAGAAGCGGCCGTCCCAGTTCACCTTGAGCCCGCTGGCGATGCCGCTCTCGAGCCCGCTCTCGATGCCTTCGTCTCCGTCGTTCCCGGTCTCGCCCGTCGCCTCGAAGAGCGTCGCCTCAAGCTCGTCGTCGTCAGGCAGGCTATCGAGCGCTGCGTCGTCCGACGGCAGTCCGTCGCCATCATCGTCGTCGTCGGCCCCGTCGAACACGAAGCCGTCGAGCCGCCTCTCGACCCATGACAGGAAGCGGGCCTCCTCGCGGCGCAGCAGTACGTCCTGCTCCTCGAGGAAGATGCGGGCCTCGGCCGCCGCACGCCGGGCCGCCACCTCGGCCTTGCTGACGATGGCAGCCGGCCCGATCATGTCGGCGCCCGCCGGCAGCAGCCGTGTGCCCGTCGCGAGGCTCGCCGCCATCAGCGCGCCGTCGCCGTGGTCGAGCCCGGCGACGTGACC
>JBFHDX010000145.1:0-8151 GCA_041584475.1 Alphaproteobacteria bacterium
CGGATACGAAGGCGGACGCAGCTCGCCGAAGGTCCGGCTAACGTCCCGCGCTGCCGTGCCGTCGCTCACTCGCCGACCTCCGGTGTGCCGGGATCCTCGCCGACGTACCGGTGGTCGCCGGCGACGAGCCGCAGCAGATAGGCCGTCAGCTGCACCGCGAACAACGCCATGCCGAGGAAGACGAGCCCCTCCGGTATCCACAGCGGGATTTCGGCAATGCTCTCGCTGACTGCCCCCCGTGTCCAGTTGCGGGCAACGCTGCGCCAGAAATAGCCGGCGATGAACAGCGTCAGGGCGAGCGTCACGCTGATCGAGAAAATCTCGAGCGCGAACCGCTGTCGGCCGCGGCTACGCACCAGTACGATGTTCACCCGGATCAGCGCCCCGTCGTTCAACGCGTAGCCGAGCGAGAGGAATGTCATCGCCGCCACCCCGTACCCGACGAACTCGTCGAGCACGAAGGTGGAGGTGGCGAAGAAGCTGCGCAGGACGATTTCGACCAGGATGTGGACGACCATTCCGACCAGGATGACCGCCGAAACAACGCCGGCGAGTCGAGACAGTCGGTCGACGAGACGAACCAGGCGCGTCATACGGGATCCCCGCAGGGGGCCGATCGCGGCCGCTCAATCGCGAACTCGGCACCGCCCGCCAACGCGCCCGGGGCGATCGCACCGAAAACCCGGCATCCCCGCCGCGAGCGCTCGGAACCGTCGAGCACGGCCGCCGATGCAGGCGCTATTTGCCCGCTCGGGCGCGGTAGTCCGCGAGGATCTTGCGACCCTTGTCGCCGGTCTTGGCGAGCCATTCGGCTACCGCCTTTTCGCCGGCATCCGACAGCGCCTTCAGGTAGTCGGGCGAGACGCCGGTGACCACCGTCATGCCGTTCTGCTTCATCGTCGCGTAATTGCCGCGGCGGCGTTCGTCGAGGCCCTTCCAGTTGCGTTCGCTGGTCGCGGCTGCCGCATCGAGCACCGCCTTCTGCAGCTCCGGTGACAGGCCGTTGAAGACGTCCAGATTGATGTGCACCATGTTCAGGGGCATCGCGTAGTTGATCTCGGTGAAGTGGCTGAGATGCTCCCAGAACTTGGCGTTGACGCCGCCTTCCGCCGAGGTGAGGACGGCGTCGATGCCGCCGGTTCCAAGCTGCGGCACGACGTCGGCCCAGCTCAGCTGGATCGGCGCGGCCCCGGCCTCCTTGAGCGTAATGGTGCCGTTCGGATCGTAGGTGCGGATCTTCAGGTTCTGCAGCGCCGCGACGCTGTCCACCGGCTTCTTGGCCCAGATGCCCGAAGGCGGCCACGGCGAGGCGTACAGCAGCATCTGGTTGTTCGCGGCGAATACCCGGTCGTAGTGGGGCTTGGCGACCTCGAACAGAATGCGCGCCTGCTCCGTCGTGGCGGCGAGAAACGGCAGCGACGGCAGCAGGAACATCGGATCGATCCCGCCGAGCGGGCCGACATAGGTGTCGGCGATCGGAATGGCCCCGTCACCCACGGCGTCGAGCTGATCCTTCGACTTGTAGCCGAGCGAAGCACCGAAATGCAGCGTTATCTCGATCTGTCCCCGCGACAGCTCCTTGAGCTTTTCGGCGAAGAACTGGTCGCCCTCCCCGTGGTTGGAGGTCGCGTTGTATTCGTTCGCCATGTCCCACTTGACCGTGTCGGCCATCACGGCGGTACTGCACAGCGCGAGGGCGGCGACGGTCGCCGCGATCGTCTGCCTTACAGCGTATGGTTTCATGTGCCAATGCCTCCCACGATGACTGCGGGCGGCATCCTGTGCACTGGGCCGTGCGGAGGGACCGCCCGGATGGTGACGCCTTACTGTCGGCAGCCGCGACGGACCACCCGCGAGCATTTACGCACGCGCGGTGCCCGGCCGTCAACGTGCCGCCACCGGTGTTTCCTGCGGCCAGGCCTCAGTTGCCAACGTCAGACGTAACCGCGCTCCTTGAGGAAGGCGACGACGCGGTCGGCCCCCTCCTCCGGTGGCGAGCGGTCGTTCAGGATATGGATCTCCGCGTCGTCCGGCGGCTCGTAGGGCGAGTCGATCCCGGTGAAGTTCTTGATCGCCCCCTGGCGCGCCTTGGCATAGAGGCCCTTGGCATCGCGCTGCTCGCAGACCGTAAGCGGCGCGTCGACGAATATCTCGACGAATTCGCCCTCTTCCATCAGCTCACGCGCCATCAACCGTTCACTGCGGAACGGGGAAATGAAGGAGGCGACGACGATCATGCCGGCGTCGACGAAGAGCCGCGCCGTCTCCGCCACGCGGCGAATGTTCTCGACCCTGTCCGGCTCGGTGAAACCGAGATCCTTGTTGAGCCCGTGCCGCACATTGTCGCCGTCGAGCAAATAGGTGTGGCGGCCCATCGCGTGGAGTTTCCTCTCCACCAGATTGGCCAAGGTCGACTTGCCCGAGCCGGACAGGCCGGTAAACCACAGGACGCAGGGTCGCTGTCCCTTAAGTCCGGCGCGGGCCACCTTGTCGAGGTCGATATCCTGCCACGTCAGGTTGGTGGCCCGACGCAGACCGAAATCGATCATGCCGGCACCGACCGTCTCGTTGCTGAACCGGTCGATCAGCAGGAAACCGCCGGTCGTGTGGTTTTGTGCGTAGGGGTCGTAGGCAATCGGCCGGTCGAGCGCCAAGTTGCACACCCCGACCTCGTTGAGCGACAGCGTCTTTGCCGCGACATGCTCGAGCGTATTGACGTTGACCCGGTATTTCAGCTCGGTGACGGCCGCGGCGACAGTATGGCAGCCGATCTTGAGCAGGTACTGCCGCTCCGGCATCAGGTCGTGGTCGCTCATCCAGATCAGCCGCGCCTGAAACTGGTCGGTCACCTCGGCCGGCGAGTCCGCGGCGGCCAGCAGGTCGCCGCGCGAGACATCGAGTTGTTCCTCGAACTCGAGGGCGATTGCCTGTCCCGCCACCGCCCGCTCGAGCTCGCCTTCGTAGGTGACGATCCGGCGAACCCGACCGGTGCGGTTCACCGGCAGAACCACGACCTCGTCGCCGGGACGCAGGACGCCGCCGGCGATTGTGCCGCAATAACCCCGGAAATCGGGTCCCGAGCGGTTGACCCACTGCACCGGCATGCGGAACGGAGATGCGTCCGCTTCGCGCCGGATCTCGACGCTTTCGAGATACGGCAACAAGGCGGGTCCGCGGTACCACGCCATCGAATCGCTGCGGGCGACGACATTGTCACCCTTCAGCGCGGAAACCGGTATCGAGGTCACCGAATCGATGCCGAGCTGACGGCAGAACGAGTCGTAGTCCGTTGCGACACGCTCGAATACCGCCTGGTCGTAGTCGACGAGATCCATCTTGTTGACGGCGAGCAGGACGTCGCGAATGCCGAGGAGCGAGACGATATAGCTGTGGCGGCGCGTCTGCGTGACGACGCCCGCACGGGCGTCGACGAGCAGCACGGCCAGGTCGGCATGCGAGGCGCCGGATGCCATGTTGCGCGTATACTGCTCGTGTCCGGGCGCATCGGCGACGATGAATTTGCGCCGGGCAGTGGCGAAGTAACGGTAGGCGACATCGATCGTAATGCCCTGTTCGCGCTCGGCCTGCAGGCCGTCGACAAGCAGCGCGAAATCGGTGCCGCCCTTTACCGTGCCAACTCGCCGGCTGTCGTCCTCGAGCGCGGCCAGCTGATCCTCGAGAATCAGTTGCGAATCGTAGAGGAGGCGGCCGATAAGCGTGCTCTTGCCGTCATCGACACTGCCGCAGGTCAGGATGCGCAGCAGGTCCTTGCGTTCCTGCGCGCGAAGGTAGGCGTCGACGTCTCTTGCCGATGCGTCCGCCGCCAGCGCTTCGGTGGTCCGCCGCTTCATCAGAAATAGCCTTCCTGCTTCTTCGTCTCCATCGACCCGCTCCGGTCGTGGTCGATGATCCGCCCCCGACGTTCGGAAGACTGCGCCAACAAGGTTTCACGAATGATCTCGGGCAGCGTCGTCGCGTTGCTCTCGATCGCGGCGGTCAAGGGATAGCAACCGAGCGTGCGGAACCGCACCCGCCGCATCTGCGGTTTCTCGCCCCGCTTCATCGGCATGCGATCGTCATCGACCATGATCAGCTGCCCGTCGCGTTCGACGACCGGTCGCTCCTTCGCGAAATAGAGCGGCACGATCGGCACGTTCTCGAGGTAGATGTATTGCCAGATGTCGAGCTCGGTCCAGTTCGAGAGCGGGAAGACGCGGATGCTCTCGCCTTCGCCGAGGCGGCAATTGTAGATGTTCCACAGTTCGGGGCGCTGGTTCTTCGGATCCCAGCGGTGGTTCTTCGAGCGGAAGGAGAATATCCGCTCCTTCGCGCGGCTTTTCTCCTCGTCGCGACGCGCTCCGCCAATGGCGGCGTCAAAGCCGTATCTTGCCAGCGCCTGCCTCAGTGCCTCGGTCTTCATGACGTCGGTGTGGACGGCGGAGCCATGGCTGAACGGGTCCACGCCCTTGGCGACGCCGTCCTCGTTGACGTGCACGAGCAGGTCGACGCCAAGCTCGGCCGCGCGTCGGTCGCGGAAGGCGATCATCTCCCGGAATTTCCAGGTCGTATCCACATGCAGCAAGGAAAATGGCGGTTTCGCGGGGTGGAACGCCTTCAGGGCGAGCTGCAGCAGGACCGAGGAATCCTTGCCGATCGAATACAGCATCACCGGCTTGCGAAACTCGGCGGCCGCCTCTCGCAGGATTTCTATGGCTTCGGCCTCGAGCCGTCTCAGATGTGTCAGCCGGTTGCTCATGGGACCGTCATTCCCGATCCAGGTGCCCCGATTCCAGCCTGTACGTCACGACGGTGCCGACGCGCCGGGCGATTCACCGGGCCGTTTACTATATGCCCGGACGCACCAAGACAAGCCTCATCGCGGGACCGCGGCGTCTCCTGCGGCGCCGTCCGCAGCGCGGTCGGGAACGATCAGTCGTCTTCATCGACACTGATGGGCGCCTCGCCGAGCGGGTCGTCGTCGGTCCATTGCGCAACGGTCTCGTAGGTTCGCGCGTTCTGCTCCATCTGCTCGGTGATCTGCGGCGTATTCGCGCCGATATCGCGAAAGAACTTTGCCGCGTTCCGCAGCAGGCGTGCCGCGAGTTCTGCATTCGTCGTCATTCCGGCTGCTCCCGCTCCGGTTCCGATTTTCATGGCAAGCGGCTCCACCGTATCGGCCGAACCGACGGGACACAATGCCGGTGAACCCGGGTCACCGGGCTTCGCGCCGATTGCGGTTCCATGTACACTGTCAGTGCAAATGATGCCGGCCACGAACACAAGCGCCGGTCACTGAACAGATGCGGCGCCGGTTTTCGCCCGCAAAGTAAGAATTTGCTAACCGGGCATGCGGCAAACTCGCGAAGCTTTTCGCCTTGCCGTCGTCGTTGGCGATGCGCGCGACACGGCAGCAATTGTATTTTCAAAGCGGAAGTCAGCCATGAGCGATGCAGTATTGACCGATTCCCCGTCGTCGTCGATGAAGTTGCAGTACAGCGGCGAGACCCTGCGCTTCGCCGGTATCGTTGCCCTCAACCTGTTGCTGCAGATCGTTACGCTCGGGATCTTTCGGTTCTGGGCGCGCACGCGGGAGCGGCGCTATATCTGGTCGAACGTCAATCTCGCCGACGAGCCGCTCGAATATACCGGCACGGGGATGGAGTTGTTCATCGGGTTCCTGATCGTCACGCTCATTATCGGCCCGCTGATCGGCGGGTTCGTGTTCGCGATCAACCTGGCCTCCAACCCGATCCTCGTCGCAATTCTGACCGTCGTGTACCTGCTGGTGATCTACTTTCTCGTGCACGTGGCGGCTTATCGGGCGCGACGTTACCGCCTGACCCGCACATTGTGGCGCGGCATTCGTGGCACGCTGGCGGGCTCGTCGGTGCTCTACGCGCTTCGCGGCCTCGGCTATTCGCTGCTCAGCGTCGTTACGCTCGGCCTCGCCGTACCGATCCAGCGGATTGGGCTCACGCGCATCGAAATCGAGAACATGTATTTCGGCGACCGGGCGTTCTCTTTCGATGGCAGCGCTCGCGGACTTTTCAAATACTGGCTCGTACCTTGGGTCGGTCTGATTGCGCTGGCGGCGGCGTATTTCTCGTTCCTGTCACTGACCCAGGGGCTCAACCCCGAGGGGTTCGATAGAACCGACCCGGCGCAAGTCGAGCAGGCGGCGCAATTCGGGCAAAACATCCTGGCTGCGATGGGCTACCTCGCGCTTGCCGCCATGGTCTACGGCCTCATGCTGGTCTGGTATCGCGTACGCGAGTTTCGTTATCTGAGCGGATCGGTGAGCTATGAGGGGCTGCGTTTCGGCTCGTCGCTCGGTCTCGGCCGCGTGATCTGGATCTACGTGTCGTTCGTTCTGGTCGCGATGCTGGTGGGCGCCGTCCTCACGGTCGGCCTCGGCTTTGTTGCCATGTTGAGCGCCGGCGCGGGAATGGACCCGGCCGCCGTCGAGCGCGGCATGGAGGCGGGCAGTTTCGATCCCGATGGACCGATGCCGCTGATCATGGGTCTCGTGTTCGTCATCGTCATGGGGACGCTGAGCCGGGTAATGGTGTTCCATCGCCTCGTGCACGCGGTCGTCACCAGCCTGTCGATCAGCGGTGAACAGGACTTCGCTGCCGTCGCCCAGGCGGTCGACAGTGCACCGACGCGCGGCGAGGGTCTGGCCGACGCTTTCGATCTGGGAGACTTCTGACACGATGAGCGGCGACGGCCCCCCGCCGCCGGATTCGGCAGACGGCTTTGCGGCCCGTTTCGCCGACGGGCGGTCGGCCGCGCTGCACGATGTCCGATTGCGTTTCCTCGGCGACGGTATTCGCATCGTCGGCCCGGACGGGACGACCCTTGCCGACTGGCCCTACGATGAGATCCGGGTGGTCGGCAGGCTCGCCAAAGACAAGCCGCCTCGGTTGCGGTCGCTCGTCGACGACATGGCGCGGCTCGAGATCGCCGACCGGACCGCATTCGCCGAACTGCGACGGCTGGCACCGAGGCTCGAACGGACGGGCATGCGCGACCCCGCACAGTGGCGACGCGCCGCCGTGTGGACGATCTCGTTGGGCTTGGTATTCGGCGGGCTTTGGTTCGGCCTGTCACGCTCGGCGCCGCTCATCGCGGCAGCGATGCCGATGAACATGGAGCAGCAGATCGGTCGCGCCGCCGTCGAACAGGCATCCAGGATGTTCAGCGGCTTCAAGGACCCGGAGGCGATCGCGTGCCGCGAGCCGGATGGCGTCGCCGCCCTCGATACCCTCACCGGACGTCTGACCGCCGTCGATTCCTCGCCTTACAGCTTCGACGTGCGCGTTCTGGACATCCCGATTCCGAACGCCTTCGCCGCTCCCGGCGGCTATATCGTGATCTTCGACGGCCTGCTGCAGATGGCGGAAACGCCCGACGAGGTCGCCGGCGTGCTGGGCCACGAGATCGCCCACGTGACGCACCGTCATGCGACGACCAACATGGTCCGCACGATCGGCTTCCAGGCGATAATCGTACCGTTGATTACGGGCGGGACCATGGCCTCCGACCTGCTGAGCGGACTCGGTCAGCAAGCGCTGCAGTCGTCGTACACACGTGAAGCGGAGACCGAGGCCGACCTGGCGGCGGTCGAGTTGCTCAAGGCGGCCGGCATCAAGGCAGGAAGCTTTACCGATCTGCTGTCGCGCATCGAAGCCGCGTACGGATCGGATGATGATGACGACGTGCCGGGCGACGAAACCGACGGTTTCGAATTCTCGATCCCGGACATGCTCGCCACGCACCCGGCCACCCCGGCCCGCGCCCGTTATGTCGCGGAAGCGGCGGGAAACGGTGGCGGACCGGGCCTGAGCGACAGCCAGTGGCAGGCCCTCAAGCGGATTTGCGGGGAGGGCTGAACGGATGTCTCGGCGATCTGCGTTGGACACCGGGCGATCGGACCCGGCTTCGGCCGGCGCGGGAACCGATTGGAGGAGGCAACGGCAATGAGCGAAGAACCCTCCGACAAGGAACCGGTTGCGGGGCCCGACACCCCGGCAGCCGGTGCATCTCCGTCAGCCGATGCGGAACGCGAGGCAGAAAGTCTGATCGGCGGACTCGGACTTGCCCCGGCCGCGAAGGCTGACGTCGGCCGGATCCTGGCCGAAACGCTGGCGC
>JBFHDX010000146.1:0-8023 GCA_041584475.1 Alphaproteobacteria bacterium
CGTGGTACCACGTCCTCGTCGACGGCGCGCCGCACGCGACCTACGTCGCCGAGCGCCACCTCGAGCCGGCCGAGCCGCCGCGCCGGATCGCGCACGACCTCGTCGACCTCCTGTTCGGCGGCTTCGACGGCGAGTCCTACCGCCCGCGGCAGCGGGTGAACTAGCGGCGGGGGGCGGCGGCTGTCTCGCGCGGCTCCGTCATTTTCGGTGGTGCTACAGATCAGGCGACCGCGCGGACGCCTGCTTGTCGGTCAGACTTCCACGCCTCGGTCGGCCAGCAATCGTCGTATGAGTTTTCGTGAAGGCTCCCCCACATGTTCGGCTGGGACGAATCCTCTCACGAACACGCGACCCGTTTCATTGATCACCGCACTAATATTCTGGAACCGATATTGCACCGATGCTCGCGTGCGTCCTTTCAATGGTCCCTCGACCAGCTCGCTGATGATCTCGGACTTCACGAAATCGCGGCCCATTTCCTGGAGGCGCAACATCCGGACATAGGCTTCAACGGCAGCGGCCATCTCGGCTTCGCTCCACCGCGATCTATCGGTTGCCACCATATTCTGCACCCTTTTTTCTGCTCGGATGACGGCACACTACTCGTCGGTATGTTCACGTGTCTTCACGCATTTGACACAGGACTTCCAAACGCATTCCGCACGGCGAGGGTCCTGCGATGCCATGGTCGGGCGGGCGGCTGCCGGGGCCGCGCGCATCCTGGCGGCGTCGAGGGGCCGCTTAATATTAGGAACAACTAATATAATATTAGGTCACTCTATCCCGATCCACGGCCCCGGAACGCACCCCCAAACCCTGTGCGATGTGTGCGGCAGAGAGGGGCCGGCCGGCGCCACCGGCTTCGGATGTGAAATCCGAAGCCCGGTCCCATGGCCATCCCGCCGGCCGGCGCCGCGCCCGTGGACCATGTGCCGCCGGCGGCCTCGTTGCATGGCGGGGCGGGTTGCGGTACAAGGGCGCCCGCGCGCCCGCTCGGGCCGGTCGGACCACACCGGCCACACGGCCGACCGGCCGGGCGCGAACCCCGTCACCCCCAGCGAAGCGGAGCGCGGCTCGACCCATGGCCTCCTACCAGTACGTCTTCGTGATGAAGGGTCTGTCGAAGACCTATCCCGGCGGCCGCGAGGTGCTGCGCAACATCACGCTCGCCTTCCTGCCCGGCGCCAAGATCGGCGTGCTCGGCTACAACGGCGCCGGCAAGTCGACGCTGCTGCGCATCATGGCCGGCATCGAGACCGAGTTCGCCGGCGAGGCCTGGGCGGCGGACGGCGCCACCGTCGGCTTCCTGCCGCAGGAGCCGGCGCTCGACGCCTCCAAGACCGTGGCCGGGAACGTGATCGAGGGGTTGGGGCCGGTCAAGGCGGTGGTCGACGAGTTCAACGACGTCTCGGCGCGGCTCGGCGAGGTCGAGGACGCGGACGAGATGACCCGGCTGATCGAGCGCCAGGCCGAGCTGCAGGAGAAGATCGACGCGGCCGACGCCTGGGACCTCGAGCGCACGGTCGAGATCGCCATGGACGCGCTGCGCTGCCCGCCGGGGGAGTCGGAGGTGACGAACCTCTCCGGCGGCGAGCGGCGACGCGTCGCCCTGTGCCGGCTCTTGCTGGCGAAGCCGGACCTCTTGCTGCTCGACGAGCCGACCAACCATCTCGACGCCGAATCGGTGGCCTGGCTCGAGCGGCACCTGCGCGACTACGCCGGCACCGTCGTCATGGTGACCCACGACCGCTACTTCCTCGACAACGTCACCGGCTGGATCCTCGAGCTCGACCGCGGCAGCGGCATCCCGTACGAGGGCAACTACTCGGCCTGGCTCGGGCAGAAGCAGAAGCGGCTCGAGCACGAGGGCAGGGCGGAGGCGGCGCGCATGCGCACGCTGGAGCGCGAGCGCGAGTGGATCGAGGCCAGCCCGCGCGCCCGCCAGGCGAAGTCGAAGGCGCGCATCGCGGCCTATGAGACCCTACTCGCCGAGAGCCGCAACAAGGCGCCGGAGACGGCGCAGATCATCATCCCGCCGGGGCCGCGGCTGGGCGACACGGTGGTCGTCGCCGAAGGCGTGCGCAAGGGCTACGGCAACCATCTGCTGATCGAGGACCTCTCGTTCCGACTGCCGCCGGGCGCGCTGGTCGGCGTGATCGGCCCGAACGGCGCCGGCAAGACGACGCTGTTCCGCATGATCGCCGGCCAGGAGACGCCGGACGCGGGCACGCTGACGGTCGGTGAGACGGTCCAGCTCGGCCATGTCGACCAGAGCCGGGATACGCTGAAGGCGAACGCGAGCGTGTGGGAGGAGATCGCCCAGGGCGAGGCGGAGATCGACCTCGGCCGCCGCAAGATGCCGAGCCGCGCCTATGTCGGCGCCTTCAACTTCCGCGGCGCCGACCAGCAGAAGAAGGTCGGCCAGCTCTCGGGCGGCGAGCGCAACCGCGTGCACCTCGCCAAGATGCTGCGCTCGGGCGCCAACTTCCTGATGCTCGACGAGCCGACCAACGACCTCGACGTCGACACGCTGCGCGCGCTCGAGGACGCGCTGACCGAGTTCGCCGGCTGCGCCATGGTGATCAGCCACGACCGCTGGTTCCTCGACCGCATCGCCACCCACATCGTCGCCTTCGAGGGCGACAGCCGGGTCGTCTGGTTCGAGGGCAACTACCAGGACTACGAGGCCGACCGCCGACGCCGCCTGGGCGCCGAGGCCGACCAGCCGCACCGCATCAAGTACAAGCCGCTGACGCGTTAGACCAGCGCGGGGCGGGGCGGACGGGCCGTCAGCTGCCCGCGCGCTGCCGCTTCAGCTTGGCCACCTGGGTGCGCAGCTCCGCCAGCAGCGCCGCGATCTTGCCGCCGTTGCGCTCGAGGATGGCGGCGTATTCGTCGCGCTGGGCGATCGCCATGCTCACCCCCTCGACGCGGACGTCGACGACGGCGTGGCGGTTGCCCTCGGTGAGCACCTGCCAGTCGAGCCGCACCTTGTCGCCGGCGTTCGGCAGGTTGACCTCGGTCATCACCACCCGGTAGCGCTCGTTCGGTTCGCCGACCGCGCGCCTGACCGCGAATGTCTCGCCGGCGTAGGTGGCGAACAGGCGGGCGTAGGTGAGCACCATCAGGTCCTCGTACAGCGCCTGGAATTCCCGCAACTCCGCCTCGGTCGCCTGGCGTCCGTAGCGGCCGAGCACGAAGCGGCTGATGCGCGGCAGGTCGAAGTTCGCCCGCAGCAGTTCGCGGAAGCGGCGCTCGCGCTCGTCCGGCGTGATGCCGTCGGGCGACAGCTGGCGGATCGCCTCGTCGCCGAGCGTCTCGATGAAACGGCTGATCGACTCGGACGGCGCCGCCGCCGGCGCCACCGGCGCCAGCGCCAGCGAGGCGACGAGGCCGAGCATCAAGAGGGCGCTGCGCCGCGCGAGCATCGTGCGGTCGTCACGGTTGTTGCGGCGGCGCATTCGTCGGCTCCCGGCTCTGCTCACGGTCCATGCTGTCGAAATCGATCATCGGCGGCATGGTTTCAAGCCCCCCGGTTCCCAGGCCGCGCCCGTTCGCGATCTCCGCCGCGCGGCGCTGGCGGTAGGCGCTGCGTACGGTGGCGTAGAAGTCGAGCGAGGCGCGGCGCAGCTCGTCGATGGTCTCGATGTTGCGCGAGCGCCAGTCGATCGTGTCGACGGCGAGCCGCACCCACGGTCCCTCGTCGGCGTAGTCGCCGTAGATCTCGTTGCCGCCGAGCACACCGAACGGATCCATCAGGCTGTTGACGCCGAGACCGACGCCGTCGCGCACGCCGGACGGGCCGAGAAACGGGATGACCACATAGGGTCCGGGCTGCACGCCCCAGACCGCCAGCGTCTGGCCGAAATCCTCGGTGTGCTTGGGGATGCCGGCCTCGGTGGCGACGTCGATGAGGCCACCCAGCCCGAGCACCGTGTTGGTCAGGAACCGGCCGGACGTGTCGCGGGCGCGCACCCACTCGCCCTGCAGGAGGCTGTTCAGCAGGATCACCGGCTCCTGCAGATTGTCGAGGAAATTGCGGATGCCGGTGCGCACGCCGCGCGGCGTCACCGCGCGGTAGCCGATCGCGATCGGCCGCAGCAGCGCCACGTCGACCACCTCGTTGAACTGGAAGACCGCGCGGTTCAGGGGCTCGAACGGGTCGTTGAGCTCGCGGTAGGCCGCGAGCTCCTCCGGGTCGGTCGGTCGCGTCGCGCAACCGCCGAGGCTTAGCATGGCGGACAGCGACAACAGGATCGCCGCCCGCACCGGGGTCGCCTGCATGACCGTGCTTTCCCCTCCAAGGGCGCTCGGAAGCGTTGTTCCGAGGCCGGTCGGCCCCTCGAATTCGACCCCTGAGCTAACACAGGCGTCACCAAAAGACCATAATCCATGCGGCGAGGCGGGCGCCAAGCGCAGTTTCGCTTTACAAGACATAAAGATATCTTTATATCTTTATCAGATCGAAGCCAAAAGCGGGTACAGGGAGACATCACGTCCATGGAAGTCCTGCTCAACGGCCTGCGGGCCGCGGCTGAACCGAGTCGCCTGCGTCTGCTGGCGCTTTGCGCCCACGCCGAACTCACCGTCAGCGAGCTGGTCCAGATCATCGGCCAGAGCCAGCCGCGCGTCTCCAGGCACCTCAAGCTGCTATGCGAGGCCGGCTTGCTCGACCGGTTCCGGGAGGGCACCTGGGCGTTCTACCGGCTCGCCGAGCGCGGCGCGTGCGCCGACCTCGCGCGCCAGATCATCGACCTGATCCCCGACGACGACACGACGCTGGCGCTCGATCTCGAGCGGCTCGAGGCGGTCAAGCGGGCGAACGCCGAACGCGCGGCCGCCTATTTCCGGCGCAACGCCGGCGACTGGCACAAGATCCGCTCGCTGCACATCGCCGAACACAAGGTCGAGGAGGCGCTGCAGCGGCTGCTGCCGGCGAGCGGCATCGCGGATTTCCTCGATATCGGGACCGGGACCGGGCGCATCCTCGAGCTCATCGGCGGCCGCGTCGAGCGCGGCACCGGCATCGACCTGTCGCGCGAGATGCTGTCGGTGGCGCGCTCGAACCTGCAGAAGGCCAACCTGCGCAACTGCCAGGTGCGCCAGGGCGACATGTACCAGCTGCCGTTCCCCGGCCAGAGCTTCGATGCCGCCGTCATCCACCAGGTGCTGCATTTCGCGGAGGACCCGGCCGAGGTCATCGCCGAGGCGGGGCGCGCGCTGCGCCCGGGCGGCCGCCTCGTGGTCGTCGATTTCGCGCCGCACGACGTCGAGCTGCTGCGCACCGAGCACGCGCACCGCCGGCTCGGCTTCCACGATGCCGAGGTGCAGCGCTGGTTCCGCGCGGCGGGGCTGGTGCCCGGGACGACGGTGCGGCTCGAGGGGGATCCGCTGACGGTCTGCCTGTGGCCGGCGACCCGCGCCGCCAACGATGCCGGGCGGAAGGCGGCCGATGTCGCCCGGGAGAGGGCCTGACATGAACGCGCCGCCGCCGAAGGTCAGTTTCGAGATCTTCCCCGCCATGACGCCGAAGGCGGAGGCCGCGCTCGACGCGGCGCTGAAGCAGCTGTCGCGGCTCAAGCCGGCCTACGTGTCGGTGACCTACGGCGCCGACGGCAGCGGCCAGGACCGCAGCCTGCGCCTCGTCGAGCGGCTCGCCGGGCGCAAGGATGTCCGGCTCGCCGCGCACCTCACCTGCGTCGGCGCCGGGCGCGCGGCGGTCGACGACGTGGCGCGCGGCTGGTGGCAGCTCGGCGTCCGCCGCATCGTCGCGCTGCGCGGCGACGTCCCGGGCGGCGGGCCGTGGCGGCCGCATCGCGGCGGCTACAGCGGCGGCGCCGATCTCGTCGCCGGCCTGCGCCGGCTCGCCGACTTCAACATCGCCGTCGCCGCCTACCCGGAGACCCACCCGGATTCGCCCTCGCCGGCGGCCGACCTAGACAATCTGAAGCGCAAGCAGGATGCCGGCGCCGACGTGGCGATCACGCAATACTGCTTCGACAACGAACCGATCCTGCGGCTGCGCGACCGGGCGCGGGCGGCCGGCATCGACATGCCGATCGTGCCCGGCATCCTGCCGGTCACCAACTTCGCCAAGGTCGTCGAGTTCAGCCGGCGCTGCGGCGCCAGCGTCCCCGACTGGCTGGCGGCGGAATTCGACGGGCTCGACGAGGATCCCGAGACGCGCGCGATGGTGGCCGCCTCGGTCGCCTCCGAGCAGTGCCGCACGCTGCGCGCCGAGGGCTTCGACCGGTTCCACTTCTACACGCTGAACCGCGCCGCCGTGACCTACGCGATCTGCCGCCGTCTCGGCATCCAGCCCGGCGTCGCGGAGGCCGCCTGATCATGGCCGCTCTTCTCGACACGCTGCGCGAGCGGGTCCTGTTGTGCGACGGCGCCTTCGGCAGCCGCATCCAGGCCATGGAGCTCGACCTCGAGCGCGACTACCGGGGCGCCGAGAACTGCACCGAGATCCTCAATCTGAGCCGTCCCGACATCGTCTCGGAGATCCATCGCGGCTATCTCGAGGCCGGATCGGACGTCATCCAGACCAACAGCTTCGGCGGCTCGCCGATCACGCTCGGCGAGTTCGGGCTCGCCGACGAGGCGCCGCTCATCAACCGCCGCGCCGCGGAGCTCGCGCGCGCCGCGGCCGACGACGTCGCCGCCGACGGCCGCCCCCGTTTCGTGCTCGGCTCGGTCGGTCCCGGCACCCGGCTGCCGAGCCTCGGGCACGTGGACTACCAGGCGCTCGAGGACGCGTTCGCGGTGCAGTGCGCCGGCCTCGTCGCCGGCGGCGTCGACGCGCTGCTGATCGAGACCTGCCAGGACCCGCTGCAGATCAAGGCGGCGGTCAACGGCGCCCGGCGCGCCTTCGGTGAAGCGGGGCGCGCGCTGCCGATCCTCGTCCAGGTGACGGTCGAGACGACGGGCACGCTGCTCGTCGGCTCCGAGATCGCCGCCGCGGCCGCGGTCGTGCACGCACTCGGCGTCGACGGCATGGGACTCAACTGCGCCACCGGGCCGCACGAGATGGCCGAGCACGTCCACTGGCTCGGCCAGAACTGGCCCGGCCCGATCAGCATCCAGCCGAACGCGGGCCTGCCCGAGCTCGTCGACGGCGAGACCCGCTATCCGCTGGGCGCGGCCGAGATGGCGGAGTGGGCCGAGCGCTTCGTGCGCGAGGACGGCATCAACATGGTCGGCGGCTGCTGCGGCACGACGCCGGCGCACATCGAGGCGCTCGATGCCATGTTGCGCCGCATCGCCGACGATGGCCGGCGCCCGGCCCCGGCGGCGCGCACGCCGCAGTGGGTGCCCGTGGTCTCGTCGCTCTACGGCGCCGTGCCGCTGCGCCAGGAAAACGCGATCCTGTCGATCGGCGAGCGCTGCAACGCCAACGGCAGCAGGAAGTTCCGCGAGCTGCAGGCGGCCGAGGACTGGGACGGCTGCGTCGCCATGGGCCGCGAGCAGCTGCGCGAGGGCAGCCACGCCCTCGACGTCTGCACCGCCTTCGTCGGCCGCGACGAGACCGCCGACATGACCGCGCTGGTGAGCCGCCTGCGCGGCGCCGCCGATGCCCCGCTCGTCGTCGACTCGACCGAGCTCGGCGTGCTCGAGGCGGCGCTCAAGCTGATCGGCGGCAAGGCGATCATCAACTCGATCAATTTCGAGGATGGCGAGGCGCCGCCGCGGGCGCGGCTCGAGCTGGCGCGCCGCTTCGGCGCCGCGGTGATCGCGCTGACCATCGACGAGGCCGGCATGGCCAAGACCGCGGCGGACAAGCTGCGCATCGCCGAGCGGCTGTATGAGCTCGCGGTCGGCGAATACGGTCTGCCGCCCTCGGATCTGCTGTTCGACCCGCTGACCTTCACCATCTGCACCGGCGTCGAGGACGACCGGCGGCTCGCGCTCGAGACGCTCGACGGCATCGAGGCGGTCGCCGGGCGGTTCCCCGAGAGCCAGGTCATCCTCGGCCTGTCGAACGTCTCGTTCGGCCTCAAGCCGGCGGCGCGGCACGTGC
>JBFHDX010000147.1:0-7884 GCA_041584475.1 Alphaproteobacteria bacterium
GACGGCGCCCCCGGGCGCGAACTGGCAGGACGGGATCTTCGACGCGCTCAAGGCAGCGGATGTCGGCATCGTCGCCCACGTGCCCGACGCCGGGCATGCGCGGCTCATCGATCGAGCCTCCGCCGACCGCGACATCGAGGCCATCGTCCTGACCACCGAGGAGGAAGGGGTGGCGCTCGCGTGCGGCGCCTGGGCCGGCGGGCGGCGCACGGTGCTGCTCATGCAGTCGAGCGGCGTCGGCAACTGCATCAACATGTTGGGACTCGTTCAGAGCTGCCGCTTCCCATTGCTGGCGCTGGTCACCATGCGCGGCGAGTGGCGCGAGTTCAACCCCTGGCAGGAGCCGATGGGACGCGCCGTGCCGGCGGTGCTCGAGGCGATGGGCGTCGGCGTGCTGCGCGCGCGCACGCCCGACGACGTATCCGCGATGGTGCCGGCCGCGCTCGAGTCGGCGTTCGGCGAAGAGCGCGCGCTGGCCGTGCTGCTGTCGCAGCAGCTGATCGGCGCGAAGGTGTGGTGAGATGGCCGAGCTCGACCGCCGCGAAGTCGTCCGCGAGCTGCTGCGCGACCGCGGCGACCTCCTGGTCGTCGCCGGCCTCGGCTCGCCGGCCTGGGACGTCGCGGCGGCCGGCGACGATGCGCACAACTTCTATCTTTGGGGGGCGATGGGCGGCGCCGCGATGATCGGCCTCGGCCTCGCCCTCGCGCAGCCGACGAGGCGGGTCGCCGTGATCACCGGAGACGGCGAGATGTTGATGGGACTCGGCTCGCTGGCGACGATCGGCGCGCGGACGCCGCGCAACCTCTCGGTCATCGTGCTCGACAATCGCCATTTCGGCGAGACCGGCATGCAGCCGAGCCACACCGGGCTCGGCACCGACCTGTGCGCGGTGGCCCGCGGCTGCAGCTTCGACTGGGTCGCCGAGGCCGCCGACATGGCCGCCGTGGCCGGCATCCGCGACCGCCTTCACGGTGGCAGCGGCTGCGGCTTCGCGCGTATCGCCATCGCCGCGGCGGGGCACGAGCGCGTCCTGCCCGAGCGCGACGGCGCGAAGATCAAGGCCCGGTTCCGGCAGGCGCTGGGGCTGTCCGGCTGATGCATGAGTGGCGCCTTTCCACCCGCGGCCGCTGAGCCGGCAGCGTGACACTGTATCTGATGGTTCTCGCCGGCGCCCTGCTGGCGGGATTCGTGAACGGGCTCGCCGGCTTCGGCACCGGTCTCGTCGCGCTCGGGCTCTGGCTGCACGTGATGGACCCCCTGCTCGCGGCGCCGCTGGTCGTGATCTGCTCGGTGATCGCACAACTGCTGTCGCTGACCGCCGTGCGCCAGGCCCTCAACCTGCGGCGCCTCTGGCCGTTCCTGCTGGGCGGCGTCCTCGGCGTTCCGCTCGGCGTGCTCGCGCTCGAGCGCATCGAGGTCGAGCTATTCCGGGCGGCGGTCGGCATCTTCCTTGTGGCCTACACCCTGGCGATGCTCGTATCGCGGCGCGTTCCGGCGATCGCGCGGGGCGGGCGGACCGCCGACGGAGCCGTCGGTTTCGCGGGCGGAATTCTCGGTGGCGCCGCCGGCCTGTCGGGTGCGCTGCCGACCGTCTGGTGCGGCCTCAAGCGCTGGGGCAAGGCGGAGCAGCGCGCAATCTACCAGCCCTTCAACCTGACGATCCTGACCTGGGCACTGGTCTCGCAGGCGGCGCAGGGCGTGATCACGGAAGAGGCCGGCCGGCTCGCCCTCGTCTGCCTGCCCGCAACCGCTCTCGGCGTCTGGCTCGGCGTGCAGACCTATGGCCGCGTGGACGACGCGCAGTTCCGCCGCATCGTGCTGTGGCTGCTGTTCGTCTCCGGGGCTGCTATGACGGTGACGAACCTCCTTTAGTCTCCGCTGCGTTTGTCCCGCGCCATTTGCGCACGCCACTCCACCGTTACGCGGCGGGCCAATTCCCGGTGCTCGGGACTTGCATCGCGCGGCTGCGCGTGGCACGCATCGGCGATCCGACGTGACGATCGTTCGCCGACCCACGAGACCGGAGCCGTTCCCATGCCACTGACCCTGATCCGCGAATTCATCAGGCTCGAGGCCGCCGGCGGCATCGTCCTGATCGCCGCCTCCGCGGTCGCGCTGATCCTGGCGAACTCGCCGCTGGGGTCGTTCTATTTCGCCTTCCTGGACATCCCGGTCGCGATCCAGTTCGGCGCGCTCGAGATCGCCAAGCCGCTCCTGCTCTGGGTCAATGACGGGTTGATGGCGGTGTTCTTCTTCCTCGTCGGCCTCGAGATCAAGCGCGAGTTCCTCGACGGCGAGCTGTCGAGCCCGTCGCAGATCGCACTGCCCGCTCTCGCCGCGGTCGGCGGCATGGCGGCACCGGCGCTGATCTATGCCTACATCAACTGGGACAGTCCGCAGAATCTGAACGGCTGGGCGATACCCGCCGCCACCGACATCGCCTTCGCCCTCGGCGTCCTCGCCCTGCTCGGCAACCGCGCGCCGCTCTCGCTCAAGGTGCTGCTGATGGCGATCGCGATCATCGACGACCTCGGCGCCATCCTTATCATCGCGGTCTTCTATACGAGCAATTTGTCGCTCGAAGCCTTGCTCCTCGGGCTTGTCGCGGTCGCCGGGCTGGTCGCGGTCAACCGCCTGCGGATCACCCATCCGGCGGCCTATCTGCTGCTCGGGATCGCGCTCTGGGTCTGCGTCCTCAAATCCGGCGTGCACGCGACGCTGGCCGGGGTGATCACCGCGCTCGCCATCCCGCTCGCGCCGGCCGACGGCGACGGGAAATCGATGCTTAAGCGGCTGGAGCACGACCTCCATCCCTGGGTCGCCTTCGGCATCCTGCCACTGTTCGCCTTCGCCAACGCCGGCGTCTCCTTCGCGGGCATCGGCGTCGAGAGCTTTACCGAGCCGGTGAAGCTCGGGATCTCGCTCGGCCTGTTCCTCGGCAAGCAGATCGGCGTCTTCGGCATGCTGTTTCTGTGCATCGCCCTGTCGCTGGCGCCGATGCCCGAGGGCGCGAACTGGCGGCAGCTATTCGGCGTCTCGCTGCTCTGCGGCATCGGCTTCACGATGAGCCTGTTCATCGGCTCGCTCGCCTTCGAGCACTCGTCCTTCGACGCGCCGATCCGCCTCGGCGTGCTGACCGGCTCGATCGCCTGCGCCCTGCTGGGATACGCGGTCCTGCGCTGGGCGAGCGGGCCGGTGGCGGAACCGGCGGGCGAGGCGTCGACCGGCGCCGCCGACGAGCACCGGCCGGCCTGACGCCGGGCCGCGTCGCCATGCCCCGCCTCATCGACCTCACACTTCCCGTCGAACCGCATTTCCGCTGGCGGCCGGAGCGCAAGCTTAGGGGCGACTTCGCGAAGGGCGACCGATTCCAGGTGACGTGGCTCGGCCTCCCGGTGCACGGGTTCACCCATATCGACGCACCACGCCATATCGATGCGTCCGGCGCCACCACCGACGACATCGCGCTCGAGCGGACCACCGGCCCGGCGGCAATTGTCGATCTGGCGGGCATCGCGCCGAATACCGAGATCGGGGCAGAGATGCTGGAAGTCGCCGGCGGCCACGTCGAGCGCGGCGAGATCGTGCTGCTGCGCACGGCGTGGGACCGGCAGCGCTCGCACCACACGCCCGAGTTCTGGACCGAGTCGCCGTGGATGGGCCGGGATGCATGCGCGTGGCTGCTCGACCGCGCGACCAGGGCGGTCGGCTTCGACTTCCCGCAGGACTACCCGATCCGCGGCCTGCTCGGCGGCGAGACCGCGGCAATCGAGGACTTCGTCACCCACGATCTGCTGCTGCGCCGCGGCGTGGTGCTGATCGAATATCTCTGCAACATGGCGGAGATCGCGCGGCCGCGGGTGCAGCTCTATGCGCTGCCCCTGAAGCTGCCGCAGGCCGACGGCGCGCCGGCGCGGGTGATCGCGGTGGAGGACTGAGCGCAGCCGGACCAGTGATCGGCACGCAGGCCCGGTCACGGGCACCCACTTTGAACAGATGCGGCGCCGACGGGCCAAGGAAATCTGCGGCTTCGGGCGCGCCGGGCGCGACAGATTAGAATTTCCCCAGTTAATATGACTATTGTTTGTTTTTCATATTATCAGAACGTCCACTGGCAATTACGGGGACACAATACTTATTTCATTTTTCCGCGGATCCTGACACGGCGGACCAACCACGAAATAAACATCGTGTCTCCATAATTGATCCCGCCCGCTTTCCGGCGCCACCCACCGCGGCCATGGCGTAGGGTCTTGCGATTGGCGCCCCCCATTGCCGGCCCGTCGCCGCGTTCCCGTCGCGATCTCACCTGTCGAGGAAGCGCACGCGGAACTCCTCGTCATAATACTTGCCACCGATCTTCAGCGCGCGCGGCTCCACGCCGTATTGCTGGAATCCCATCTTCTGGTAGAAGCGGCGTGCCCGCTCGTTGTCGGTGATCACCGAGATCAGCACCTGCTCGACATGGCCCTTGGCGTGGTCGAGCGCGGCGTTCACCATCGCCTCGGCGACGCCGCTGCCGCGCGCCGCCTTGCGCACATACATGCCCCACAGGATGCCCTTGTGGGCGATCTTCGGGTTGCGCAGCGGCGAAAAGCCGAGGAAGCCCTGCAGCGCATCGTCCTGGAATCCGCCGAACAGCGCGTACATCTGGATGCGCACGGCATAGGCCTCGAGCGGCAGGTCGACCGCCGTCTCGTATGTCGACTGGAACGCCTCGGGATAGCTCTCCAGCGCCTCGAGCCGTATGTCCCGATACGCCTTGGCGTCCTGATCGGTCAGCCGCCTCACCTGAATCCCCATCGTCCGTACCTCCCGACGCTCGCTTTTCGTTCGTTGGCGCAAGCTTAGCACAAAGCCCATGCGCTTGGTGCGGCCATGTCGGCCGGACAGCGGCGCGCCTCACCGGCGCCAGAAATGGCAGGCCACACGGTGGTCGGGCGCGGCGTCCTCCAGCGCCGGCGCCGCCTCGGCACAGCGCGCCTCGGCCAGCGGACAGCGCGTGCGGAAGACGCAACCGGACGGCGGTGCGAGCGGCGACGGCAGATCGCCCGACAGGACGAGGCGCCGCTTCTTCCGCTCGATCCCGGGATCGGGGATCGGCACCGCCGAGACCAGCGCCTTGGTATAGGGGTGGAGCGGCGCCCGGTAGAGCGAGTCGCGGTCGGCGATCTCGACCACGTGGCCGAGATACAACACCATGATGCGGTGGCTGATATGGCGCACCACCGCCAGGTTGTGGCTGATGAAGATGAGCGCGACGCCGAACTCCGCCTGCAGTTCCATCAGCAGATTGATGATCTGCCCCTGGATCGAGACGTCGAGCGCCGAGACCGGCTCGTCGCAGACGATGAGCTTCGGCCGCAGCACCATCGCCCGGGCGACGCCGATGCGCTGGCACTGACCGCCCGAGAATTCGTGCGGATAGCGGTTGATCATCTGCGGCAGCAGCCCGACCTTCGCCAGCATGTCGCGCACGCGGTCGCGGATCTCGCGGCGGCCGAGCCGCGGCTCGAAGGTCCGCAGCGGCTCGGCGATGATCTCGCCCACCGTCATGCGCGGATCGAGGCTGGCCAGCGGATCCTGGAAGATGATCTGCATGCGGCGGCGGTGCGGCCGCATCGCGCCGGCGCCGAGCCCGGCGATCTCGTCCCCCATCCAGACGACGCTGCCGGCGGTCGGGGCGATCAGCTGCAGCACCGCGCGCCCGAGCGTCGACTTGCCGCAACCCGACTCGCCGACGACGCCCAGCGTCTCGCCGGCCGCGAGATCGAAGCTGACCCCGTCGACGGCCTTGAGGGCGCGCACCCGCCCGAACAGGCCGTCGCGCGTGCGCACCGGAAAATGCACGGCAAGATCGCGCACGGAGAGGATCGGCCGGTTCACGGCGCCGCCTCGAGGTGGCAGGCCTTGGCGCGGCCCGCGGCGATGTCGTGCAGTGCCGGGCGCTCGTCGGCGCAGCGCTCGAACGCGTGCGCACAGCGCTCCCGGAAGGCGCAACCCGGCGGCAGCGACTGCAGGTTGGGGGGCTGGCCCGGAATGCTGGCGAGCGTCTCCGCCTTGGCCTCGTCGAGGCGCGGCATCGAGCGCAACAGCCCCTGCGTATAGGGATGCTGCGGCCGGTGGAAGATGTCTTCGACGCCGCCGGTCTCGACGATACGGCCCGCATACATGACCACGACGCGGTCGCAGAGACCGGCGACGACGCCGAGGTCGTGCGTGATCATCACCACGGCGGCGTTGATGTCGCGGCGCAGGTCGGCCATCAGCTCGAGGATCTGCGCCTGGATGGTGACGTCGAGCGCGGTCGTCGGTTCGTCCGCGATCAGGAGGTCGGGCCCGCACAGCAGCGCCATCGCGATCATCGCGCGCTGGCGCATGCCGCCGGAGAATTCGTGCGGGTACATGTCGAACCGGCTCGCCGGCTCGGGGATGCCGACCTTGTCGAGCAGCGCCATCGAGCGCGTGCGCGCATCGGCCTCCGTCATCGCCTTGTGCTCGACGAGGACTTCCGTCATCTGCCGCGAGATCTTGAGGTACGGGTTGAGCGACGTCATCGGGTCCTGGAAGATCATCGAAATCCGGTTGCCGCGGATGGCGTTGAGCGCGCGCGCCGGCCGGTTGAGGATGTCCTGGCCGCGAAAGCGCACGCGACCCTCGGCGCGGCCATTGCGAGCGAGCAGGCCCATGACGGCAAGAAACAGCTGGGTCTTGCCCGAGCCCGACTCTCCGACGACACCGATGCTCTCGCCGGCCCCGATGCGAAGCGAAACGTCGCTGATCGCACTGACCTCGCCCTCGGGCGTCGCAAAGCGCACCTGCAGGCCCTCGATGTCGAGCACCGGCGCCACGGTCAGCGGTCCTTCGGATCGAGCGCGTCGCGCAGGCCGTCGCCGATGAAATTGAAGCAGAACAGCGTCGCCGCGAGCGAGACCGCCGGAAAGATCAGCATCCACGGCGCCGATTCCATGACCCGCGCGCCCTCGGAGATGAGCACGCCCCAGCTGGTCAGCGGCTCCTGCACGCCGAGCCCGAGGAACGAGAGAAAGCTCTCGGTCAGAATCACCTGCGGAATGGTCAGGGTCATGTAGACGATGACCGGCCCGAGCACGTTCGGCACGATGTGCCGGTAGATGATCTTGAAGTTGCCGACGCCGCCGGCGTGCGCCGCCTCGATGAACTCCTTGCGCTTGATCGACAGCGTCTGACCGCGGACGATGCGCGCCATGGTCAACCATTCGACGGCACCGAGCGCGATGAAGATCAGCCAGATGTTGCGGCCGAACATCACCATCAGCAGGATGACGAAGAACATGAACGGCAGCGAGTACATGATGTCGACGAAGCGCATCATGAAATTGTCGATGCGGCCGCCGAAGAAGCCGGCCGTCGCGCCGTAGCTGACCCCGATCAGCAGGCTCACACCGGTCGCCAGGATTCCGACCATGAGCGAGACGCGCGCGCCGTAGAGCGTGCGCACGAACAGGTCGCGGCCGTTGCCGTCGGTGCCGAACCAGTGGGCGTTCGCGAGATCGGGCGGCATCTGGATGCGGTCCCAGTAGATCTCGTCGTAGGGATGCGGGCTGAGCCACGGCGCGAACACCGCCATGACGGCGATCACGCCGAGCACGATCATCGAGGCGACGGCCGCGCGGTTGCGCAGGAGTCGGGCCAGCGCGTCCTGCCACAGGCTGCGCCCCTCGACTTCGGCGAGCGCCGACAGCGCGTCCCGGTCGGCGGTCAGATTCACCATCAGTCGAGCCTCACCTTGGGGTCGAGCCAGGCATACAGCATGTCGACGACGAGGTTCAGGACGATTATCAGCATGGCGTAGAAGATCACCGTGCCCATGACGAGCGGATAGTCCCGGTTCAGCGCCCCGA
>JBFHDX010000148.1:0-7747 GCA_041584475.1 Alphaproteobacteria bacterium
CGCCGCCCGCCGCACGCTCAACCACTGTCTGAAAGGCTGCCGGGCTCAGGACCCGCGCAGGTTCGTGGTGCGCCGCGCCTTCGGCAGATCGTCCTTCTCGAAATAGGGCGGCAGGACCGACGTCCCCTCTTTCACCGCATAATGGCTGAGCAGCACGCCGCCGCCGAGGGCGAAGGCGAGGCAGGTCAGGGCGATCGCGAACCGCCGCACGCCCTGCGGCATGACCGTGTAGTACTCGTTGTCGTAGCGGTGGTAGTCCGGATTGTTCTCGTCGAGCAGGCCGCGCTCGTCCCAGTCGATGATGCGCTGCGCGTACTGCCGTGCCCAGGCCGGAGTCTCGCCCCTGAGCATGACGCGCCGGAACAAATCGTCGATCGCCTCCGCCGGCAGCTCTTCCTCGAACCAGTCCCGGTACGCCAGCTGCATGAACTGGAACTCGCCGACCTGGAGGATGTTCGCCGCCTTGACCACCTCGGCACGATCGGGATCGTCCTCGTGGTCGGGCCGCATCAGCGTCTCGAAAAGTCCGGCCATATCGTCACTGTCCGACACAAATGTTAAGCGCGCGTTTCGGCGCGCGCAAGTTACCAAACCTACACCACTCTACCCTAAGTTATTCCGTCTCGTCGCCCGGTCGAGCGGGCCTCACGGTGGTCCGCAGCCCCTTTCGATGGCGCGCGGCGTTGTGGCAGGATGCGGCCATGCAATCGCAGACCAAGATCTTCACGCGACGGGTCGGGGAGTTCACGATCGGCGCGCCGGTCGTGCTGTCCCGCGGGGCGACGGTCGCCGATCTCCTCGCCGCCATGGGCGAGGCCAAGAAGTCCAGCGCGCTCATCGTCGACGACGACCGCCAGCCCGTCGGCATCATCACCGAACGCGACGTCGTCCACCGCGTCGCCCTGCGCTGCAACGGCAGCGAGCCGGTGACCGACATCATGACCAGCCCGGTGCAGGCGATCACCGACAGCGACTATCTGTATGCGGCGATCGCGGCGATGCGCCGGCACGGCTGGCGGCACATGCCGGTCGTCGACGGGGACGGCCGGCTCGCCGGGATCATCGAGCGCCACCAGGCGCTGGCGATGGCCGCGGAACAGACGGTGCGCCTGATCGGCCAGATCAGCCATGAAGGGACGCTGGACGGGCTGCGCGAGGTCAAGGTGGCGCAGGTCGCGGTCGCCAAGGCGCTGTTCGAGGATCGGGTGCCGGCGTCGGAGATCCAGCAGATGCTGACCGCGATCAACCGCGACATCCATCGCCGCGTCATCGACCTCTGCCTCGCCGGCATGGAAGCCGACGGCCGCGGCGCGCCGCCCGTCGCTTTCGCGCTGATCATCATGGGCTCGGGCGGGCGCGGCGAGAACTTCCTCTACCCCGATCAGGACAACGGCTTCATCCTCGACGACTATCCGGACGAGGAGCACACGCGCATCGACGGCTGGTTCATCGAGCTCGCCGAGCGCATGACGGCGATGCTCAACGACATCGGCTTTCCCTACTGCAACGGCTACGTCATGGCGACCAACCCGGTGTGGCGCAAGACGCGCAGCCAGTGGCGCCAGCAGCTCCTCGCCTGGGGCCGGCGGCGCAGCAACATCGTCATCCAGCTGTCCGACATCTTCTTCGATTTCCGCGCCGGCGCCGGACGCACAGAGTTCGTTCGCGAATTGCGCTCGAACGTCACCGCGATGCTGCGCAAGAGCCCCGCCTTCCTGCTCGAGATGGAGCGCGAGGCGTCGCGTCACGGCGTCGCGCTCGGCTGGTTCGGCCGCTTCGTCACCGAGAAGTGCAAGCCCGAGCACAAGGGCGAGATCAACCTCAAGCACGCCGGCACCATGCCGCTGGTCACGCACACGCGGCTGCTGGCGCTGCGCCAGGGCATCGAGGTCACGTCGACGCTCGGCCGCATCCGGCGCCTGCACGAGGAAGGGGTGCTCGACCGCGACGAGCAGGACTACCTGTCGGGCGCCTTCGACCACATCACGAATATCCTGCTGCGCCAGCAGCTCGACGATTTCGAGGTCGGCAAGCCGGTCGCCTACTACGTGCATCCGGACCGGCTGTCGCGGCGCGAGCGCGACATCCTGATCGACTCGCTGAAATCGATCGACCGCTTCCGCAGCCGCGTGCACCACGAGTTCACCGGCGACGCGTTCTGAGGCCGGCGCACGGCGTCCCCAATCGCCCGCAGGTGGCGCAACGGGTCTTGCGGGCCGCCGCGCCTCGCTGTTCAAAGCCGGCCATGGCTGTTACCATGAAGCTGAACCGGGACGGGGAGAACACACCGGCCGCAAGAACGTCGGGCAGGATCCGCGTCGTCGAGCGAGGCCGTTGCCGCCGGCCGCCTGTCCCGACCAGAAAAACGACAACGAACAGGGAGAATCCGCGACATGCTGAAGAAGCTTATCTGCGGCGCATCGCTCGCCGCCCTCGCCGCCGTCTCGGTCGGAGCCGCGCAGGCCAAGTGCACGAACGACGTCTGGAACAAGGTGATGGAGCGCAAGAAGCTCGTCGTCGGCGTCAAGGCGGACTACAAGCCGTGGGGCTTCCGCAACGAGAGCGGCGCGATCGTCGGCATGGAGGTCGACATGGCGAAGGACGTCGCCGACGTCATGGGCGTTGGGCTCGAAGTGGTGGCGGTGCAGTCGTCCAACCGCATGCAGTTCCTCGAGCAGGGCAAGATCGACCTGATGATCGCCACCATGTCGGACCGCCCCGACCGCCGCAAGATCGTCGGCATCGTGCAGCCGAACTACTACACGTCCGGAACCAACATCCTCGCGCCCAAGGCGCTCGGCATCAAGTCGTGGGAGAATCTGCGCGGCAAGCCGGTCTGCGGCAAGCAGGGCGCGTTCTACAACAAGATCGTCTCCGAGCGGTACGGCGCCGAGATCATCGCCTTCACCGGCAATGCCGAGGCCAAGCAGGCGCTGCGCGACAAGAAGTGCATCGCCTGGGTGTACGACGATTCCTCGATCATGTCGGATCTCGCCTCCGGCAACTGGGACGATTACGAGATGCCGCTCCCATCCGAGGACGACAACCCCTGGGGCCTGGCGGTGCCGTCGGCCGAGAAGCACTGCGTCTTCGGCCAGTTCATGACCGGCATGAGCTTCAACTGGCTGCAGTCGGGCCGCCTGATTGAGCTCGAGAAGAAATGGGGCATCCAGCCGACCGCGTTCCTGCAGAAGCAGCACGAGCGGTTCAGGGATTGGCTCGAGCAGTAAACCGCTGACGCGCGTGCGGGGCGCTCCGCGGCGGGGCGCCCCCGCCGCCGTGCGTCCTCCTCCCGACCGGAAGGCCGGCCGATGCCCGAAGCGATCCAGATGTACTTCCGCGAGCTCGCGGAGACGCATCCGGCATGGAATTTCATCTGGCTTTATGATCCGGTGCAGGGCCGGCGCATCCTGATCGGTTTGTGGACCACCCTGCAGCTGTCGGTCGCCTGCGTCGTCTTCAGCGTCGTCATCGGCGTCGTCGGCGCGTGGATGCAGGGCTCGCAGCTGCGCCTTCCGCGCCTGATCGTGCAGGGCTACATCCAGTTCTTCCGCAACACGCCGCCCTTCGTGCAGCTGCTGTTCTTCTACTTCGCGCTCGGCCAGTTCACGCCGACCTACTCGCCCGATGGCTGGCTGCAGGTGCCGATCATCTCGAACGTCGGCTGGGCGATCATCTCGCTCAGCTTCTTCGCCGGCGCCTTCAACGTCGAGATCTTTCGCGCCGGCATCGAGGCGGTCCCCGAATCGACGGTCGAAGCCGCCGAATCGCTGGGCTACACGCGCCTCGGCACGTATCGCTACGTGGTCCTGCCGCTCGCCTTCCGGGTCAGCCTGCCGGCGCTTAACAACAACCTCGTCAACCTGGTGAAGACGACCACCCAGGCCTTCGCCATCGCCGTGCCCGAGCTGCTCTACCAGTCGGTCAGCATCTGGAACGACTATCCGACGGCGCAGTACCCGACGATGCTGCTGCTTTTCGTCGTCTACATCGTCCTCGTCGGCCTGCTGGTCTCGGGCATGCACGGTTGGGAGCGCGCGATGCGCATCCCGGGTTACGGGGGCTGAGCGATGCCGCGCCGCGCGATCCCGGGCATCGTCGCCGCCGCGCGCACCGACCTGCCGGTGCTGCTGCCGGTCAAGCCCGCCGGCGCGCATGAACGGCAGCCGCTTGCGGTGAGCCGCTGGCTCGCCGCCCTGCCACCCTGGACGCCGCTGGCGATCCTGCTCGCCGGGCTCGCCTGGCCGGCGGCGGCGCAGGCCGCTTACGGCTATGCCGACGCGTTCGGCGCGCTGTGGCGCTGGCTGCCGTTCCTCGTCTTCTCCGGGTTCCTGTTCAACATCGTCATCTCGTTCCTCGCCATGGCGATCGGCACGGCGGCCGGGGCGCTGCTCGGGCTGGCGCAGATCGCGCAGCTGCGCTGGGTCCGGCGCAGCGCCTGGTTCGCCACCCAGCTGTTCCGCAACTCGCCGTGGCTGGTGCTGCTGTTCATCGTCATGCTCGCCTTCCCGTTCGAGATCGTCGTCGGCGGCACGATCATAGCCATCCCCGATTGGACGAAGGCGGTCTTCGGCCTGTCGCTGCCGATCATGGCGAACGTCTCGGAGATCGTGCGCGGCGCCGTGCAATCGGTGCCGTCGGCGCAATGGGAGGCGTCCGAGGCGCTCGCCTTCTCGCGCCGGCAGACGCTGTGGATGATCATCCTGCCGCAGTGCGTGAAGCGCATGATCCCGCCGTGGATGAACTGGTACGCGATCCTCACCATGGCGACGCCGCTGTGTTCGCTGCTCGGCGTCGAGGAGGTCGTCACCCTGTCGCGCCAGGCGATCGAGGCCGAGGACAACCACCCGGAGCTGCTGGTGCCTTTCTTCTCGTTCGTGCTGGTCATCTTCTTCGCCTACTGTTACCCGATCGCCCGCATGACGATCCGGCTCGAGCGCCGCTTCGCCGTCAAGCTGTGAGGAGCGAGAGATGAGCGACGCCGCCGCGGCGCAGGCCCCCTGGACCCCCGACCAGCCGATCGTCGCGATCCGCGAAGTACGCAAGACGTTCGGCGCGCTCGAGGTGCTCAAGAGCGTATCGTTCGACGTCCTGAAGGGCGAGGTGATCTGCGTCATCGGCCCGTCCGGCTCGGGCAAGTCGACGCTCCTGCGTTGCATCAACGCGCTGATCCCCATCGACTCCGGCTCGATCCGCGTCGAGGGGCAGGAGGTGCACGACCCGAAGCTCGACAAGCTGGCGCTGCGCAAGAAGGTCGGCATGGTCTTCCAACAGTACAACCTGTTCCCGCACAAGACGGCGATCCAGAACGTGATGATGGCGCCGCTGCACGTCCTCGGGCAGGACCGGGGCGATGTCGAGGCGCGGGCCCGGCGGCTGATCGCCAAGGTGCGGCTCGAGGGCAAGGAGGATGCCTATCCGGGCGAGCTCTCCGGCGGCCAGCAGCAGCGCGTCGCGATCGCCCGCTCGCTGGCGATGAACCCGGACATCATGCTGTTCGACGAGGTGACGGCGGCGCTCGACCCGGAGACGGTGAAGGAGGTGCTGGTGACGATCCGCGAGCTCGCCGAGGAGGGCATGACCTGCCTGCTGGTCACGCACGAGATGGGCTTCGCGCGCGAGATCGCCGACCACATCTACTTCACCGACCGCGGCGTCATCGTCGAGCACGGCCCGCCGAAGAGCTTCTTCAAGAAAGCCAAGGACCCGCGCACGCGGGAATTCCTGAGCCAGATCCTGTGAGCGCGGAACGGCGCGCTGCCGGGCGACCGGGCGGCCTGTTTCCGGCGGCGATCTAGACGCCCCCGCGGGGGGCTTTTTCCGGGGGCATTTTGAACAGATTCGGCGCCGACGGGCCCTTTGTTTCCACGGCTTTTGGCGATCGGACCGGTCCGCGGATTGCGGCGTTCGGAGCGGTGCTTGGGCGGGACAAAACCATAATTACATTATGGTTTTGTCGGGCGGCCGCGCGATGCGCCCCGGCGCTCTGAAATAGGGCGGCCTGCCGAGACCCCGCGCCGCCTTCCCCCTCTCCCGCCATGGGCGGGGGAGGGCAGGGAGGGGGTGGTTCGCAGCAATTGGCGTGTCGCCTCACGATATGTCCGCGGACCCACTGCGCCCGGACCGGCCTGCGCCGCCCGCATTCCCCGCTCACCGAAGCGGCGCGGCTGTGGCAGGATGCCCGCCATGCAGTCGCAGACCCGCATCTTCAGCCGCCGCGTCGGCGAGTTCGCGATCGGCCCCGCGGTCGTGCTGCGCCACGACGACACGGTCTCGACCCTGGTCGCCAGGATGGCCGAGGCGAACCGCTCGGGCGCGCTGATCCTCGACGATGCGGGCCAGCCCGCCGGCATCGTCACCGAGCGCGACATCCTGCGCCGGGTGGCGCTGCGCTGTACCGGCGACGAGCCGGTCTCGGCGATCATGACGACGCCGGTCACCACGGTCTCCAGCGCCGACTACCTGTACGTCGCGATCGCCACCATGCGGCGCCGCGGCTGGCGGCACCTGCCGGTGGTCGACGACGACGGCCGCCTCGTCGGCATCGTCGAGCGGCACGAGGCGCTGGCCATGGCGGCCGAGCACACGGTCGGCCTCATCGAGGCGGTGACGCACGAGGGCACGCTCGACGGGCTGCGCGAGATCAAGGCGGTGCAGGTCGAGGTCGCCGACTCGCTGCTGCGCGATCACGTGCCGGCGGCCGAGGTGCAGCGCATGCTGACGCGCCTCAACCGCGACATCCACCGCCGCGTCGTCGACCTCTGCGTCGCCGCCATGGCGGCGGACGGGCGCGGGCCGCCGCCGGTCGACTTCGCGCTGATCATCATGGGCTCGGGCGGGCGCGGCGAGAACTACCTCTACCCCGACCAGGACAACGGCCTGATCCTCGACGACTACGCGGATGCGGAGCACGGCCGCATCGACGGCTGGTTCGTCGAGCTGGCGACGCGGCTGACGGCGATGCTCGATGCGGTCGGCTTTCCGCTGTGCCGCGGCAACGTCATGGCGACCAACCCGGTGTGGCGCAAGACGCGTGGCCAGTGGCGCGAGCAGCTGCGCGTCTGGGGCCGCCGGCACGGGCTCACCGTGGTGCGGCTCTCGGACATCTTCTTCGACTTCCGCAGCGGCGCCGGCCGCCGCGACTTCGCCCGCGAGCTGCGCCGCGCGGTCTTCGCCATGCTGCGCGAGAGCCCCGCTTTCGTCGCCGACATGGCGCGCGAGGCGGCGGGCCACGGCGTCGCGCTCGGCTGGCTCGGGCGGCTCAGGCCCGGCGCCGGGAAGGCGGCGCGGCGCGGCGAGATCGACCTCAAACATCACGGCCTCGTCGCGCTGGTGACCAATGTGCGGCTCATGGCGCTGCGCCACGGCATCGAGGAGACGCCGACGCTCGATCGCATCGAGCGGCTGGCGCAGGCCGGCGCCATCGACGGCAACCGCCGCGACGACCTCGCCGCCGCCTTCGAGACCGTCACCGGGCTGCTGTTGCGCCGGCAGATCGAGGATTTCCGTGCCGGCCGGCCGGTCGGCTATGCGATCCAGCCGAAGGCGCTGAGCCGGCGCGAGCGGCGCGGGCTCGTCGAGGCGCTGCAGGCGATCGCCGCGTTCCGGGATACGGTGCATGGCGGGTGAGGGGGCCGCGGCGGAAGATAGCCCCTCTCCCGCTCGCGGGGGAGTGGTTGGGGAGGGGGTGCTGCCGGAAACGCGCCGCGCCCCGTCGCCAGCCCGGCGCTCGGCCTCACGAGTTGGC
>JBFHDX010000149.1:0-7456 GCA_041584475.1 Alphaproteobacteria bacterium
CCGAATTCCATCGGTTCCCGATACTGGTAGGTGGTCTGGTGGTGTATCGAGAGCGTTATCATTATGTGTCTCCATGTGGAGTCTACCATGAAACCGCTCATGAATCCGCGTGAGCCCGTACATCGCCATAGGCGGCGGTGTGAGTTGAATGCGAACCGGTCGATTCGCTGCCTTCGACACTGGTCTTACGCAGGCACCTGAATCCAACTCCGCCAACGCGCCCGAGAGGAGTTGCTTGGAATCAGATCGGTTGTTGGGATGTCTGCTCCTGGCTAATCCCGGACTCAATCACCACGCCCGAATAATGACCGTTTCCGGCCGGTAAGCGGTAATGCGGGTCCGCTGCCTGCTTCGGGTCAGCCCGATTTCAGGCTGAAACAATGGCCTGCTGACGCGGCCCTTCCGCCGCTCTATAGTTCCCGCCATGCTGGGCATTCCGACGAGACCGGAGGCTGGCGGCTGGCGCCGGCCCGAGATCCTGCTGCTGCTGATGGCGGCGGCGTCGCCGATCAGCTTCTCGGCCTGGCAGGCGCTGCTCAACAATTTCGCGGTCGAGCGCGCGGCCTTCACCGGCGCCGAGATGGGCATGCTGCAGAGCCTGCGCGAGGTTCCCGGCTTCCTCTCCTTCGCCGTCGTCTTCCTGCTTTTGATCCTGCGCGAGCAGAAGATCGCCTATCTCTCACTGTTGCTGCTCGGTATCGGCACCGCGGCGACCGGTTACTTCCCCAGCGTCGTCGGGCTGTATTTGACGACCGTGCTGATGTCGATCGGCTTCCACTACTACGAGACGGTGCAGATCTCGCTGTCGCTGCAATGGGTCGCGAAGGAGCGCGCGCCGGAATTCTTCGGCCGCGTGATCTCGGTCGGCGCGTTCGCCTCGATCGCCACGTTCGGGCTGATCTGGGCCGCCTTCGACGTCGCCGGGCTCGACTATCACTGGGTCTACCTGCTGGCCGGCGGCATCAGCGTCGGCATCGCCGCCGCCTGCTGGGCCGCCTTTCCGGCCTATCCGGAGGAGGTGCGCCAGCACCGCCACATGGTGCTGCGCCGGCGCTACTGGCTCTACTACCTGCTGACCTTCATGTCCGGCGCGCGGCGGCAGATCTTCATCGTCTTTGCCGGCTTCCTGATGGTCGAGAAGTTCGGCTACACGGTCGGCGAGATCACGCTGCTGTTCCTGCTCAACTCGATGATCAACATCGTTGCCGCGCCGCGCATCGGCCGGCTGATCGGCCGCATCGGCGAGCGGCGCGCGCTGATCTTCGAGTATGCCGGGCTGGTCGGGGTGTTCACGCTCTACGCCTTCGTCAGCCATCCCTGGCTCGCCGCCGGCCTGTACGTCGTCGACCACCTGTTCTTCGCGCTGGCGATTGCGATAAAGACCTATTTCCAGAAGATCGCCGACCCGGCGGACATCGCCGCCACCGCGGGCGTCGGCTTCACCATCAACCATATCGCGGCGGTCGTGATCCCGGCCGCGTTCGGCCTGATCTGGCTGGTCTCGCCGGCCGCCGTGTTCCTCTCCGGGGCGGCAATGGCGGCGGTCTCGCTGCTACTCTCGCTCAACGTGCCGGCCGTACCGGAGCCGGGCAACGAGGTGCTGCTGGGCCGCCGCTTGAGCGGCACAGCACCGGTCCCCGTGACCGCGGCGGAATAGGGCGCGTCAGGCGTTTTCGAGGTCCTTCTTCCGCGCGAGATAGTCCTCGCGCTCGATCTCGCCGCGCGCGTAGCGGGCGTCGAGGATTTCGCGGGCTCCCGGTCCGCCGCGCGCGACTTCCTGCTCGTTCGGTCGGCCGGTGGCCGAGCGCACCGCCCAGACGATGATGAACAGGATGGCAGCAAGGACGAAGATCCAGAACAGCCCGTGCAACCCCATCCCCAGCCAGTACTCGCCGCCATGCATCAGGCCGTACCCGCCATCGCCGTATCCGTATCCGTAGTGCATCTGATCCGATCCTTCGTTGCGTCGCGAGATGCGGGACGGCACGCGCCGCCCCGCACGCCCCTGCTATTTTCTACTTTGCGGGCCGGGTCCAGCCGGTGTGCCGGTCGACCGTCAGCTTCTGCACCAGCGAACCGTCCACCGTGACGATTTCGGCGGTGATCGTATCGTCGTCGACCTCCACCACCTTGCCGAGCTGCAGACGGTCGTTGCCCTGGATCGCGAGCCAGCGCTCGAGGCGCGCCGTGACGTCGTCGGCGCCGATGTCCTCTTCCGCACCGTTGGCCGCGGCCTGACCGCACGGGCCGAAGCCCTGGCCCATGCCCATGCCGGGCCCGTAACCGTATCCGGGACCCATCATGCCGGCGCCCATCATCGGGTGATGTCCCATCATGCCGGGGCCCATGCCGTAGCCCATCATGCCGTATCCGGGACCGTATCCCGGCTGGCCGGCAACGTTACCGGCGAACGGCGGCTGGCCCATCACGCCGCCCGGCCCCATCATCATGCCGCCGGCCGCTCCCTGCCGCGGGCCGTGCGCCGCTGCGCTGCCGGCGACCAGGGCGAGCGCCGTGGCGGCGGCGACGGTCGAAACAGTCTTTCTGGTGAAGCGTGACATCGTCTTGTCCTCCTGTTTGCCTGGACCGTGGGGAAGCATCCGAACAATCGGGTCCCCTTACTGCCGCAGTTGCGGAATCTGCTGATTCATCATGGGCATGCCGCCATTCGGCCGGGGCGTGCCGTCGGCACCCTGTCCGGAGCACGGCGTGGCCCCGTCCTGACCGGCGCAGGGAGCCGTCGGCTGCCCGAGTGCGCCGCCGCCCATCATGCCGGGCCCCATCGTGCCGGGTCCCATAGTGCCGGGTCCCATAGTGCCGGGCTGTCCCTGCCGATGGGGCTGCATCATCGGCGCCTGGCCCGACAGCGGGCCGGTCGCGCCGGGCCCGCCGTTTCCGCGATTGCCCGGACCGTGCGCCGCGGCGACCGTCGCCAGAACGGCGATTCCGGTGACGGCGGACAGCGCAATCGTCGTCCATCTTTTTGGTCCCTGCATCGTCTTCTCCCGCAAGCGTGCCGCAATCCGTCGAATGCGACCCGAATATGGGCCTGACGCGTAACGCAAATGTGTCGGCCGACGGGGCTTTTGGTAACGCTCCGTAACGCACGGCCGATCCGTTACCGATCGTTACAAATTTCCGGCACCGCGGTGTCGCCGGGCGTTTATCCTGTCGGCCGTACCGCGCCGGATCACCGGAAGAGGATGCGATGGAAGCCACGCCGCACATACTCGTGGTCGACGACGACCGGGAAATCCGTGATCTGCTCGGACGGTTCCTCCAGAAGCACGGCTGCCGCGTGACGACCGCGCGCGACGGCCGTGAGATGCGCGCGGCGCTCGCCGACTGGAACATCGACCTCATCGTCCTCGATCTGATGCTTCCGGGGGAGGACGGGCTGACCCTCTGCCGCGAGCTGCGGGCGGGCTCGACCACGCCGGTGATCATGCTCACCGCGATGGGCGAGGAAACCGACCGCATCGTCGGGCTCGAGATGGGGGCGGACGATTACGTGCCCAAGCCGTTCAACCCGCGGGAGCTGCTCGCCCGCATCAAGGCGGTGCTGCGCCGCTCCGGGGAGAGTCCTGCAGCGGCCGGCGCCGCGAAGGTGGAGGCCTTACGTTTCGCGGGCTGGACGCTCGAACCCGGACGGCGGCGCCTCGTCTCTCCCGACGGCGTGACCGTATCGCTGACCGCCGGCGAGTTCGACCTGCTCATGGCGTTCGTCGAGCATCCCCAGCGCGTCCTGAGCCGCGACCAGCTGCTCGATTTCACGCGCGGCCGGGCGGCCGCCCCGTTCGACCGCAGCGTCGACATCCAGGTCAGCCGCCTGCGCCGCAAGATCGAGACCGATTCCGCCAAGGCGGAGCTTATCAAGACGGTCCGGGGGGACGGCTACATCTTCGCGTCGAAGGTCGAGCGGTCATGAGGCGCCTTCTGCCCGATACGCTGTTCGGACGCACGCTCGTGGTCCTCGTGGTCGGGCTGCTGGTGACCCATTTCGCCAGCATGGCGATCTATTACAGCGACCGGAGCGAGGCCGTCGCCATGGTCGGCGGCGGCTACGTCGCGGAGCGCGTCGCGACCGTCGTCCGGCTGTTCGAAGAGGCCCCCGCGAACGAGCGCCTGTGGCTGGCGCAGGCCACGCGCAGACCGGGATTCACCACTAGCTGGGACGCCGAGCCCGAATTGCCGGCGGACGCCGGAGGCGGGCTGCGGGAAGGCATCATCGCGGCCATGCTGGCGCTGTCGCTCGACGGCATCGATGCCGGGCGGATTCGTCTTTCGCTGGCCGATGCTTCGGTCGCGGCGCGTCCCTCCCCGATGCCGCACAGCCGCATGATGGAGCCCGGATCCATGCCGTCCGGCATGCAGCACATGATGCGCTACCACAGGCGGATGATGGAGCCCGGCCTCGACGGTGAGGGACAGGTACTTCGGCTCTCGGTCGGGCTTTCGGACGGCAGCTGGCTCAATCTGGAGACGATCGTGGCGCCGCGTCCGCCGTTCTGGACCGAACGGCTCGTGCTCTCGCTGCTCGTCATGATCGTGCTGGTCGGACTGCTGGCGGCGTGGGCCGTGCGGCGCATGACACGACCGCTGGAGGCGATGGCCGAAGCCGCCGACCGGCTCGGTCGCGACATGCACGCGCCGCCGATGCCGGAAACGGGGGCAGGCGAGGCCCGCCGCGCGGCGACCGCTTTCAACCGGATGCAGGAGCGGATTCGCGGCCTCGTCGATTCGCGTACGCGCATGCTCGCGGCGATCTCGCACGATCTCAGGACACCGATCACGCGGCTGCGGCTTCGGGCCGAGTTCATCGACGATGAAGAAGCGCGCCAAAAGACGCTGACGGATCTCGGCGAGATGGAGAGGATGGTGGCCTCGGTGCTCGAATTCGCCCGCGACGACGCCCAGGACGAAGCGCGGGAGACGGTCGATCTCGCCGCCCTGCTGCAGAGCGTCTGCGATGACCAGTCGGATGCCGGCCGCGAATGCGTCCTTGTCGACGCACCCCGCACGCCCTTCGCCTGCCGGCCGCTCGCCATGCGCCGCGCGATTTCCAACCTCGTCGACAACGCCGTCGCCTATGGTGAGCGGGCTCGAGTGTCGCTGATCGACGGGGCAGGTCGCGTGGTGATCCGGGTCGATGACGACGGGCCCGGAATACCGGCGGCAGAACTTGCGCGCGTGTTCGAGCCGTTCTATCGCCTCGAACGCTCGCGGAGCCGCGAGACCGGCGGCACGGGAATCGGGCTGTGTGTCGTGCAGACGGTCGCGCAGGCGCATGGCGGTGAAGTGCGCCTCGCCAATCGCGACGGCGGCGGGTTGCGGGCCGAACTCGTTCTACCCCGCTGACGCGGACTTGCGTCATACGCGGTCGGACCGCTATTCAATCCACAAACGCATAACCGGGCCGGGAGGAATCGTTGGACGGTAACGACGCTAACATCTTCGAGCAGGGCCTCGATCGCGGCGAGGCGAACTACCAGCCGCTGACACCGCTGAGTTTTCTCGACTGGTCGAGCGCGGTCTACCCCGACAAGACCGCCGTCATCCACGGCGAGCGGTCGTACAGCTATCGGGAGTTCGGTGCACGCTGCCGGCGACTGGCGAGCGCGCTGGCGCGGCGCGGCATCGGCGCCGGCGACACGGTCTCGGTGATGGCGCCGAACACGCCGGCCCTGCTCGAGGCGCATTTCGGCGTGCCGATGGCCGGTGCCGTGCTGAACGCCATCAACACCAGGCTCGACGCGGGCACCGTGGCGTTCATCCTCGAGCACGCGGAATCGAAGCTGCTGATCGCCGACCGCGAGATGTCGAGCGTAATCAAGCCGGCGCTGGCGAAGCTGCGCCGCCGGATCGTCGTGATCGACATCGACGACGCGCTGGCCGAGGGCGGCGAGCTGCTCGGCGAGACGGAGTATGAATCCCTGCTCGAGGAAGGGGACGCCGATTTCCCGATCGCCCTGCCGGCGGACGAGTGGCAGGCCTTGTCGCTCTGCTACACGTCCGGGACCACGGGCAACCCCAAGGGCGTCGTCTACCATCACCGCGGCGCGTTCCTCAACGCCATGGGCAACGCCATGGTATTCGGCCTCAACGCGCGGTCCGTCTATCTGTGGACGCTGCCCATGTTCCACTGCAACGGCTGGACCTACACCTGGGGCGTCACCGCCGTCGGCGGCACCCACGTCTGCCTGCGCCGCCCCGATCCGGCGCAGATCTTCCCGATGATCGGCGAGCACGGGGTGACGCACATGTGCGGCGCGCCGATCGTGCTCAACATGCTGATCCACGCGCCGATCAACGTGCGCCATACCTTCGACCATCTGGTCGAGGTCGCGACCGGCGGCGCGGCGCCGCCGAGCGCCGTCATCGAGGCGATGGAGCGCATGGGTTTCCGCGTAACCCACCTGTACGGGCTGACGGAGAGCTACGGGCCGGCGACGGTCTGCGCCTGGCAGGACGACTGGGAGTCGCTGGACCTGCAGGCCAAGGCGGCGAAGATGGCGCGTCAGGGCGTTCGCTATCCGACGTTGCCGGGGCTGATGGTCGCCGACCCGCAGACCATGGCGGCGGTGCCGGCGGACGGCGCGACGATGGGCGAGATCATGCTGCGCGGCCACACCGTGATGCGCGGCTATCTGAAGAACCGCGCCGCCACCGACGAGGCGTTCCGCGGTGGCTGGTACCATACGGGCGATCTCGCCGTCGTCCATCCGGACGGCTATGTCGAGGTCAAGGACCGCTCGAAGGACGTGATCATCTCGGGCGGCGAGAACATCTCGTCGCTCGAGGTCGAGGAGACGCTGTACCGTCACCCCGAAGTCATGGAGGCGGCGGTCGTGGCCCGGCCCGACGAGAAGTGGGGCGAGACGCCGTGCGCCTTCGTGACCCTGAAGCCCGAGGCGGAGGGCGCGGTCTCGGCGGACCAGATCATCGCCTTCTGCCGCGACAACATGGCCCATTTCAAGTGCCCGAAGACGGTGGTGTTCGGCCCGCTGCCCAAGACCTCGACCGGCAAGATCAAGAAGTACGAGCTGCGCGAGCGGGCGAAGGCGCTTTAGAGCCTCGCTGCCCAGGCGATCGGACAGGGCGTTCGGGTCCGCGACGGGCCAGTGTCATTTGGTGGTCCGCGGCGCCACATTTATGCGTGACACCGGGACCCGGTCGCGGACCGGAAACGCTCCTGCTCCCGAGGTACTGCCGAAGTTTTTTTGAACGCTCGCGCGCCTACTGCGCGGGTGCGCAGCAGACAATGCGTCGCTGACCGATACACTCGCCTTTTGCGAATCTCCCCGTCCCGGGTGTAACGGTCAGGCCAGTCGCGGACGAGAGTGCCCCTGCGGCCCAGCCATTGCAGGTGAGCTCATTCGACGAATGCCCGGTTACGCCCGACATGTCCGTCGCGATGATGTCCGCGGATCCGCCGCCCGCCGTCACGTTGGCCGCG
>JBFHDX010000150.1:0-7413 GCA_041584475.1 Alphaproteobacteria bacterium
CCAGGAAACCGCCTTGAACGATTCGGCAGGCACGGAGGAAGGGCGCGAATTCGGCCTCTACGTCCACTGGCCGTTTTGCCGCTCGAAATGTCCCTACTGCGACTTCAACAGCCACGTCCGCGACCGGATCGACCACGAGTCGTGGCGCACTGCGCTGATCGCCGAACTCACGCACGCGGCGGTCGAGGAGGCACCGGGCATGGGGCCGCTGACCAGCATCTTCTTCGGCGGCGGTACGCCGTCGCTGATGCAGCCGGCGACCGTCGCCGCCGTGCTCGATTGCGCCAGCCGGCACTGGGGTCTCGCGGGCGGCATCGAGATCACGCTGGAGGCCAACCCGACCTCGGTCGAGGCCGGTCGCCTCGCCGATTTTCGGGCGGCCGGGATCAACCGGGTCTCGCTCGGCATCCAGGCGCTGGACGACCGGGCGCTGCGCGCGCTCGGCCGCGAGCATTCGGCCGCAGAGGCGATCGCCGCGCTGCGTATCGCCGCCCGCCTGTTCGAGCGCTTCTCCTTCGACCTGATCTATGCTCGACCGGGCCAGTCACCGGCAGCTTGGGCCGCGGAGCTGCGCCGGGCGCTGGAGCTCGCACGCGACCACGTCTCGCTCTATCAGCTGACCATCGAGCCGGGGACCGCGTTCCATACGCGGCAAAGCCGCGGTGAACTTGCGATACCGAACGAAGAAACGGCCGCAAGACTCTATGAATCAACGCAGAAAATTCTTGAGACCCACGGCATGCCCGCTTACGAGATATCGAACCATGCACGACGCGGCGCGGAATGCCGGCACAACCTCACCTACTGGCGCTATGGGGATTATCTCGGTATCGGGCCGGGTGCGCACGGCCGCGTGACGATCGCCGGCAGCACCACCGCCTACCGCCGGCACCGCGCCCCGGAGGTCTGGCTCGAGCGCGTTTGGGCGGATGGACACGATTCGGCGGGTAGCAGCGCGATCGGCGAGGACGAACGCATCGCGGAAATCCTGATGATGGGGCTGCGGCTGCGCGAAGGCGTGGACCGCTCGCGGTTCGAACGGCTCACCGGCCGGTCCGTCGAGGCGGCGCTTGACCCGGCCCGCCTGGCGCCGCTGATCGATGCGGGGCTGCTCGTGCTCGACGGCGAGGGCATGCGCGCCAGCGATGCCGGTCGGCAGCGGCTGAACGCCGTGCTCGGCCACCTGCTGGCGTAGGGTCGTAGTCCTTGCCTAGTTGATCAGCGGCTGGAAGCTGTCCGCGGCCGGCCGCAGGACGCGGAAGCCGTCCGGCGTCACCTCGTGGATCGCATAGGCCCGCTCGACGACGCCGTCAGGCCGGAGCCGGAAGATGCCGTCGACGCCACGGAAACCGTTGGGATCGGTCAGGGCGCGCGCCGAGAAATCGGTCGCCTGCGGCGACTGCGCCAGCAGCGCGGCCAACGCCGCGGCATCGTAAGCAAGCGAGGCGAGCCGCGGCGGCGTGTAGTTGAAGGCGACGCGGAACCGCTCCTCGAATTTCTTTCGCTCCTCGACCGGCGGCGCGGCGAACCAGGCGCCCTGGACCGCCCTCTCGGCGGCGATCTCGGGCGTCTCGTCCCAGGCGCGCAGGCCGAGGATCCGGACGTTCGGCTGGGCGATGTCGTAGAAGTCGAGAAGCGCAGCGAGGCTGCGCAAGTTCTGGCCGGCGTCGGGCAGCACAACCGCATCGAACGGCGCCTCGCCGACCGTGTCGAGAACCTTCAGGCGCTCGAGCGCCTCGAGCGAGACCTCGTCCGTCTTGCCTTCGAGCTCGGCCATCTGCTGGACGAGCGCCTCCCGTCGCTGGTCGTAATCGGTGAGCGCGCGCATCTGCTCGCTGAAATCGGCCGCCGCCGGGTCATAGTAACCGACGCGAGTGACGACCGAGCCGCGGCGCTCCGAGGCCGTGTACAAGGCGTCGACGACCGCCTCGCCGTAGCCGTTCGAGGGCGCCATCACGCCGAAGCTGCTGAGTCCTTGCGAAACCGCGTAGTCGACGATCGCGTCGACCTGCTGCTCGGGCGCGAATCCGAGCAGAAAGACACCGTCCCCGGCGACGCGCCGGGAGTTCGAGAAGGTGACGACGTTGACCTGCGAGATCCGCGTCTGCGGTGCGACCGCCGCCACCGAATCGGCCAGCAGCGGGCCGAGGACCAGCTTGGCACCGCGACCCATGGCGCGCGCCGCAGCCTCTTCGGCGCCTTCGGGCGTTCCCTTGGTGTCGTATGGCAGCAGGATGAAGTTCTTGCTCGCGACCTCGAACACCGCCAACTGCGCCGCATCGAGCATGGCCTTGCCGAGCTCGGCGCGCGGGCCGCTGAGGGGCAGCAGGATGGCCACGGGCACGCCCTGCGTCGTCTCCGCCTGGCCGACCGCGAATTGCGCCCTGCCCTGCGGGGTGATCTCCAGTTCGAGGTCCGCGAGCGGCGGGATCGATGGCGCCGCCGGCCAGGGCGGCCCGGCTTTGCCTAAATCGCGCGGCTGACCTACAGTCGGGGACTCACAGGCCGCTAGAAAAATCAGACCGAGGGCGGCGAGAATGTGGAAAGGCGTCGAAGAAAAACGACGAAAACAGGACGGCATTGGCGGAGAACTCCGACCGCTTTATCGATAAAGAAAAAACCCGGTCGCAGCCTAACGGGCCGCCCGGCGAAAGTAAACTCTCGCCAGGGCTTTACATTGTTGCGACTCCGATCGGCAATATTCGCGACATAACATTGCGAGCACTAGACGTTCTCGCCGCTGCCGACATCCTCGCGTGCGAAGACACGCGGGTGACCGCCAAGCTGCTGCGAGCGTACGCCATAACGCCGCGCAAGCTACTCGCCTATCATGACCATAATGCGGAGACAATGCGGCCAAAACTGCTTGCCCGGCTTGCGGCGGGCGCCTCCGTTGCGCTGGTCAGCGACGCCGGCACGCCGCTCGTCTCCGACCCCGGCTACAAGCTTGTCCGTGCCGCACGGGACGCCGGCATTCCCGTTACCGCATTGCCCGGCGCGTCGGCGGTCCTGGCGGCTCTCGTTGCTTCCGCCATCGCCAGCGACCGCTTCTACTTCGCCGGATTCCTACCGACCAAACGCTCTTCGCGGCGAACCGCCTTGCGAGCGTTGCGGCAGGTGCCGGCAACGCTGCTGTTCTTCGAGTCGACCCGGCGCCTCGCAGCGTCGCTCGCCGACATGGCGGAGGCGCTCGGGCCGCGTGCGGCGGCCGTGGCCCGCGAGCTGACCAAGCTGCACGAGGAGGTGCGCCGCGGCACCCTAACGGAGCTTGCCCGCCACTACGCCGAGGCCGGGTCGCCGAAGGGAGAGGCCGTGATCGTCGTCGAGGGGCCGAGTGACGAGGACCGACCTGCCGATATCGACGCCTTGCTCGACGATGCGTTGACGCGGATGACCGTACGCGATGCCGCGGCCGTCGTCAGCGCCGCCACGGGCCGGCCGAAACGCGACGTCTACGCGCGGGCGCTCGAGCGGGCCTCGGCATCCGCACCGGGGTCCCGTCGGTGAGCCGCGACCGGCGCCGGGCGTGGCGTCGCGGACGCTGGGCGGAGACGCTGTGCGCTCTTTCGCTGATGCTGCGCGGCTACCGTGTCCTCGGCCGGCGGCTGCGCTCGCCGGTCGGCGAGATCGATATCGTGGCGCGACGTGGCCGCGTACTTGCGATCATCGAGGTCAAGGCCCGAGAAGATGCCGTGTCGGCGGCCGAAGCGGTCACACCCCGCCAGCGCGAGCGCCTGACCCGTGCAGCCGGCTGGGTGGTTGCCGGGCGCCCCGACCTTGCATCGCTGAACATTCGCTTCGATGTCATGCTGGTATCGCGCCGAATGCTCCCGCGACACATCGTTGACGCTTGGCGTGCCGAGCTGCGCTGGCTAAATTCGCCTGGGAGCATGTCGTGGTGAAAGAGATTGCGCGCGAGGACGCAGACCCGCAATGACGGTTGAACGGCTTCCTGTTCCACGGCTGCTGGTGCTTGCCGCCGCCCTAACCTTGCCGGGCGGTTGCGGCCCGCTGGTCGTCGGCACTGCTGCCGTCGGCGCCACCGTCGTCGCACAGGAACGCAGCGTCGGTGCCGCCCTGGAGGACAGCGTGATCCAGGGCGATGTGGCACGCCGGCTTCTGGAGTACGACGCCGAGATCTTCCAGCGGGTCGACACCGAGGTCGTCGAGGGCAAGGTACTACTGACGGGCCAGGTCGCGACGCCGGAAGACCGCATCGATGCTACGCGCATCGCCTGGCAGGCGGAAAACGTGGTCGAGGTCATCAACGAGGTAGAAATCAGGGACGACCGCGCCGTCAGCGACGCCGCCACGGACACCTGGATCACGACACAGCTGCGCAGCCGTTTGCTGTTCGATCCGGATATCCGCAGTATCAACTACACGGTCGACACGGTGAACCGGGCGGTCTACCTGATGGGGGTCGCGCAGAGCGAGGAGGAACTCGACCGAGTCATTGGGCATGCCCGCAACATAAAATACGTGCAGCGCGTTGTTTCGCACGTGCGAATCAAACCTTCGGTTGCGGTCGATGACGGGACGTCGGGATGAACCCGGAGATGGAAGCGGCGATCGAAAAAGTGCTGTGCAAGGCCGGCGGCGGCCCGGACAATGGCATCGACATCGCCCGCGTTGCGCTGGCGCTGGCTGCGGTCGATCGCCCGATGGTGCCGCTCGCCCGCTACGAGGACCACCTCGACCTGCTGGCGGCGGATCTCGCGCGACTTTCGGCGGGGGCGCGGACGCTGCACGACCGGGTCGCGGCCCTCGGCGAAGTGATTTACGAGATCCATCGCTACGAGGGTGATCGCCGGACCTACGACGATTTGCAGAACGCAAACCTGATGCGCGTGATCGACCGGCGCCGCGGTCTGCCCGTCGCACTCGGCATCCTCTGCATCCATGCGGCACGAGCGCAGGGCTGGACCGCGCAAGGCCTGAGATTCCCGAACCATTTCCTGATGCGGATCGAGTGTGAGGGGCAGCGCGCGATACTCGATCCGTTCGACCGCGGTGCGGAACGTTCGGCAGCCGACCTGCGGGTCTTGCTGCAGATGCAGGCCGACGAGGATGCCGATCTGCGACCAGAGCATTACGCCGCCGCCAGCGATCGCGACGTGCTGCTGCGGCTACAGAACAACATCAAGACGCGCCAGACGCAGCGCGGCGATATCCATGCCGCGACCGCGACGATGGAGACCATGCTGCTGATCGCCCCCGACAGTAAGGCCCTGTGGCGCGAAAAGGCCCTGCTCGACGCCCAGATCGGCAAGATCGAGCGCGCGGTTGCCGCGCTCGAGGAATACATCGCTCGCGAGACGCTGGACGGACCCCGGCACGATGCTGCGCTGCTGCTGCAGCGGCTGCGTGGCCAGACCGGCTGATCGCGGCCGACAGCGTGGCCGGCCCGCTTCTCGCGCATGGCGGACCCGGGCACGGGGCCTGAGGAGGGCCGCATGAGCCTCGCCGTCGCCATTCAGATGGATGCGATCGAATCGATCGACATCGACGCTGACAGCACCTTCGTTTTGGGTCTTGAAGCCCAGCGCCGGGGCCATGCGCTTTACTATTACCTGCCGCATGCCCTGACCTTCGACGACGGCCGGGTCTACGCCAACGCACAGCCGATCGAGCTGCGGCGCGAGAAGGGGCGGCACTTCACCGCCGGTACGCCCGAACGCGTCGACCTGGCGACGATGGACGTCGTCCTGATGCGCCAGGACCCGCCGTTCGACATGGCCTACATCACCGCGACCCACCTGCTCGAGCACATCCATCCGGAGACGCTGGTGGTCAATGATCCGGTATCGGTCCGCAACGCGCCGGAGAAGCTGTTCGTGACCCATTTCCGCGAGCTCATGCCACCGACCCTGATCACGAGCATGCGCGAAGCGGTCATCGACTTTCGTCGCGAACACAAGGATATCATCGTCAAGCCGCTGTTCGGCAACGGCGGTGCCGGTGTCTTCCACATCACGCCAGAGGACGAAAACCTCAACGCCTTGATGGAGCTCTTCACCAGCCTCTATCGCGAGCCCCTGATCGTGCAGAAGTATCTTCCCGAGGTGCGCGCCGGCGACAAGCGCATCATCCTCGTCGACGGCAAGCCGGCAGGCGCGATCAACCGCATCCCGCCGCCCGGGGAAGCGCGCTCGAACATGCACGCCGGCGGCAAGCCGGTCCGCACGAGGCTGACCAGCCGCGAGCACGAGATCTGCGAGGCGATCGGCCCGACCCTCGCCGAGCGTGGGCTGATCTTCGTCGGTATCGACGTGATCGGCGACTGGCTGACCGAGATCAACGTGACCTCGCCGACCGGAATTCAAGAAATCAACCGTTTCGACAAGGTCTCGGTCGAGGCCGAGATCTGGGACGCGATCGAGCGGCGGATCGCCGACGGCAGGGCGCGTCGGCTGCCGGCCTGAGGTGCCGCCGGCTAATACATCATCCACTTACGTGAAGTCGGCACCGGCCCGCTCCCCCACCCGGCCACCCACAGCGTACGATACCGTTGGGTGACCGGGTGGGGGAGCGGGCTCGTGCGAACTAATCGGATAATGTTCTAATGCTCGAGTGCCGCGTGCTGTGCCGCGGCCAGCTCCGCGATCCCCTTGCGAGCAAGCACGATCAGAGCGTCGAACTTCTCCTGCGTGAACGGTTCGCCTTCTGCCGTTCCCTGCACTTCGACGATGCCGCCGGTGGCGGTCAGCACGAAGTTCGCGTCCGCGTCCGCGGTCGAGTCCTCGGCGTAATCCAGGTCGAGCACCGGCTCGCCCTGCCAGAGACCGCACGAGACGGCTGCAACTTGGTCGCGCAGCGGAATTTCCGGGATCGCGCCGATCGTCTTCAGATGCGCGAACGCCTGGTGCAGGGCCACCCAGGCGCCGGTGATCGCCGCGGTGCGTGTGCCGCCATCGGCCTGGATGACGTCGCAATCGACGACGATCTGGCGCTCGCCGAACGCATCGAGTCGCGTGACCGCGCGCAGGCTGCGACCTATCAGGCGCTGGATCTCTTGCGTCCGCCCCGTCTGCCGACCGCGCGCCGCCTCGCGATCCGTGCGCGAGCCGGTGGAGCGCGGCAGCATGCCATATTCCGCGGTTACCCACCCCTGCCCCGAGTTGCGCAGGAACGGCGGGACGCGATCGATCACGCTCGCCGCACACAACACGTGCGTCTCGCCGAACCGGACGAAGCACGACCCTTCCGCGTATCTGGCGAATCCCGGCTCAAGGCTGACCGGGCGCATTTGATCGGCGGCGCGACCGGATGGACGCATGGAGACCCTCCCGTGCGGCTGCAGGCGGCCGCACGGTAACCGTTGCCATGCGGCCCGTCTACCCCGGCCGCACATTGACGCTCCGAGGGGGGCTCACTACATTCGCGGCACCATGATAGCCGAGCTCAACGAGC
>JBFHDX010000151.1:0-7377 GCA_041584475.1 Alphaproteobacteria bacterium
CCGGCAGCGCGAGGCGCTGCAGGAAGCCGAGCAGATCATCGCCCACGCCAAGGAGGAGGCCGAGCGAGCGAAGGCGCACGCGGAGGCCGATCTGGAGGAGTACGTCCGGCGGCGCGAGCAACAGGCGGCGGCGAAGATCGCTCAGGCCGAGGCGTCGGCGGTCGACGAGATTCGCGACCGCGCGATCGAGCTTGCGATCGCCGCCACGGCCCGCCTGCTCGAAGAGAAGATGAGCGGCAAGGCCGGCGATGACGCCGTCGCCGCAGCGATCAAGCAGCTGCCGGACAAGCTACACTGAACGGCCGGCACTCCAGCGAACCGACCCGGGCCGTGTGAACGGCGCCGGTTCCGTCGGAATTCTGGATGCCCTCGAGGGTGCGTGGCGACCCGGTTGCCAGCCCTGGTTATCCCTGCTCGTCGGCGAACGTCTTGTACGCGGCTGCGTCCATCAGCTCATCGAGTTCCGATTTGTCGGTCATGCGAAGCTTGAAGAACCAGCCGCCCTCTTCAGCGGACTCGTTCACCGTGCCCGGCGCGTCCGCCAGCGACTCGTTGACCTCGGTCACTTCACCGGAAACCGGCGCATAGATCTCGCTCGCAGCCTTGACCGATTCGACGACGGCGACCTCGTCTCCCCGGGTGACCGTGCGGCCGACGTCCGGCAGTTCGACGAACACCACGTCGCCGAGTTGCTGCTGGGCAAAGTCACTGATACCGACGGTGGCAATGTCGCCGTCGACGGCAACCCACTCATGCTCCTCGGAATACCGAAGATTGCTCATGGTCCGCTATCTCCCTTCGTCGTACGCCGCGAAACCGCCGGCATCGGGCCCAGACTTATCCAGCACCCGGTCATTGTCAACGGCGCCCGGTCACAACCCCAGCTCGTAGCGGTTGTACTGCATTTCTGCGGCATCCAGCTCGATCCCGACATACAGCACGTACGCTCGCACGCTGCGGCCCTCCGGGCGCGGAATCCTGATGTCGAGGGAGTCGGATTGCCGCACACCCTTGCGACCCGATGGAAAGCCGGCATTGACCGGAAAGCTCTCGCGCAGCAGCACATCGGGACTCGCATCACCTGACGCGGGACGTTCCGCCACGGCGACGAAATAGCTGAAGGTCGCCCCGTTGTCGCGATAGGCGGGACCGCTGCGGATATCGATCAGGACGTTCAATTCGACTTCGATCTCGGTGCCGTCGGTCTGGTAACTGCACTCGCCGCCGACACCGGCGATCTCCGCGCGGAAGACGACATCGACCGGGTCGCGCCCGGCACCGTCGCGGAACCGGGTCAGTCTTGATGGCTCGTCGAGCACGCGCACCGACGGACAGGGCGTGAAGCTGGCCTCGTCGCCACTGCACGCGGCGGCAAGCACGGACAGCGCGACGATCGATGTGCGCCAGGTTGTTCTGGATCCGCCGGCCACGACGGTATCTTAGAGCGTGGCGTGCGTACCGTCGCACAGCGGCGCCTTGGCGCTGTGCTTGCAGCCGCAGAAATAGACGGCGCCGGTCTTCTCGGCGACGAAGCGCACCGGCGTGAACTCGGTTCCCTTGTGGCTGCCGTCACAGAATGGCTGCATCTTGCTGCGCCCGCACCGGCACCAGAAATACGGCCTGCCCTCCTCGACACCGACCTCGAAGGGCCCTTTCTGTGCAATCTGGGGCTCGGCCATCGCTCAGCCTTCCGTTTGCCGCCACGGCGGTCTGTGATAACTTGCGCGCCCGCGCCGAGCAACAAAGCTGCAATTGACGGGTCGGTGCGGGCGATACTAAAGAGACGGCGGGTTCCATACAAGGGCTCCGAGACGCCCGACGGTGCCGTGCCGCCACCGCCGGCGTCGCCGAACGACCGATGGGAGCAGAGATGCGCGCCAGTACCTCGACGCGGCCGCCGCTGAGCGTACTCCTGGCGAAGCCCCGCGGCTTCTGCGCCGGGGTCGATCGTGCCATCAAGATCGTCGAGCTCGCGCTCGAACGTTTCGGCAAGCCGGTCTACGTGCGCCACGAGATCGTGCACAACCGGCACGTCGTCGAGACGCTGGAGGCACAGGGTGCGGTCTTCGTCGACGAGCTGGACGCCGTGCCGCAGGACCGGCCGGTCGTGTTCTCGGCCCACGGCGTGCCGAAAAGCGTGCCGCTCGAAGCCAGACGACGGCGGATGTTCTACGTCGACGCGACGTGCCCGCTCGTCAGCAAGGTCCATTACGAGGCGAAGCACCATTTCGCGGCCGGCCACCGGATCGTGCTCATCGGCCATGCCGGCCACCCGGAGGTCATCGGAACGCTCGGACAATTGCCCGAGGGAGCCATCGTCCTCGTCGAGACCGTCGACGACGTGCGGGCGCTCGACGACGAGCCGGCGCCACCGGCGGCCTACATCACCCAGACCACGCTCTCCGTCGACGAAACGACGGAGATCATCGATGCGTTGCGCGAGCGTTTCCCGAACATCGTCGGCCCGCGGCGCGAGGACATCTGCTACGCGACCACGAACCGGCAGGCAGCGGTCAAGGAGATCGCACCCCGGTGCGATGCGATGATCGTCGTCGGCTCGCCCAACTCGTCGAATTCGCGCCGCCTCGTGGAGGTGGCCCAGCGCGCCGGCTGCAACAGCGCAATGCTCGTCCAGTGCGCATCGGAGATGGACTGGCGGCGTCTCTCGAACGTCCGGACGCTCGGCATTACGGCGGGCGCATCGGCGCCCGAGATCCTCGTCGACGAGCTCATCGAGGCCTGCCGCGAACGGTTCGAGATTGCGCTCGAGGAGGTTTCCGTCGGCGACGAGTCGATCCGCTTCAATCTGCCGCGCGCGCTGAGCGCCTGACGCACGGCATGGCGGTCTATACCGAAGTCGGCGACGACGACTTGGAAGCCTTCGTCACCGAATACGAGATCGGCCCGGTCCTGTCCTGCAAGGGGATCGCCGAGGGTGTCGAGAACACAAACTACCTGATCCAGACCGGCGCCGGCAGTTTCATCCTGACGCTTTACGAAAAGCGCGTCGCGGAACCGGATCTGCCGTTCTTCCTGGGTCTGATGGAACATCTCGCAGCGAAGGGAATTCCGTGCCCGACACCGGTCCATGGCCGGGACGGGCGAGCGCTCAGGAAATTGTGCGGGCGGCCCGCGGCGATCGTCACCTTTCTCGAGGGCATGTGGCCGCGCCGTATCCGCCCGCACCATTGTTCGGCCGTCGGCGAGGCACTGGCCCGCCTTCACGTGGCGGGGCAGGACTTCGCCATGGAGCGGCGCAACGCCCTGTCGGTGGAGGGATGGCGACCGCTGCTCGACGCCTCGGCCGGGCGTGCCGACGAGGTGCTCGCGGGCCTCGGCGTCCTGCTGTCGGACGAACTCGATGCGCTCGAAGCCAACTGGCCGGCCGATCTGCCGACCGGGATCTGCCACGCCGACCTGTTTCCGGACAACGTCTTCTTCATCGGTGAGACGCTGTCGGGACTGATCGACTTCTATTTCGCCTGCACCGAATACTATGCCTACGATCTCGCGATCTGCATGAACGCCTGGTGCTTCGAGCGCGACCGCAGCTTCAACATCACCAAAGCCCGCAACATGCTGTCCGCGTATCGCAAGATCCGGCCGTTCTCGGACGCGGAGCTGACCAACTTGCCGATTCTCGCCCGCGGCAGCGCCCTCCGCTTCCTGCTGACGCGCCTCTACGATTGGCTGAACCAGCCGCCGGGCGCTCTCGTCAGGCCCAAGGATCCGCTCGAGTACCTCGCCATCCTGCAGTTCCACAAGGGCGTCGCGGGGCCCGGCGCCTACGGGCTCGATTGAGCGGAGGATCGCGGCATGGCCGAGGACCGGGTCAGGATCTACACCGACGGCGCCTGCAGCGGCAATCCGGGTCCCGGCGGCTGGGGCGCGGTGCTGCACTGGCAGGACCGCGAGCGCGAACTCTCGGGCGGCGCTCGCGAGACGACGAACAATCGCATGGAGATGATGGCGGCGATCCGCGCCCTGGAAACGCTTAAACGCCCGGTCAGCGTCGATCTGTATACCGACAGCACCTACCTGCGCGACGGCATCAGCAAATGGCTCGAACGCTGGAAGGCGAACGGCTGGAAGACCGCCGGCAAGAAGCCGGTCAAGAACGTCGATCTGTGGCAGCGGCTCGAGGCGGCGATGGCGCCGCACCGGATCCGCTGGCACTGGGTACGCGGCCATGCCGGCCACGCCGGGAACGAGCGCGCCGACGCGCTGGCCCGTCAGGCGATCCGCAAACGCTGAGAGGAACGTGATCCGATGACGCAGCGGCGAACGCTTTACCCGCCGATCGAGCCTTACGAGATCGGCCGCCTGAAGGTGGGCGGCGGCCACGAGATCTACTACGAGGAGTCGGGCAATCCAGGGGGCAAGCCGGTGCTGTTCGTCCATGGCGGCCCCGGCGGCGGCACCGAGCCGGTCTACCGGCGCCTGTTCGACGCCGCGGCCTACCGCATCGTGCTCTTCGACCAGCGCGGCTGTGGGCGCAGCACGCCGCACGCGTCGCTCGAGGCGAACACGACCTGGGACCTGATCTCCGACATGGAGGCGCTGCGCCAGGAGCTCGGCATCGAGCGCTGGCAGGTATTCGGCGGCTCCTGGGGCAGCACGCTCTCGCTGACCTATGCCATCAGCCATCCTGAGCGCGTCACCGAACTCGTGCTGCGCGGCGTCTTCCTGCTGCGCCGCAAGGAGCTGGACTGGTACTACGGCGGCGGCGCCGCGTGGCTGTTTCCCGACGAGTGGGAGAAGTTCGTCGCGCCGATCCCGGAAGACGATCGCGGCGACATGATCGCCGCCTACTACCGCCGCCTGACCTCGAGCGACGCCCGCGTGCGTCTCGAGGCGGCCCGCGCCTGGAGCATGTGGGAGGGCGCGACGATCTCGCTGCTGCCCGATGAGTCGCGCGTTGCCCGCTTCGGCGCCGACCGTTTCGCCGAGGCGTTCGCGCGCATCGAGTGCCACTATTTCATCAACGGCGGCTTCCTGGAGAGCGACGGCTGGCTGCTCGACAACGTCGACCGCATCCGCGACATTCCCGCCGTCATCGTCCAGGGCCGATACGACATCGCCACGCCGGTCTCCTCGGCGTGGGAGCTGCATCGCGCCTGGCCGGAGGCGGCGTTCCACATCGTGCCCGACGCGGGACATGCGTTCTCCGAGCCCGGCACGCTGCACCAGCTGATCGAGGCGACCGACCGCTTCCGCCCGGAATGACGCCGCGTGCGGCTATACGGCGGCGAGCATCTTCTCGGCCGACGAGACGCCGAAACCGCCGCCCTCCTCGACCGCGAGCGACTTGACGACACCGTCATCGACGACCATGGCATAGCGCTGCGAGCGCACGCCGAAGCCGCGTCCCGTGAGATCCTGCTCGAGGCCCATCGCCCGGGTGAGTTCGGCGCTGCCGTCGGCGAGCATGTCGACCTTGTCGCCGGCACCCTGGTCCTTGCCCCAAGCGCCCATGACAAAGGCGTCGTTGACTGAAATACAGGCGATCGCGTCGACGCCCTTGGCGGCGAACTCGTCCGCATGCTGGACGTATCCCGGCACGTGCTTCGCCGAGCATGTCGGCGTGAACGCCCCTGGCAGTCCGAAGAGGACGACCTTGCGCCCCCTGAAATACTCGTCCGTGGAGACCGGTTCCGGCCCCCCGGCGCCCATGCGGTAGAGCGTCGCACCCGGAACCCTGTCGCCAACCTTGATCGTCATCGCCCGTCCTCTCGTCTTGTTCGGTTGATTGCCCTCGCCTCAGCGGCGCGGGCTGCCCCGCCGCGCGCCGGCTCAGGCGACAACTTAGGCGATTGTCGGGCTTTGTCCAGCCCCGCCGCGGCTCAGCGCTTGGCGAGGAGTCCGGGCCCGCCGGCCCGCTCGAACCCCTCGATGACGCGCGCCGTGATGAGGATCTCGGGCAGCACGATCCCGGCCGGCGCCTGCGGCCCGTAGACGACGTTGAAGGGGATGCCGTAGCGCCCGAAACTGGCCAGGTAGTCCGAGATCTCCTGGTTCGGATTGGTCCAGTCGGCGCGCATGGCGACGACGGTGCCGTCCGCGAGCATACCGGCCACGGGATCGCGAGCCAGCACCGCCGCCTTGTTGACCTGGCAGGTGATGCACCAGTCGGCCGTGACGTCGACGAGAACGGTCCGGCCCTGGGCGACCAGCCGGCGGATCTCCTGCTGGTCGAAGGGCTGCCACACGGCGTCGTCGAGCGTGCGCGGCGCGCGCTCGGCGCGGCCCGCGGGGCTGAGGACCGGCGCGGCGACGATGGCGACGGCGAGCACGGCGGTGACGAGGCCGGCGTGGCGGCCGAGGCGCGAACCTTCGAGGCGGCGCAGCGCCAGCACGATACCCATCAGCGCCAGCAGCGCCGCGATGCCGGCGGCGACCTCGGCGCCGGCTTCGAGGGCGACGACGCGCAGCAGCCACGCGGCGGTGGCGACCAGCAGCGCACCGAGCACCCGCTTCACCCAGACCATCCACCTGCCCGGCCGCGGCAGCCGCGTCGCCATGCCCGGAAACGCCGCGACGAGCAGGTAGGGCGCCGACAGGCCGAGGCCGAGCGCCGCGAACACCATCAGGATCTCGGCGGCGCCGCGGCTCATCGCAAAGCCGACGGCGGTGCCGAGAAACGGCGCCGAGCACGGCGTCGCCAGCAGGGTCGCGAAGGCACCGGTGAGGAAGTGGCCGCCGAGCGAATGGTGGTGCCCGGGAGCGGCGCCCGAGCCCGTCCCGATCGCGTCGCTGAACCGCTGCGGCAGGCGGATCTCGAACAGCCCGAACAAATTGCAGGCGAACAGCGTGACCACGACCAGCATCGCCGCGAGGAAGGCGGGCTGCTGGAACTGGATGCCCCAGCCGATCGTCGCCCCGGCGGCCTTGAGCGCGACGAGCGCCAGCGCCAGCACCATGAAGCTGACAAGAATGCCGGCCACCGAGGCGAGAAACCCGAGGCGCACCTGCATGGACTCGCGGCCGCCATGGCCGATGACGCTGAGCAGCTTGAGCGACAGCACCGGCAGCACGCACGGCATCAGGTTGAGGATGAGGCCGCCGAGCAGGGCGAGGCCGAGGATCACCCAGAGCGACGCCGCGGCGGTCGTCCGCGTCACGCCGTAACCGTCCGGGAGCGCGGGAAACTCGTCCACCAGCTGGCCGGCGATCATGCCCTCGACCGCGCGGTCGCCATCAACCAGCGTCACGCGCAAGGGCTCGGCGACCATCGCATCGGGCTTCGCTCCGGCGCCCTCGAGCACCATCACGGCACGCCGGCCGTCGGCCGACAAGACGATATCGGGTCTGCCGAAAAACGCGATCGGCGGGCCCTCGACGAACAGGTCCGGCACGACCAGCGGCATCTCGCTGGCA
>JBFHDX010000152.1:0-7350 GCA_041584475.1 Alphaproteobacteria bacterium
CATTCCTCGAACGAACCCTCGTCGAGCAGCAGGTCGATGCGCTCGCGCGCCGTCAGCTTGCCCTTGGCGTGTTGGGCGTCGATCCGCTTCTCGCCGCCGCCCATGCGCGCGGCCTCGCGGCGCCGCTCGAGTTCCCGGATGATGTCCTGCATAGCCTGCCCCGCTGTCTGTCGCGCGTCCCCGCTGCCGTAACCGAATAGCATCTGGCGCCTCGGGGGGCCAGTGGGCGCATGTTGCGAAGACGCTTTACAGCGACCCAGCTCGGCCTTATATTTAACCACATGGTTAACTATCAATCCGAACAGCTCGACGCCGCCTTCCAGGCGCTGGCCGACCCGACGCGGCGGGCGATCGTCGCGCGTCTCGCCGCCGGCGAGGCGTCGGTCGGCGAGCTCGCGGCGCCGTTCGCCATGTCGCTGCCCGCGGTCTCGAAGCACCTGAAGGTGCTCGAGGGGGCCGGCCTGCTGGTCCGGCAGCGCCACGGCCGCGTCCGTCGCTGCCGCCTGCAGCCGGCGCGGCTCAAGCTCGCCGCCGACTGGATCGAGCACCACCGCCGCTTCTGGGAAGCACAGCTGGACTCGCTGGCGCGCTATCTCGAAGACACCAGGCCCGACAATGAAACGAAGAGGGAGAATTCCGATGACGAGGACTGATCCGGCGGTCGCCGCCGAAGCCCACCCGACGCTGCGCCTGACCCGGCACATCAAGGCATCCCGCGAGGCCGTCTTCAAGGCGTGGACGGATCCGGTCGCGCTCGCCGCCTGGTTCGGCCCCGAAGGCGTGAAGACGCGCAACGTCAAGATCGACCCGCGACCCGGCGGCGCGTTTTCGCTCGAGATGTACGAGCCGGACGGTGTCTATCCGCTGTCCGGCGTCTACCGCGAGGTACGGCCGCCGGAGCGACTGGTGTTCTCGTGGATCTGGGGCCATGGCGAGCTCGCCGGGCTCGAGACCACGGTGACGATCGAGCTGCGCGAGCGCGACGGCGGCACCGAGCTGACGCTCCTGCACGAGGGCCTGCCGACGCCGACCGCGGTCGAGAAGCACGAGGGCGGCTGGATCGGCTGCTTCAACTGCCTCGAGCGGTACTTCGCCGACCAGGCGGCGTGAACTCAACCGCCCCGGCCGGCGCGGCCGGGGCAACGGCCCGGGATTGCGCCGGGCCACGACCGAAAGGATGGTGCACCCATGGCGAAGACCATTACCGGCGGCTGCCGCTGCGGCGCCGTGCGCTACGAATGCGCGGCCGAGCCCATACTCGCCGCCCACTGCCAGTGCCGCCAGTGCCAGCGCGCGAGCGGCGGCGGCCACACCTCGTTCATCGTCGTGCCGAAGGACGCGCTCAAGGTCAGCGGCGAGGTCCGCTATTTCGACCACAAGGCCGACAGCGGCAACATCGCCGGCAACGGTTTCTGCCCGACCTGCGGCTCGCATTTGCTCGGCAGGACGTCGGGGATGCCGGAGGTCATGGCGATCAAGGTCGGCAGCCTCGACGATCCGAGCTGGTTCACGCCGGGCATGACCGTGTTCACGGCCAGCGCCCAGCCGTGGGACCGGGTCCCGGCCGACATGCCGTCGTTCCCCGGCATGCCGCCGATGTAGGGGCCCGCGCGGCGGCGGCGGTCAGCCGCGCAGCAGCTCGAGGAAGCGGATCGCCGCGGCGATCTCCTCGGCGAGCGCGACGCGGCGGCCGGCTGCCTCGCTGTCGTGGCCCCACTGCGCCGCCTGCCACGCCTCGTCGAGCTGGCTCGCGGCAACCGCACGTTCCGGCCCGACATGCCCGTGTGCAGCGGCCAGTGCCAGCACCAGCGAGCCGCAGGCGGCGGTCAGCTGCGAGAGCGCGGCAAGCGGGAAATCCTCGTGCGCCTCTACCGCCCGGCGCAGTGCGGCGAGCGCCTCCGGCGGCTGCGCGACCGGTGTCACCCCTTCGGTGACGGCGAGGTGCGCCCCGAAGGTCTCCTGCGCCCAGTCGAGCAAGGGCTGCCACGTCGCGGCCTGCTGCCGCACCAGTTCCTGCGGCGTGCTCGCGCGGTAGCAAAGCAGGTCAAACCCGGCATAGGCGGCGATGCGCCCGACGAGTTCCTCGCGCGCGCCGCCGACGCGGTCGATCGCCGTTGCCGCGAGCCGCATCATCGGCATCGCCAGCGGCCGGACCTCGCCCTCCTGGGCCGCCCATTCGTCGGCGATCGCCTGCGCCAGCGCCGCCGTCGGCAGCGTGAACGGCGCGCGCGCCGGCGTGCGCACCGGCCTGCCGTCGAGCGCCACGCCGAAGCCGCCGTCGTCCAGGCGCGTCACGGTCACCTCGCGATAGAAGCGTTTGCTCACTCGCCGAACAACCCCTTCAGGCCCTTGGTGATGCCTTCGCCAACGCCCTTGATGACGTCGCGCGGGCGCGGCACGACGCGCTGGTCCGTCGGCTGCGGGGCGTCGTCCAGGGTTCCCGTCTCGGCGATCTGCAGGCACGAATTGTCGTCGCCCGCGCCGAGCTCGCCAAGCCCGATCACGGCCGCCGGCGGGAAGGCGAAGACGCCGATGACGCCGACGATTCGCCTGGCCACGCCCCGATTGTCGAGCCTGTAGGACGGGTTGGCGAGCGTGCCCGTCACATGCACCGGCACGCCGAAGCTGAGCATGGTCCGCTTGGCGACCGGCTGGGTGACGAGGTTCAGCGACTCGTCGCGCAGATCGATCTGGCCGGCGCCTACGAACAGGGAGACGTTGGTGTCGAGCAGGGCGGAGCGCAGCGTCGCCACGCCGGATTCGATGTCGAAGAGCAGGAAACCGCAGCTGACGGTGATCTTGTCCGAGCGGCTGCGCCGTATGACGTCGCTGAGGATCTGGCGCGGCCCGCCGAGCAGGGTGTTGAGGTCGGCGCTGCGGAACCAGCCCTCGCCCATGACGAACACCGTGGTGCCGTTGAGCCCGGCCGCGATGTCGCGTATCGAGGCGCCGCGTCCGGCGACGTCGATGTCGAGATTGGCCCGCGCGCTGACGCCGTCGCTGACCTCCATCTCCTTGAGCACCTGGCCGAGATCGAACTGGTCGAGCGCGGCCTTCGCCACGAACGCCGGCTCCGCCGTCCGCGCGTCGAGCCCGAACGACGCCGTGAACGAGCCGTCGCCGATCCTGCCGACGACCGGATCGATGACCAGCCTGCCCCCGTCGAGCACGAGGCTCGCCGTCGTTTTTTCGAGGCGCGCACCCGACGTCAACACGGTACTGGTGATGACGGTCTCGGCGTAGAACTCGAGCTGCAGATCGACCGACCGCAAGACATCGAGCGGCAACGGATCGGCGGGGAGCAGGCGCACCGCCTCGGCGGATGGCGAGTCCCGGGGGGCCGTCTCGTCGACGCCCGGCGGCAGCGCGGTCGCGTCGATCCTGCGCGAGACAAGCGCGGCGGCGAGCCGCGGGCGGACGCCGGACAGGTCGAGCGTCGCTTCGCCGGCGACGTCGCTGCCGCCGACTGTCACACGCAGCCCCGACAGGCTCAGCCGCTGCAGTTCGTCCGCCGTGATCCGTCCCGCCACGGCAAAGGTACCGAGCACCGGCAACTGCCGGCCGACGACGCGCGACAGCGCCGCGAGATCCGCGCCCGCGACGTCGATGCCGAGGTCGAGACCGGCGCCGTCGAGCGGCCGCGCGATCGTGCCGCGCATCGCAGCCCGTGCGCCAAGCCCGCGCAGCTCGACCTCGAGCGGCCAGGGCCGTGGCGGCGCCGACAACTCGGCCAGCGGCCCCGTCCGCGCCTCGAGCACGACCGCGATCCCGTCGTAACGACCGTCGAAAGACAGCGCGAGCGGGGCGGCCGCGAGTCCGCCGCGTCGTGCATCGGATTCCCCGGCGACGGCGATTTCCGCCCGACCCTCGACCACGTGTCCGGCCAGCACGACCTCGAGCGCCCGGAGACGCAGCGAGTCCGCGACATCTCCCGACAGCCGGGTCGACAGGCGATAGGCGCCGAGCGCGGGCATTTGCGTTCCGGCGAGCGCGGAGAGATCGGACAGCCGGTCGCCGGCGACCGCGACGGCGAGATCGATGCCGGCGCCCTGAAGCGGCCGCGAGATCGTCCCGCGCAAGCTCGCCAGCGCGCCGCCGCCCGAGATTTCGAGGTCGAGCGGCCATGGCGCCGCTGCGGCCGCGAGGTCGGCGAGCCGCCCGGCATGGCCGGCGACCCGGAGCGGCGTGCCGTTGTACCGGCCCTCGCCGAACAGCTCGATCTGTCCCGGTCGCGCGGCCGCGTCCCGCAATTTCAACGTCTCGATCGCGAGATCTCGGGTCACCGTCCCGTCCGGGTCGGTAACGGTCAGGCGCGATTGCCGCAGCGCGATCCCGCGCGCCGGTCCCAGCGCGACCTCGACCTCGGCGTCGACGCTGAGCATGTTGGCGCGCGCCGGGTCGTTCGCGAGCCGCGCCAGGTCGAGGCGCCGGGCGGTCAGCTTGGCCGCGAGGACCGGTGCCGTCTCGCGCGCGTCCAGACGCACGGAGGCGGCCACCGAGCCGCCGGCGAGCGAGGCCGTGGCCGGCTCGACTACAAGTCTTCCGTCGGCGAGCGCCAGCCGTATGTCCACGTTCTCGAGCCGCGCACCGTCGACGGCAAGGGACAACGCCTGCAGTCGAAGCGCGGCATCGAAGCGGGTGAGCGGGCGCAGCGGCCCGTCAGCCGTCGCACGCCCGCGCGGGCGAACCGGGTCCTCGCCCCGTGCCGCGGCCTTCGCCCCGCCCCCCGCCAGCGCCGCCAGGTCGATCCGTCGCGCACTGAGCGAGCCGTCGATGCGCGGGCGCTGGCCGGCAAGCCCGACTTGCAGGCGGCCCGACAGGTCGCTGCCGGCGATCGCCGCCTGCAGTTCCGAGAACTCGAACGCCGTCCCGGCATCGCCGGACAGCCGCCCGGCGAGCCGGTAGGGGCCGAGCGGCGGCAGGTCGGTGCCCGCCAGCGGCGAGAGGTCGGCCAGCGCGCCGCCTTCGATCGCCACCGCCAGGTCGAACCCGCGCGCCGCCAGCGGCTCGGCGATCGTCCCGTCGACGGTGCCGGTCGCGCCCCCCGCCTCGACGGTCAGCGCGAGCGGCCAGGGCCGTGCCGGCGCCAGCAGCCCCTCGAGCGAGCCCAGCGTGCCGGCAAACGCCAGCGGCGCACCGCCGTACCGACCCCGGTAGTGCACGGCGATCGGCGCCGCCGGACCGGCCCCCTCGATCGTCAGCGCCTCGATCGCCAGCGTCCGGCCGGGCCCGCCGTCGGGCCGCCGGTAGGTGACGACGGCGTTCCGGACGACGATCTCATCGACGAAAGGAACCGCGATCCCCGACCCGCCGGACGCGGTCGGCGGTTGTGGCCCGGTGGCCGGCTCGGCCTCGCCCGCGAAGTCGAAATTGGCGCGTCCGTAGGCATCGACCTCGAGCAGGATGTCGGCGCCGCTGAGCGTCACCCGGCGCACCTCGATCGAGCCGAATAGCAGCGATACCAGGCCAAGCTGCACCTCGAGCCGGTCCACGGTCGCCATGTCGGGGCGCGCGCCCCAGGCGGCGTTCGCGAGGCGCAGCCGTTCCGCGGTAAGCGCAGGAAAAAGGGACAGCTTGACACCCAGATCGCCGGCGATGACGAGATTCCTGCCGGTGGCCTTCCTGACCTCGTCGGCGATCAGCGGCTTGTAATCGTTGAAGTCGACGAACCGGAGCGCGACGACGAGCGCCGCCGCCGCGACGACGAGGACAATCGCGACGGTGGCGCCGATGATCCTGAGAATCCTGCCGAACCTCATCGCCGCCCCGATCGGTTATCCGCCGGCCCGGGCGCGTCAGCCGCGCCATGCCGCACGCCCCGTTCCCCGTCCACGCCCTTGGCGTCCGCGCGAACCGACACCGGGCGCTGCGAGACAGGGGTGGAATTCCGGGCCGGGACGCGCCCGCGCATGCCTCACCCGCTCACTGTCCGAGCAGGCCCTTCAACCCCTTCTGCAGCTCCTGCTCGAGCCCTTTCAGCTGTTCCTGCGGCGCCGCCGGGACGGCGGGAGCCGCCGGCGCGGTGGGCGAGGCGGCCGGCTGCGCCGGCTGCTGACTGGCCGCGGGCACGGGCGGTGCGCACGGGCCCTCGATCAGGGGAGTCGCCGCGCCGCCGGACTGGCCGGTCAGCCCCGGCGGCAACTGGATGCCGAGCATGCGCGTGACCTGGCCGGCGACGGCCCGCCCTTCGGCCTTGTAGGTCGGGTTCTTGAGCGTGCCCCCGATGCGTACCGGGATCTGCGGCTGCTCGAAATTCTTCATGCGCCGCGGATCGACAACGAGGTTCAGGGTCTCGTTGCGCAGATCGATCGAGCCGCTGCCGAGAATACCCATCGTGTCGGCGTCGAGATACAGCGCGCTGGCGTTCGCCACCCCGTTCTTGATCGCGAAATCGGCGATCCCGCACTCGATCACCGTGTAGCCCTTGCGTCCCTTGTCGAGGATCTGGTTGAGCAGGTTCGCCGGCCCGCCGAGCATCGAGTTCATGAAGGTGTCCTTCATGCGCCCCTGGCCCATCAGCAGCACGGCACGGCCGTTGAGCGACGCCATGATGGCGCGCACCGACTGGCCGCTGCCGCGGACGTCGATATCCGCATTGGCCTTGCCCTCGACATCCTGCGTGATCTTGAGCTCGGCCAGCAGCCGCTCGAGATCGACCTTGTCCGCAAGCGCCTTGAGGCCCAGCTGCGCAGCCTTGCCGCGCGCATCCAGCTGCACGCCGCCGTCGATCGATCCGTCGGCCACGGCCGCCCGCAGCGGGCTGACGACGAGATTGCCCTCCTTGAGCGACACGCCGATCAGCGCCCGCTCCATCGTCACGCCGCTGGCGACGACGGTCGCCGCCTCGAGCGTAACCGCGGCGTCGGCCGCCTGCAGGGCGTCGAGCGGAAGCGGATCGTCCGGGAACAGCCGGTCGGATTCCGCCGCCGGCGCCGGCCCGGACCCGGCAGCCGCGTCCCCCTGCCCCGCCGCGCCCGCGGCGCCGCCGAGCAGGTCGAGGTCGATCTTGCGCGCGTTGAGCTTTGCCTCGATGGCCGGTCGCTTGCCGGCGAGGCGCAGCACGACGTCGCCGTTCAGATCGCTGCCGGCAAGCGCGCTCTTGAGCCCGCTCAGCGTGATCCTCGAGGCGGGATCGCCGGCGACCCGGGCCGACAGCGAATAGGCGCCGAGCGGCGGGATCTCGGCCCCGGCCAGGGCGGAGAGATCGCCCAGCTGGTCGCCCTCGGCGGCGAGCGAGAGATCGATCCCCTTGCCCTTCGCCGGCTCGGCGATCGTACCCTTGACCCGGACCTTCGCGCCGCCGGCCTCGAGCGTGGCATCGACCGGCCATGGACCGCTCGGCCGCAGCAG
>JBFHDX010000153.1:0-7249 GCA_041584475.1 Alphaproteobacteria bacterium
GATCGCCACCGCCTTCGCCGACATCGGCTTCGACGTCGACGTCGGCTCGCTGTTCTCGACGCCCGAGGAGGCGGCGCGCCAGGCCGTCGAGAACGACGTCCACGTCATCGGCGTCTCCAGCCAGGCGGCCGGCCACAAGACCCTGGTGCCGGCGCTGATCGAGGCCCTGCGCGCGGAGGGCGGCGACGACATCGTCGTCGTGTGCGGCGGCGTGATCCCGGCGCAGGACTACGCCATGCTGAAGAAGGCCGGCGTCGCCGCGATCTACGGCCCGGGCACCAACATCCCGGAGGCGGCGAGGGAGGTGCTGGGGCTGGTGCGCAAGGTCAAGAAGGCGGCGTGAGTGGGCGTGAGGAAGGGAGCTCCCGCACACTCCGCTCGCGGAGTGCGGGTTTTTGAGGAAGCAAATTTCTACCATGAATTGACCGAACATAACTTAACGAATATTCTTACTTCGAACCGGCACCCAGCGACCCCGCCCGCTTGCAAGAGTAATCGTTGTTAGCCGAGGGTGTGTCTTGCTCGCTGGCGGTGTTGTTGCTCGATACGAAATCTTCTGATTATCGGCCGAGCATGTATGCATAGAATTCGGGCGGACTTAGACCGCGCGCTATAAGTCTATTCGAGGGTTAGTCGAAAACGCTGTTCGATCGAGAATTCGAACAACACACGAATTCGAGCACATTAAACATCAAACGGAGTGTATTATGGTCAAGGGCAAAAAGAATGTTCTGACGGACAAGATTCTTGACACGCCTGGCCGCAAGCGACTGCAGAAGCAAATCGGTAAGGAAAAGCTCTCCGAACTGGAGGCCATGATTGTCCAGGAAGCTTCAGTCGGCGAGGAAATCCTTGAGACGCCGGCGCGCAAAAGGCTCAGAGAGGAAATTGGGCAGAAGGAACTGGATCGCATCGAAAAGCGAATCCTGAGTGGCGAACTGTAACCGCGCCGCTCGATTTGCATCACCATACCAATCCTAACGGGGGAGTCATCGGCAATGGCAGGAGCATGGACGGAGGGATATTGGCTCAGCTACACGCTGAGTGGTACGCCGCGAATCTCGTTCGAGATTCCTACGACCGGTTCGACAACGATTTGGCCCTGGAAGTACCTGGATTCGAGCTACAGGTTCGATTTCATAAAGGCCCAGCTCGACACCAACTGGATCTATGTGGCCTGGAACGACACGACCAGGGAAATCTACAATATCGTTGCGCTAAAACGATTCTGACGCCCGGTCCAGAGGCATGGATTTAGCCCATCCCGGATTGCCAGCGGCTTCCGGACGTAGCGTTTGTCATCGACATCCGCAACGACACAACCAACACCGACAGGAGGCTCCGCCATGACGAGAGGCCTGCGCGCGGCGTTGCCGGCGCTCTGCCTGTGCCTGGCGCTCGCCGGTTGCGTCGAGCGGCCGCCCAGCTACAAGACGGCGCTCGCGCTCGACAAGTCGTTCGCCTTCCGCCCGGGGCGGCTGGCGCCGAGCGAGGACCGCACCGACCATCCCTGCCTGCGCGGCAATTACAACCACGTCTGGGAGACGGACGACGGCCGCTACGGCCGGCGCGAGGTGTGGCTGTGCTGCGTGCCGCCGGACGACATCATCGACGGCTCCTTCGACTGCGGCAGCAGCGCCTTCCCGACGATCTCGATCGGCACGCTGCTCGGCGGCGGCTCGGACTACTGGAAGATCCGCTCGTGCTCGCTGTTGCACCCGACCGAGACCGAGCCGACCTTCGTGCCGGTCTGCATCCCGGCGCCGGAGCAGGCGCCCGGCATCGGGCTGAGGTATTAGGGCGTCCAGGCTCGTCCGGCGACGCGCCGCTTGCCCGCCGGGCGCGCATTTGCCCTATAGTGTGCTTGCGGCAGCGCCGCGCGGACAACGAGGCAACACGCGACACAGGGAGGATTCGCCATGGCTGAGAGCGTCTACAAGATCATCGAACTCGTAGGCACCAGCACGGAATCGTGGGAAAAGGCGGCCCAGGCGGCCGTCACGCGCGCCAGCAAGTCGCTGCGCGACATCCGCATCGCCGAGATCGCCCAGCTCGACATGCATCTCGAGAACGGCAAGGTCCAGGCCTACCGCGCCAAGGTCAAGCTGTCGTTCAAATTTGAAGATTAAGGGTAGACAGAGTTCGCCAAACTGCGCGCCGAGGAGCGGGATGGCCACGGGATACGGGCGCAGATCTGTGATCTGCGCCCGATGGCGCTCCGAGGTCCCCAGCACCGGCCCGTCGCAGCGAGACCGCGTGGCGGGATGGCCGCGGGGGCGGGTGCCGGATTCTAAATTCGGCGCCCGTGGCGGCGCGAGGCCTCTAGCCTATCGAACGGAGACCCGCCAACGAGGGGGTGTCGCGAAATCAGGTACCTCTCGCGCGGCAGCGCAAAGGATTTGGCGAGGGGGTGCAGCAGGATCAGGCTCCTCTCCGGCTCGGCGTCGGGAGGCGTTCGGGAGGGAGCCAATCACGCGGCGCGCCCGTTGTGGGCGGGGCCCGGAATTCGGATCACCGCGGCGTCGCCCCGCAGACGGCTCGCGCGCCGCCCGGCGTCAATAGACGCGCGGCGGACGCGACGGCTTCTTCGTCGCCTTCGGCTTGCTCTTCTTCCTGGCGCGCGGTTTGGCGGCGGCGGCCTCCTCCGCGGCCTGCTTGTCGGCCGCCTCCTTGGCGAGGCGGAGCGCGCGCAGCTTCGCCGTGCGCTTCGCGATCTCCTGCCGCTCCTTTTCGATCTCCGTCAGGGCCCGCTTGGCCTTCTTCTGGGTGGCGGCGAACTGTGCCTCGGCCATCGATGTTGCCGACTTCCGCATTTCGGGTATCCTTCGCAGCTTTCATTCGGGGCGTCGCGGGCGGGACCTTCGGTCCCGGGAACGCGGGCCCAGCCGCTCGCAAGCCGATGCTCGGCGGCCGCCCGCGGAGCGTGTCCGGGGGCGGCGCCTTGCGTGGTTACTCGATGATCGCCAGGTCCTCGGCGGCCGTCTTGCCGTTCTGTCCGGGCTGCAGCTTGTAGGATACCTTCTGCCCTTCGTTAAGCGAGCTCAAGCCCGCGCGCTCGACGGCCGAGATGTGAACGAATGCATCCTTGGAGCCGTCTTCCGGCTCGATGAATCCGAAGCCCTTGGTGGCGTTGAACCACTTTACAGTACCAGTAGCCATGGTTTTTCCCTCTAACAGGAGTGTTGATTTCGCACCTCGCATCGTGCGGCGGCGCGGTTCGTCTAACGTCCACATTGTCAGGGGGTGACCGCGCTAGTCGGCGTACCGGCTGTTCGGGTGCCACGAAACAAATGCAACACGTATGGGGAAGATATGGGGCAGCTGCGGGTGAAAACAATGATGGCGGGCGGTTATTTCATCGCGCGGTCGGTTCGGTCTGCGATCTCAGCGCAGTACCGAAGTCCCGTCCGGCTGCTCGGTACCAGCCACAGCGCAGCCGCCGCGGCCGACAGGATCGTCATCGGCCCGCCCGAGCGCGCTTGGTCGCGAAAGCCAAGGCGCCCGCCCACCGCGGCCGCGCACTTGACGACGGGGTGGGCCAGCACAAGCAGCCCGTCTGCCACCTCGGCGGGGGAAGGGGTGAATCGGAACTGCGCCCGGCCGCGGGTTGCGGGCCGGACACCCCTCGCCCGACCGGCCGCTACTTGATCTCGACCAGCTCGACGTCGAAGACGAGGTCCTTGCCGGCGAGCGGGTGGTTGGCGTCGAGCGTCACCGTGTCGTCGCCGACCGCGACCACCGTCAGGTTCAGGGCGCGTCCGTCCTGTGTCACGCCCTGCAGCTGCGTGCCGACGGCGACGTTGACCTGCTCGGGCAGGCGCTCGCGCGGCACCTCCTGGACGGCTTCCGGCCGGTGCGCGCCATAGGCCTCGGCGGCCGGGATAGTGACCGTGTTCTTGTCGCCCACCGCCATGCCCTCGACCTCGCGCTCGAGGCCGGGGATGATCTGGCCGGCGCCCAGCGTGAACTCGAGCGGGTCGCCGCCGGCCGAGGAGTCGAACTCGCTGCCGTCGGTCAGCCGGCCGGTGTAGTGGATGCGCACGGTATCGCCTGTCTTCGCTTCGCTCATTTATCGTCGCTCTCCGATCAGGTTCCGGTGAAACCGACGACATCGTGCTGAGCGGCCGGCAGAATCACGCCACGGGAAGGGTTGCGGCGGCGACCCTAACACAGCCGACGGCCCGAGTCAGGTTCGGGCGGTCGAGGTCAGGGGCGATCGGGGAAATGCGGGGACACTGTACTGATTTGGCGCGCGAATCAGGGACCGTGTCCCCGAAACCGGCCCCGTATTTCATCTGGCGAAAAGGTCCGGCACAATAAATTAGAAAACTCTAATATATATGACACGATCGCGCGCCGGAAGGCGCGGATTCCCTGGCCCCACCGGCGCCGCATCTGTTCAATGGGCGACCGCGCCGCGACACGGCAGACACGCCGAAAGCCGCTCGCGGCAAGGGCTCAGCGGCGCCGCACCTGTTCAATCCTCGCCTGCCTGTGCGTCGCCGACGCTGGCCCCGCGCCCGGGTTTCGTGCAATCATCCGGTCGTCCGCAACCGCCCGCAGCGAGGCCCGCCATGCCGACCTTCGACGTCGTTTCCCGCACCGAGCTGCCCGAGGTCGACAACGCCGTCAACGGCGCGATGCGCGAGATCGGCACGCGCTACGACTTCAAGGGCAGCAACTGCTCGATCGCGCACGAGGCCGGCGTGCTGACGATCCGCGCCGACGACGAGTACAAGCTGAAGCAGGTGCAGGAGGTGCTGCGCGGCCACATGGCGAAGCGCAAGCTCGACGCCCGCGCCTTCGATTTCGCGCGGCCCGAGCCGGCCTCGCACGGCTCGCTGCGCCAGACGGTGACGGTGCGCCAGGGCATCGCGCGGGAGGTCGCGCAGCAGATCACCAAGGCGGTCAAGGGCGCGAAGCTCAAGGTCCAGGTCGCGATCCAGGGCGACGAGCTGCGCGTCTCCGGCAAGAAGCGCGACGATCTGCAGGCGGCGATCCAGCTGATCAAGGGGCTCGGCATCGAGCAGCCGCTGCAATACGTCAATTTCCGGGACTGACAGGGCGGCGAATTTGCGCCAGGGAGGCGTCGCAATGAACTCCACCATCGATACGCGGGCGGAGCCGGCACCGGGCGCCCGTCCCCGACCGGCATCGCCCGGCTTGCGGTCCGTCGTGCGCACGCTCGCCGCGGCAACTCTGCTCGCCGCATTCGCGCCGGCCGTGCAGGCGGAAGAGGGCGCGTGGGGCCGCCGCGCCGCGCTGCCGGCGGCGCATTCCGAGTTCGCCGTCGCCGAGCTCGACGGCAAAATCTACGTCATCGGCGGCTACGCGGTCGGCGAGGTCGACGGCACCACCGTGCAGGTTTACGACCCGGCGAGCGACGGCTGGAGCCGCGCCCCCTCGCTGCCCGCCCCGGCGCACCACCTGATGGCGGCGTCCGCCGGCGGCCGCCTCTACGTCATGGGCGGCCAGTCGACCGGGCTGTTCGGCGGCGGCTTCCTCGATTCGCTGTGGATGCTCGATGCGGCGGCGGGGCGCTGGGTCGCCCGCGCGCCGCTGCTGCGGGCGCGCAGCGCCGGCGTCGCCGTCACGCTCGACGGCAGGATCTACGTCGCCGGCGGGCGGCCGCCGCGCGGCCACGACTTCGCGGTCTACGACCCGGCGGCCGACGCCTGGACCGTGCTGCCCGACATGCCGAGCCAACGCAACCACCTGGCCGGTGCGGCGATCGGCGGCCGCGTCTGGATCGCCGGCGGCAGGCTCGGCCCCGGGTTCCGCAGCGAGGCCTCGGCGGCGCTCGAGGTCTTCGATCCCGCGACCGGGCGCTGGTCGGCTGTGGCGCCGATGCCGCGTCCGCGCAGCGGCGTCAACGGCATCGCCGCGCGCGGCTGCTTCCACGTCTGGGGCGGCGAGGGCGGCACGGGCATGTTCCCCGACCACACGGTCTACGACCCGCGCTCCGACCGCTGGACCCGGCTCGCCGACATGCCGGTCCCGATACACGGGGTCAGCGGGGCGGCGTTCGTCGGCGGCCTCATCCACATGCCGGGCGGCGGCACCGGCGTCGGCGGGCGCAGCCCGGGGACGCAGCACCAGACCTACCGTCCGGCGCTGGCGTGCGAGTAACGGCGTTGCCGGCGCGCGGTCGCGCGGCGTGAGCGAGGAGCCGCCCATGGCGAAGCCGGCCGATGCGGACTGGAAGGCGATGGCGCTGGCACGCGAGCAGGCGGCGAAGAGCCTCGAGGAGGGCGGCGTTCCGGTCGGCTCGGTGCTGATGCGCGGCGCGGCGGTGGTGGCCGCCGGGCACAACCGGCGCGTCCAGCGCGGCGACCCGATCGCGCACGGCGAGATGGATTGCATCCGCCGCGCCGGTCGCCAGCGCAGCTACCGGGACACCGTGCTCTACACGACGCTCAGCCCGTGCATGATGTGCGCCGGCACGATCCTCCAGTTCGGCATTCCGCGCGTCGTCATCGGCGAGAACCGGACTTTCGGCGGCAACGAGCCGCTGCTCGTCGAGCGCGGCGTCGAGGTTGTCGTGCTCGACGACCCCGAGTGCAAGGCGCTGATGGACGCCTTCATCGCGCGCTACCCGCAGGTCTGGGCCGAGGATATCGGCGAGGATTGACGCGCTGCCGCGGCTGCGGCGCCCGCGGCGCCCGCGTCGGTGCGTCGCCAAGGACGCCATGACCTTAATGTTCCGTTTACCAAAAACTTGCTATAAATCCCTGATTCGAGAGAGGTTGAGGGGATGAGCTCCAACGTCACCCGGCTCCGTCGCCTGCGACTCCACGCGCCGCCCGTCACGCCGACGGAATTCGACGAGGTCGCCGAGGTCGGCCGTACGACGCGGCGCCGCGCGCTCGTGGTCGCCGTCGCCGCCAGCATCGCCTGGCTCGCGCTGTGCGCCGCCTATGTCGCGTTCTATGTCGGGCTGCCCGGGCTGGCCGCCCTGGCGCCGCACGAGGCCGGCATGGTGGTCGCCGGCGCGGCGCTGCCGCTCGCCGCGCTGTGGTCGATCATGCTGTTCGTGGGCCGCGGCGGCGAGCTGCGCGAGCACAGCGACATGCTGCGCCGGCAGCTGGCGCTGCTGACCTATCCGACCGAGGGCGCCGAGGGCCGCGTGCGTGCGGTCACCGACTCGCTGCGCGCCCAGGCCGAGGAGCTGAACCATGTCAGCGAGTCGGCGACCTTCCAGATGGAGCGGCTGGCCAACACCCTGAGCGCCCGCACCGAGGCGCTCGGC
>JBFHDX010000154.1:0-7157 GCA_041584475.1 Alphaproteobacteria bacterium
CTTCCTCGACATCACCGCCTCGTCGGATCACCGCGACACCATCCTCGACGTTGCGCTGCGTACGGCCGAGCAGTGCTTCATGCCGCTCACCATCGGCGGCGGCGTGCGCAACAACGACGACATCCGCAAGCTGCTGCTCGCCGGCGCCGACAAGGTCTCGATCAACACGGCGGCGGTCAAACGCCCGGAATTCGTCGCCGAGGCGGCGGAGCGCTTCGGTAACCAGTGCATCGTCGTCGCCATCGACGCGCGCAGCAACGGCCCCGGACGCTGGGAAGTGTTCACGCACGGCGGGCGAGAGCCGACCGGTATCGACGCCATCGGCTGGGCCATTCGCATGGCGGATTCCGGCGCCGGCGAGATCCTGTTGACCTCGATGGACCGCGACGGCACCAAGGAGGGCTTCGACTGCGCGTTGACGCGGGCGATCGCCGACGCGGTGCCGATCCCGGTGATCGCCTCGGGCGGCGTCGGCACGCTCGACCATTTGGTCGAGGGCGTGCGCGACGGCCACGCCTCCGCCGTGCTCGCCGCCTCGATCTTCCATTTCGGCACCTACTCGATCCGCGAGGCCAAGGAACACATGGCGAAGGCCGGCCTGCCGGTGCGGCTGTAGTGGCGCCATGGCGCCTGACAGCGGTGGCGATTCCTGCTAGCAAGATGCGCATGAAACCGGACAAGCTCGACGCCCGGATCCTCGACCGGCTGTTCGCGATGATCGGGTCGCGACGCGGCGCCGACCCGGCGGAGTCCTGGACGGCGAAGCTGCTCGCCGGCGGAGCGCCGGCGGCCGCGCGCAAGGTCGGCGAGGAAGCCGTCGAGGCGGTGGTCGCCGCGCTTGCCGAGGATCGCAAGGCCGTGACCGCCGAGAGCGCGGACTTGCTGTATCACCTGCTGGTGCTGTGGGCGGCGACCGGGGTCGCGCCGGCGGACGTCTGGCGGGCGCTCGAGGCGCGCGCGGGCACCTCGGGCATCGAGGAAAAGGCGTCACGGGCAAAAAGCTAGGTGGGCGGAAGCGATGGCGTACGACGACAGCAACATCTTCGCGAAGATCCTGCGCGGCGAGATTCCCTGCAAGAAGGTCTACGAGGACGACTGGGCGTTCGCCTTCCACGACATCAACCCGCAGACGCCGACCCACGTGCTGGTGATCCCCAAGGGGCGATACGAGTCGTCGGACGATTTCACCGCCAACGCCTCGGACGCGGAGATCGCCGGCTTCATGCGGGCGGTCGGGAAGATCGCCCGCGATCTGGGCGCCGTCGAGAACGGCTACCGCATCCTCGCCAATTGCGGCCGCGACGCGCACCAGGAGGTGTTCCACTTCCACATGCACCTGTTTGCCGGCAAGGATCTGGGCCGCATGATCAAGCCGCTCGACAAGTAAGTGGGACGGGCGGTGTCGGCGCCGCTCGCGGCGACAACCGCTACATGCCCGGCGCCGGCTGCATCAGCGAGACGATGGCGCCGACCGGATCCGCGATCACGGCAACGCGTCCGACATCGGGGATGTCCTTGGCCGCCATCAGCACCGTACCGCCGTGCTCGGTCACCTTGGCCAGCGCCGCATCGAGATCGTCGACCGCGCTTTAGGCGTTCCAGTGGGCCGCCGTGGGCGCGCCCGGTTGCGTCGCCATCAGCCCGGCGACATCCTTGCCGTCGTTTTGGAAAAGCGTATGGGTGCCGGCCTCGCCCATGTCGGCGTGGCGCAACGTCCAGCCGACGAGCGCGGCATAGAAGGCGCCGCTTTTCTTGGGCTCGGGGCTGATCAGCTCGTTCCAGACGAATGTGCCGTGTGTCATGGCAGTATTCCCCTATTCCCTTGCGCCGTCGGTAGATCCCGCGGCCGGCGGCGACCGCCTGCAAGCGAGGATAACAGCCGCTACGAAGCGCCGCGACGCGGTCACAATGCCGTGGCGGGGTCGCCAATCTTCGGCGTTGACTTCGGCTGCGGTCGTCATGCGGCGCGCAGCTCAGGGCGAGCGGAGCAGCTGATGCAGCCGCAGACGGGACAGCGACAAACCTTGCCGGGCCAGTCGGGCGAGACCCTGTTCACGGTATCGGGCGGCGGATTGGGGGCTCGCGCTCCTTCCGCCGGCCGTGCTCGCCGTCGGCGCGGTTCTCGTGTTCCGGTCTTGGCGCGGCCGGCAAGGGCGGCGGTGATCAATCGCTTTCGGGTTTCAAGCCGCCGTTCAGGACCGTCGCGTTGTCCGCTCCCTCGGTGGTGGATTTCCGCTTGCGCTTCGCTTCGGCTTTCGCCGCCTTCTTCTCGGCCTTGAGGCGCTCGCGCTCCCGGCGCTCGAAGCCATAGTTCGGTTTGCGGGCCATGGGTTTCCTTTCCTCTTGCGTGGAAGGGCGTATGCAGGAACGGCATGGCCGGACCCATGAGGACCCGGCCATTCGTCATTTTCTTTTCGCGGACGCCCGTGCGCCCGGCGACCGCATCGTCAGACGACGAGATTCTCGGCCGAACTCTTGCCGTTCCGGCCCGGTACGACCTCATACGAGATCGTCTGTCCTTCCGAGAGGCCCGGCAGGCCAGCCCGCTCGACGGCAGAGATGTGGACGAACACGTCCTTCGAGCCATCGCTCGGCTCGATGAAGCCGTAGCCCTTGACTGCGTTGAACCATTTCACGGTTCCTTTAGCCATACTCTTGTCCTTCCAACTTCGAAAGTGCTTGTGACGACGCCACGCGATATCGCCCCGCGTCATCGGGTTTCATGGTCACACAATGTCGAGGGGTAACGCGGCTAAGCGCAGAGGGCGTCTAGTTGGATACGCCAGGACGTCATGGTACCGGTAGGCCGTAAATGGGGCATGCGGCGGCGAATTGCAAATGGAATCGGTGTGAAGCGTCGCATCGGGCCGACCTCTGGACGGGAAAAAGCGCGCGCCGATCGCCTAGAGCTCCAGCCGTTCGACGAACTTCTCCGGGTTGATGGTGATGTCGTCCTCGCCGACCTGGTCGAACGGGTTCTCCAGGTGCGACTGGATGTTGTCCAGGCCGACGAAGATCAGGCTGAACAGCACCGGCATCAGGTATTCCAGCCCCGGCGAATATTCCGTCGCAAGGTGCGCGAAATAGGGTCCGTAGAGGATCGGCAGTACGAGGATGAAAATGTGGCTGTAGGCGCGCAGCGTCACCGGCGTGCGGTACTGGTAGATGTGCTTCATCGTCTCGAACGAGGCGATCATCTTCGAGAGATACTGGTTGCAGCGCGACACCTCGCCCGACGCCAGGCCCTTCTCCCGCAACCCCTTGATGAAGCGCGACAGCTGCGAGAAATCCCGATAAACGGCGGCCTCGTTCTCGATCGTCCGATCCAGCGGGCCGCCGAACAGGGAGCGGCAGTTGGCGAGCAGGCGGCCCAGTGACTCGCCGGCCTGCCGCAGGGTGTCGGCGTCCGGCTCGGCAAGCCAGTCGCGCGCCGCGAAATAGATCGCCCTTCCGTGCGCCTTGATCTGGCCGTAATGGTAGAGCGCGGTCTCGCGGCGCTTGTAGGCGCCGCTGATCGAGAAGACGATCGGAAAGATGATGGCCGTCGCGATGAGCGTGAGCGGGAAGTCGGCGAGCAGCCCGTAGCGGGCGCACAGCATCGTGGAACCCACCGCGAGGGCGGACACCGTCACCGCCTTGACGTTAATGATGAGCGCAATGCGCCGGACATGGCGCAGCAGCGGCGAAGCCCCGCGCGCCGGTCCGCCCGCCGTCGCGGGCGTATCCGCCAGTTCCGTCTGTGCCATGGCCGCTCCTTGCGCCGATAACGGGGACGGGTCGTCGATAGCGCAAAAGCCTTACGATTCCGCTAAGGGCGTCGCCTCACCGCCCGGGCGCCAACCTCCGGTAGCTCAGCGCCTCGGCGACGTGGATGCGGCGCACGGCACTCGCGCCGTCGAGATCGGCCAGCGTGCGGGCGACGCGCAGCACCCGGTGGTAGCCGCGGGCCGAGAGCTTCAGGCGCTCCGCCGCGTCGGTCAGCAGCCGGCGGCCGTCGGCGTCGGGCGCCGCGACCTCCTCGAGGAGTGCGCCGTCGGCCTCGGCGTTGCTGCGGATGTGCTTGTCTTCGGGCAGTGCCCCGTAGCGTTCCGCCTGCACCGCCCGCGCCGCCGCGACGCGCGCCGCCACCTGCGCCGAGCCCTCGGCGGGCGGCGGCAGTGAGAGGTCGGCGGGGCTCACCGCCGGCACGTCGACATGCAGATCGATGCGGTCGAACAGCGGGCCCGAGATTTTCGCCTGGTAGTCCCGGGCGCAGCGCGGCGCCCGGCTGCACGCGAGCGCCGCGTCGTGGAGGTGGCCGCAGCGGCATGGGTTCATCGCCGCGACCAGCTGGAAGCGCGCCGGGTAGGTGACGTGGGCGTTGGCGCGCGCGATGACGGCGCGGCCGCTCTCTAACGGCTGTCGCAGGGCCTCCAGCGTCGGCCGCTGGAACTCCGGCAGCTCGTCGAGGAACAGCACGCCATTGTGGGCGAGGCTCACCTCCCCCGGCTTGGCGCGTATGCCGCCGCCGACCATGGCGGCGAGCGAGGCCGAGTGGTGCGGGTCGCGGAACGGCCGTCGGCGCGACAGCCGGCCCTCGCTCAGCAGGCTGGCAACCGAGTGGATCATGCTGACCTCGAGCGCCTCCTTCGGCGACAGTGCCGGCAGGATGCCCGGCAGGCGCTGCGCCAGCATCGACTTGCCAGCGCCCGGCGGGCCGATCATCAGGAGATTGTGGCCGCCGGCGGCGCACAGCTCGAGCGCCCGCTTCGCTGTCTCCTGCCCCTTGATGTCCGACAGATCTGGCGCCATGGCGCCATCCTCGGCAAGACGCGGCTGCGGCGGCGAGAGCACCTGGCTGCCCTTGAAGTGGTTGATCAGCGAGAGCAGCGAGGCCGGCGCCAGCACCTCGATACCGTCGGCCCAGGCCGCCTCGCCGCCGGTCGCGGCCGGGCAGATGATGCCGCGCTCGCCCGCCGCGGCGGCGATCGCCGCGGGCAGGACGCCGGCGACCGGCGCGATCGCGCCGTCGAGCGCGAGCTCCCCCAGCACCGTGTAGCGGGCGATCTCGTCGGCCGGCAGCACGCCCATCGCGACGAGGAGCCCGAGCGCGATCGGCAGGTCGTAGTGGCTGCCCTCCTTGAGCACGTCGGCCGGCGACAGGTTGACGGTGATGCGCTGCGGCGGCAGCGCGAGCCCGAGCGCGCCAAGCGCCGCACGCACACGCTCCCGGCTCTCGCCCACCGCCTTGTCCGCCAGCCCGACGACCGTGAAGGCCGGCAGGCCTCCGGACATCTGCACCTGGACGTCGATGTCCAGCGTGTCGATGCCCTGGAAGGCGACCGTGCCGACGCGCGCCACCATGCGTGGAATTGCCCCCTGCCCTGTTCGCGCCATCGATTGTAAGCAGAACGAAAGCAGAACACCAGCACAATGCGTTACAGCGCCTCAAAACGACCCTCTATACGCGAAGAAACGGCGGAAATTTCGAGTCGTTCAGAGAGTCGCTGAATGACCGCTGGCGATGTTTCCGCACCCTCGGGCCGGATCCGGCCAGACCGCACCAGCGCCCCCGAGAACGAGAATGAAGGCATATGCGGTACTGTGGATGCATCGGAACACAAGATCTGGCCGGAACAGGGTTAATAAGGCGTAACCGGTTTGACGCGTCAGCGGGCCTCGATCACGGTCACGCTTTCGGGCGGCTCGAACAGCGACCAGTCCGGGTCGAGCCCCGCCTCGTAGACCTCGTACCGGATCGCCCACTCGCGTTGCCCGGTATTGATGGCGACCTGCCACGGCCGCCCGTCCATCCCGACATAGAGTGTCAGCTGGACGCCGTCGACGATCAGCATCTGCGCCCGCGCCCGCCGCCCGCCGATGATGCCGCTGCCGGCGTCCTTCGCGCCCTGCTCGCGGAAGAAGTCGAGTTCACCGCCGAACTCGAGCGCCTGGACGACCTCGCCGCCGACATTGGGGAAGACCGGCACCGAGACGTCGATCTCGTCGCCGTCGTCGATCGCGTGCGTGGCCTCCTTGGCGTGCAGGTCGATCATCCAGTTGTCGGGGGCGTTGCTGATGATCAGGCCGTGGATCCCGCGGTCGGGATCCGGTTGCTCCTGCAGGCGCAGATAGCGACGGCCGACGCGCCACATCTCGCGCGGCGTCGCGGCGAACGAGTCGGGATCGAGCCCCTGCGCGACGAAGCGGAAGACCATGTGCGTCATCGTCGGGTCCGTGGCCGCCGCCGGCGGCGCCAGCACGGCGACGCCGAGGAAGAACGAGACGATGACTCCGAGTCGCATCATGGTGCCCTCTCTTGCCACCGGCAGTGTAACAGCGGGCACACCGGCGCGGCACCCCGCGCGGAAAACGCTTTCCCCGCCTGCACCACCGCGCCATATAGGCGTGCATGGCACGCGAATTCTCCGAGACGAAGCTGGTCATCGCCAGCCACAACCAGGGCAAGGTCCGCGAGATCGCCGACCTGCTGCGGCCGTTCGGCGTCGCGGTCGTCTCGGCGTCCGAGATCGGGCTGGCGGAGCCGGAGGAGACGGGCAAGACGTTCCGCGAGAACGCCGAGCTCAAGGCGCGCGCGGCGGCTGCAGCGTCCGGGCTGCCGGCGCTGGCCGACGATTCCGGGCTGTCGGTCGACGCGCTCGGCGGTGAGCCGGGCATCCACTCCGCCCGCTGGGCGGAGACCGGGAACGGCCGGGATTTCGGCAAGGCGATGGAGCGGCTCGAGGCGGCGCTCGACGGCAAGCAGCCGCGATCCGCGCATTTCGTCTGCGTGCTGTCGCTGGCGTGGCCCGACGGCCATGTCGAAAGCTTCGAAGGCCGCATCGACGGCACGCTGGTCTGGCCGCCCCGGGGAACTCGCGGATTCGGCTACGACCCGATGTTCGTGGCCGTCGGCCACGAGATCACCTTCGGCGAGATGGAGCCCGCAGCGAAGCACGCGATCAGCCACCGCGCACGCGCGTTCGGGCAGTTGGTCGACGCCTGCTTCCGGGAGCGCGGACGGTGAGCGCATCGAGCCAGGAAACCGCCTTGAACGATTCGGCAGGCACGGAGGAAGGGCGCGAATTCGGCCTCTACGTCCACTGGCCGTTTTGCCGCTCGAAATGTCCCTACTGCGACTTCAACAGCCACGTCCGCGACCGGATCGACCACGAGTC
>JBFHDX010000155.1:0-6975 GCA_041584475.1 Alphaproteobacteria bacterium
ATCACTCCCGCGGCCCGAACAGCAATAAAGGGAACGGGCCATGGGCGGCGGCATGCGGGAGTCCGGCGACATGATGGGCGGGCTCTGGGGCATGGGCGGCGGGCTGCTCGCGATGTACGGCACGCTGCTCCTGCTCGCCGTGGCCGCCGTCGCCATCGTGCTGCTGCTGCGCCGCACCGTCGCCGGCGACCCGGGCGAGCGTATCCGCGCCGGTGCGCTGCGGCGGCTCGACGTGCCGGCCGCGACGCCGCTGCGGCCGGACGCGGCGGTGCCGGAAGGCGAGATCGAAGGCTTCGTCGTCATCCCCGACATCTCCGGCTACACCGAATTCATGCGCATGAGCGCGCTGGCGCTGGCGCACGCGCAATACGCGGTCTCGGCGCTCCTCTCCAGCGTCATCGAGGCAGCGGAACCGGTGCTCGCGACCGCGAAGATCGAGGGCGACGCCGTCTTCCTCTGCGGCGTCCACGCCGGGCCCGCGGGACGACGCACGGTCAGCGGCGAGCAGGCCGGCGCCGCCGTCCATGCGCTGCTGCACGCCTTCTACCGCAAGCGGGCCGAGCTGATCCGTGCCAACACCTGTCCCTGCGAGGCCTGCCGCAACGTCGCCCGGCTCGAGCTCAAGACCGTCGTGCACAGCGGCAGCCTTTACCTCTACGACCTGCGCGGGCACCGGGAGATCGGCGGCCTGCCGGTGATCGTCGCCCACCGGCTGCTGAAGAGCGATATCGGCCTCGCCCGCTATGTCCTCGTCAGCGACGCCGCGAACGAGCGGCTCGCGCTGCCGCTGGAGGCCGCGGCGCGGCGTCACGCCCAGAGCTACGACGGCATCGGGGTCGTCGAGAGCACAATCTACGAATTCACGGTGGACTCACTGCTGAAGCACGAGCCGCCAGCGGCCGCCGGCGTGCCTGCGAAGGCCACGGATGCCGCGCGCAAGCTGGTGGAAGGGCTGCGCGGGTTGCGCGGTACGGCGGGCAGCGCCTGAACGGCGCACCGGCGGCGGACGCCGCCTCCCCTCAGCCGACGTCCGGCGCGCCTGCCAGGACGTCGAGCACCGCGTCGATGTCGGCCGCCGTGTGGTCGGCCGAGACCTGGAAGCGGATCTCCTCCTCGCCGCGCGGCACCACCGGATAGGTGATCGCCGTCGCCAGCACGCCGTTGGCCCGCAGGTGCCGCACCAGCGCCGCCGTGCGCGCGGTATCCCGAACCATGAGCGGCACCACCGGGTGCTCGCCGGGGATCGTCTCGAGCCCGAGCCGGCCGAGCCCGGCCGTGAAGCGCGCGGTCATCTCGCGCAGGTGCCGGAGCAGCCGGCGCCCCTCCTCGCCGTCGAGGATGTCCAGCGCCGTCGCCGCCGCCGCCGCCTCGCCCGGCGTGATCGGGTTGGAGTAGATGTAGAACGGCGCCTTCTCGCGCAGATAGTCGATGATCGTCCGGCTGCCGGTGACGTACCCGCCGTTGACGCCGAGCGCCTTGCCCAGCGTCGCGACGAGCAGGTCGACGGGCGCGCCGCCGGCATGTTCCTCGGTGCCGCGCCCGGTCTCGCCGATGGCGCCGATGCCGTGCGAATCGTCGGCGACCACCAGCACGCCGTCGGCGAACGCGTCGTCGAAGCGGCGCGCCAGCGCGACGATCTCGCCGAGCGGCGCGTGGTCGCCGCGCATGCTGAAGATGCCGTCGGTGACGACGATGGCGCGCCCGCACGACTTCGCGGCTTCGGCGAGGCTGCGCTCGAGTTCCGCCAGGTCGAGATGGCGGTAGATGTATTTCGCCTTCGGGCGGGCCAGCCGCATGGCGTTGATGATGCAGTTGTGATTCAGCTCGTCCGAGATGACGGCGGTCTCGTCGCCGATCAGCGGCGGCAGCGTGCCCATCACCGTCGCGTAGGCGGAGCTGAAGATCATCGCCGCCTCGCGCCCGTGGAATGCGGCGAGCTTGCGCTCGAGCGCCACGTGCTGGGCCCAGGTGCCGCTGATGAAGCGCACCGCGCCCGGCCCGGCGCCGCAGGCACGCACCGCCTCCTCCTCGGCCGCGATGACCTCGGGGCGCAGCGACATGCCGAGATAGCTGTTCGAGTTCATGCGCAGGAACGGCCGCTCGCCCTCGCCGTCGAGCAGGTAGCGCGGGCCGCGCCCGCCGGCCGCCGGCACCACGCCGGCGAACACGGTCTCGCGTCCCTTGAGCGATGCCGCGGATGCAAGCGCCTCCAGCTCCGTCATCAGCGTCTTTTCCAGTCGCGGGCGCGGCATTCTCGCCTCCTCTCGCGTCGCTGCCTCAGGCGCCGCGCCGCAGCGCGGGCCCGAGCTTGTCCAACATGTCCTTCGTCATCGCCGCCAGATCGTATTCGGGCGCCCAGCCCCACTCCTCGCGCGCGGCGCTGTCGTCCATCGAGCGCGGCCACGAATCGGCGATCGCCTGGCGCACCGGGTCGACCTCGTATTCGATGACGAAATCGGGGATGTGATTGCGGATCTCGGCGGCCAGCTCGTCCGGGGTGAAGCTCATCGCCGTCACGTTGAAGGCGTTGCGGTGCTTGAGCCCCGCCGGGTCCGCCTCCATCACCTCGATCATCGCCCTGATCGCGTCGGGCATGTACATCATGTCGAGCCTTGTGTCGGGGCCGAGGAAACAGGTGTAGTGGCGGTAGCGCAGCGCCTGGCGGAAGATCTCAACGGCATAGTCGGTGGTGCCGCCGCCGGGCGGCGCGACGTGGCTGATCAGTCCCGGCAGCCGGATACCCCGGGTGTCGACGTCGAAGCGGCTCGCGTAGTAGTCGCACAACAGCTCGCCGGCCACCTTGGTGACGCCGTACATGGTGGTCGGCCGCTGGATCGTGTCCTGCGGGGTGCGGTCGCGCGGCGTCGTCGGGCCGAAGGCGCCGATCGAGCTGGGCAGGAACACTGCGCAGCCATGGTGCCGCGCCACCTCGAGCACGCTATACAGGCTCCCCATGTTGAGCTGCCAGGCGGCCTGCGGCTTCTCCTCGGCGATCGCCGACAGCAGCGCCGCCATGTGGTAGATGGTGCCGATCCCGTACTGCGGCACGATCTCGCGAATCTGCGGCAATTCGGTGCAGTCGAGCAGCTCGAACGGCCCGGCCCGCGCGGCGCCGCCCGCCGGCATCCGGATGTCCGAGGCGACCACGCGCTCGGCGCCGTATTTCTCGCGCAGGGCGGGCACCAGCTCCGAGCCGATCTGCCCCAGCGCGCCGGTGACGAGGATTGCCGTCTTCATCGGCCGGGCCCCCCAATCGTGACGCAGCGCCCGGCCCCGCGACGAGGGCGGGGCCGCCGGCCCCGCAGCTTACGACAATCGCCCGCCTCGTGCAGCGCCGTCTTCGATTTGGGTCGGAGAAGCGTTGGTGCCACGCTCCGGCGACGGCCGGGCTGGCCACGGGACGCGGGCGCGGATGTCCCCATCCGCGCCCCGTGGCGGCCCGAGCCCCCGCGCCCCCTGGCGCCGCGCGGATGGCGCGTGAGGAGCCGAGTACCCCGAGCCTCATCCTGAGCCCGTCGAAGGATGACCACCCCCGAGGACCCCGCCGCCCAACCACCCGGACCGCAACCCGGCCGCAGCCGACCTCACGCCCCCCTCACACCGAGCGCGTGATGCCGCCGTCGATGCGGATGTTCTGCCCGGTGATGTAGCTCGACCGCGCGGATGCCAGGAAGGCGACGAGGTCGGAGACCTCCCCTGCCCGGCCGTAGCGGCCCATCGGGATCCGCGCCCGCCGCTCCTCGGATTCGGGCAGGCTGTCGATGAACCCGGGCAGGACGTTGTTCATGCGGATGTTGTCGGCGGCGTAGCGGTCGGCGAACAGCTTGGCGAAGGCGGCGAGGCCGGCGCGGAACACGCCCGAGGTCGGGAACGCGGCCTCCGGCTCGAACGCCGCGTAGGTCGAGATGTTGACGATCGAACCGGCGCCCTGCTTCTGCATCACCGGCGTCACCAGCCGCGCCATGCGGACGACGTTCAGCAGATAGACCTCCATCCCCAGGTGCCAGTCCTCGTCCGCGATCTCGAGCACCGGCCCCTTCGGCCCGTGCCCGGCGCTGTTGACGACCGCATCGATGCGCCCCCAGCGCGCAACCGTGCCGTCGACGAGGCGCGTGAGATCGTCGACGGACCGGTTCGACCCGGTCACGCCGAAGCCGGCGAGCTCCTGCGCCACCGCCTCGCCCTTGCCGGACGACGAGAGGACGGCGACCCGGTATCCGTCGGCCGCCAGCTTGCGCGCCGCGTCCGCGCCCATGCCGCTGCCGCCGCCGACGACGACCGCCACCGGTTGATCGCTCATGCCGTTGCTCCCCGTTCGATTGTCGCTGCCGATTCCGCGGCCATGGTTGCCGCGACTCGGGCGCCGCCGTCAAGCCGATGGGCGGCCCTAGATCAGCTCCTCGGTCTTGTCGTCGGTCTCGCCGTGGCGGCGCAGCGCCGGCGGCTTGAGCCCGTCATAGAGCTTTTCGATGCGCGCGTTGATCTCGGCGTTCTGCGCCTCGAACAGGCTGTTGCCGGCGAGGTCGCTCTCGACGATCAGCGGGCCGAAATTCTCGACGCGCAGGATCCACAGCGCCTGGGCGATGCCGAGCTCCTCGAGCCAGTGCGCGGCGACCACCTCCCTGATGCCGCGCCCGAGCAGCGCGCCGGTGCCGTAGCCGACCGTGGTCAGGTACACCGCACCCGCCGGCACGAAGGTCTCGCGATAGTCCTTGGGGTTCATGCCGCCCTTGCCTATCACCACCTTGCAGCCGGTCTTCCCGAACCAGGCCGGCAGCGCCCGCGAGAAGCGGAAGCTCGCCGTGGCGGTGACGGCGCCGATGCGGTAGCTGCCGTCGTCGGCGACCGCGGCGGCGGGCGAGCAGTGGAAGTTGACGTTGCTGATCGCGCGCAGATCGACCGGCGGCTCGGCGCCCTCGTCGACGACCTTGCGGTAGACGCCCTCGCGCCCCGTGTAGATCAGCCCGTCGAGATGGACGACGTCGCCGGGGTGGATCGCCTTCAGGTCCGCCTCCGTGACCGGCGCCGTAAGGCGCAGCTTCCTCAAACCTTTTCCGCTTCCCGCCATTCCACGCTCTCCCGTCGCATGTAGGGGGTGAACCAGTTGGGATCGGCGCGGCTCTCGACGCGCCCGTCGGCGTGGATGCGCACGACGGCGCGGCGCGAGGCGAGGCAGAAGGTGTGCACCGAGGCCGGCATGCCGCCGGTGTGGCAGTCGCCGACCTCGATATGGCAGTCGACGACCATCGACGAGCCGACGAAACCCATCGCGCCCATGCCGATCCCGTTGCCGAGCGACTTCAGCTCCTCCTCCAGCTTCGCCACCTCCGGGTCGGGGTTGCGGTCGCCGACGATGCGCAGGCACGCCGCCTGCTTGCCGAGCGTCATGCAGACATCCTTGGAGCCGCCGAGGCCGACGCCGACGATCGCCGGCTGGCAGGCAAGCCCGCGCTTGCCGAAGGCGATCAGCGTGTCCATGAAGAAGCGCTTGATGCCGTCGACGCCGTCGGCGGGGAACAGCATCCGGTAGTCGGATCCGAACAGCCCGCCCTTGTGCACGGTCGTGAGGTCGAGCCAGTCGGCGTCGGGCTCGAAGCTGTAGTCGATCTCGGGCGCGTTGATGCCGACATTGTTGTTGTGGTCGCGCCGCGTCAGCGGATGCACGCGGTTGGGGCGCAGCGGGATGTCGTGCGTCGCCCGCGCGGTGGCGCGGCGCAGCCGGCGCTCGAGCTCGACGAAGCCGCCCTCGATGCGCGCCTCGTTGCCGACCTTGACGAACCAGCGCGGCAGCCCGGTGTCGGCGCACATGGCGCGCCGGTCCTCGCGCGCCGCCTCGTAGTTCTCGAGCATCGCCTCGAGCACGAAGGCCGAGAGATCGCCCTTCTCGGTCTTCAGCATCGCGCGGATCCCCTGCTCGTAATCCTCGGGGATCTCGATGCCGGCGCGGAACATCGCCCCATAGGCCGCCTCCTCGATGCGCTCGGCTGGGATCATGTGCGCGTCCTCCTCAACAGGAACATCCGTCCAATCCGCGAAAGGTCAAGGTCACCCCCACCCTGCCCTCCCCCATCAAGGGGGAGGGAACTCCGCCCTGGCCGACTGATTGAGCCCTCCCCTTGTGGGGGAGGGTTGGGTGGGGGCGGGATCGACCATATGCAAGCACGCCGCTCATGCTCCCCCCGCCTCCGGCGGCGCGCCCGCCTCGCCCTCGATCAGCGATTCGCCGGGGGCGACGATGGTGAACGCTACCGGCCTCGTCGCCACCGTCAGGCGGCCGTCCGCGGCCAGCGCGACCGCGGTGAACGCGGACTCCTCGAGCGCGCCGGTCTCGGGGAAATCGGCGCGGAAATGGGCCCCGCGCGAGTCCTCGCGGGCCAGCGCGGCGTGCGCGATCGCCCGCGAGACGAGCAGCAGGCTCTCCGTGTTCAGCCAGTCGTGCCAGGTCACGCTGAAGGCGCGCGTCGCGCCGTCGATCCCGGTCTCCGCCAGCTCGGCCGACAGCACGTCGAGCTCGCCGAGCGCCGCCTCCAGCGCCGCCGCATCGCGGATGATGCCGACGCTGTCCCACATCAGATCGTCGAGGCGGCGGCGCAGCGCGTAGAGATCGCCCCGCCTGCGGCCGAACGGGCGCAGCGCCGCGGCAACCGCCTCCGCGACGCGGCTCTCGTCCGGCTCGCGCAACGAGCCCTCGCGGCGCACGAAATCGGCCATCTCGTCGCCGGCGATCGCGCCGAACACGGTGGAGTTGGCGACGCCGTTGCCGCCCAGCCGGTTCGCGCCGTGCACGCCGCCGGCATCCTCGCCGGCGACGTAGAACCCGGGAAGCGCCGTCGAGGTATCCTCCTCGACCTCGACGCCGCCCATCATGTAATGCGCCGTCGGCACCACCTCGACTCGGCCGCCGGCGAGGTCGAAGCCGCAATCGGCGCAGCGCTTCACCATGCCCCTGAACCTCTTGGCGACCAGATCGGGGCC
>JBFHDX010000156.1:0-6884 GCA_041584475.1 Alphaproteobacteria bacterium
CGCACCTGCCGCCCGCCGATATACATCTTCGCCGTCCGGTCGATGGCCGGCGCCGCGGTCCTGGCCCGCGCCCCCCGTTTCGGCCGTTTGGTCGCGGGATAGGGCGGGAGATCTGCAGCATAGTCGGGTTTCACGTACTCGAACAGGCCCTCGCGGCCGCCCTCCCGGCCGAAGCCGGATTCGCGGCAGCCGCCGAAACCGGAGGCGGCATCGAACTGGTTCGTGCCGTTGACCCAAACGACGCCGCAGCGCAGACCGGCGGCGACGTCGAGGGCGAGGTTGATGTCCTCGGACCAGACGCTGGCGGCGAGCCCGTAGCGCGTATTGTTGGCCAGCGCGAGCGCGTCCGCCGGCGTGCGGAAATCCATGGCCACGAGCACCGGGCCGAAAATCTCCTCCTGCGCGACGGTGGAGGAGGGCTCGACGCCGCTCAGCAGGGTCGGCGGATAGAAGCATCCCGCGGCGGGATGGTCCAGGTTAGGTTGCCAGAGCTCGGCGCCTTCCTCGACGCCCCTGGCGACGAGGGCGCGGATGCGTTCCTGCTGTATCGGAGCGACGACCGCGCCGATGTCGATCGCCTTGTCGAGCGAATCGCCGACGCGAAGCGTCTCCATGCGCGCGCGGACCTTGGCGAGGAACGCCTCGGCGATGCCTTCCTGGACGAGCAGCCGCGACCCGGCACAGCAGACCTCGCCCTGGTTGAACCAGATGGCGTCGACGAGTCCCTCGACGGCACCGTCGAGGTCCGCGTCGGCGAACACGATGAAGGGCGACTTGCCGCCGAGCTCGAGGGTCAGCGTCTTGCCGCTGCCGGCGGTCGCCTCGCGCACCAGGCGGCCGACTTCGGTGGAGCCGGTGAAGGCGATCTTGTCGATGTCCTCGTGCCGGGCGATCAGCTCGCCGGTGCGGCCGTCGCCGGTCACGATGTTGACGACGCCGGCCGGCAGCCCCGCCTCGCCGCACAGCTCGGCGAACAGCAGCGCGGTGAGACTCGTATATTCCGCCGGCTTCAGCACCACCGCGTTACCCATGGCAAGGGCGGGAGCGATCTTCCAGGCGAGCATCAGCAGCGGAAAGTTCCACGGGATGATCTGGCCCGCCACGCCGACCGGCCGGTAGCCGGCGAGCTCGGTTTCCATGAGCTGCGCCCATCCGGCATGATGGTAGAAATGCCGGGCCACGAGCGGCACGTCGATGTCGCGGCTCTCGCGGATCGGCTTGCCGTTGTCGAGCGATTCGAGTACCGCGAACAGGCGCGAATGTTTCTGGACGAGGCGCGCCAGCGCGTAGAGGTGACGCGCGCGGCGATGCCCGCCGAGCCGGTACCAGCCAGGCTGCGCCCTGCGCGCCGCGGCGACGGCGGCGTCGACGTCCTCCGCGCCGGCCTGGGCGATGCGGGCCAAGACTTGCCCGTTGGCCGGGTTGACCGTCTCGAGACGGTCCGCGGACGCCGGCTCGCGCCAGCGCCCGCCGATGAAGAGCCCGAACGACCGGCCGTGCGCCTCGAGCCAGGCGCGCGCCTGCTCGTCGCTCTCCGGGGCCGGCCCGTATTCCATGCTGTCGAAGATCGCCGCGACGCTCATCCGCGGGGGTCCCATGCTATGCCATCGGCTGGTGGTGCGCCGCCGCGTAGCGTCCGGTGGCGCGGTGCGAGAGCTGGCGCTCGATGTCGCCGAGCAGGCTGGAGGCGCCGAAACGGAACAACGCCGGTTCCAGCCATGGCCGGCCGAGCTCGTCCTTCATCAGCGTCAGCCAGGTCAGCGCATCCTTCGCTTTGGAGATGCCGCCCGCCGGCTTGAAACCGACGCTGTGGCCGGTGCGCGCGCGGTAGGCCCGGATCATGCGCAGCATGACGAGGCTGACGGGCAGCGTCGCGTTGACCGCTTCCTTGCCCGTCGACGTCTTGATGAAGTCGGCGCCGGCCATCATGCAGACGAGCGACGCGCGGCCGACATTGCCGAGCGTACCAAGCTCCCCGGTTGCCAGAATCGCCTTCATGTGCGCCGGACCGCACGCTGCACGGAACGCCGCGACCTCGTCGTAGAGCGCCCGCCAGTCGCCGCCGAGGACGTGGCGCCGGCTGATCACGATGTCGATCTCGCGCGCCCCTGCTGCGACCGAGAGCTCGATCTCCCTGAGCTTCAGCTCGAACGGCGTCTGCCCAGCCGGGAAGCCCGTCGACACGGCGGCGACTGGGATGCCGCTTCCGGCGAGGGCCTCGACCGCCGTGGCTACCATCTCGTGATAGACGCACACCGCCGCGACCCGGATCGGCAAGCCGGTAGCTCCCAGCGCCTCGAGGATGTCTGCGCGCACGGGGTGTCGCGCCTTGGCGCACAAGCGGCGGACGCGGCCCGGCGTGTCGTCGCCCGCCAGCGTCGTCAGATCGATGCAGGTCACCGCCTTCAGGAGCCAGGCGGCCTGCCAGTCCTGCTTCACCGAGCGCCGCCCCGGCAGGGTCGCGGTGCGCCGCTCGGCGGCGCTGCGATTGACGCGCACGCCGGCGACCCAATCGAGGTCGAGCGCAAGGCCCGGATTGCGTGCCGGCTGGTGGCCGGCGTCGCGACGCAGCTCCGCGACCGTCCCCGTCCGCTCCGCCCCCGCACTCACGTCCCGAACTCCCGCAGCGGCACGGCGTCGGTGGCGACGGCATCGGCAACCCAACGCGCCGTCGGCTCGGCGACGACGAGGTCGGTGACGATGCCGGTGCGCAGCGCGCCCAGCAGCGCTCGCTGCTTTTGTGCGCCGCCGACCACGGCGACGACGCGCCGTCCCCGCAGATCCTCGATGCCGAGACCCAGGGCGAGCTCGTTGATCACACTGGCGACCGGCTTGCCGTTGACATCGATGAAGCTGCCCATGACGTCGCCGACGGCGTCGCATCTGCGCAGCTCGCGCCATTCCGCCTCGCCGATCATGCCGAGCTGGCGAATGTGGGCATCCCGGCTCAGCGCGCCGATGCCGATGACGACCAAGTCCGCCTTGCGCGCCAGCCCGAGCATCTCGCGCACGCTCTGCTGCGCCAGCAGGATTTCCTTCTCCGCGGCATTGGAGGCCAGGTAGGGGACCGGCAGAAAATAGCCCTCGCCGCCGGTGCGCTCGACCAGTCGCTGGACGACGTCGAACGGATTGGCCGAGAGCTTGCGGGTCAGGCTGCCGGATACCGAGACGAACCGCAGGTCGGGCCGCCGCAGCGACGGCATCCGCGCGACCGCCGCGGTGATCGACCGGCCCTTGCCGGCGCCCACGATTGCGCCGCTTTCCGCGGCGTAGAGCATGCGATGCAGAAGCCGCGCTGCCGCCGCGCCGACGGAAGCAAACTCGCCGCCGGCGTCCGCATCGGACTTGGCGTCCAACGCTGGCGCGACGATACAGTTGCGCAAACCGAAGCGCCGTACGAGGACCTCTTCGCAGGCGATGCATTCGGCCGGGGCGCCCTCGATGAAGACCTTGACCAGGCCGCGTTCCTGGGCCAGCGCGATGAGGCGGTGCGCCTTGACCCGCGACACGCCGAGCCGCTCCGCGATCTCGCCCTGCGTATAGCCGCCGATATAGGAGAGCCAGGCAGCACGCGTGGCGAGGTTGAGGTCTGTCTCGTTGGGCGCCGGACCGGAGTTTTTCAAGACCAACTGCCGGAGTTGAAAAATTTTTCACCAGCTGAGAATTTGACCGTAGACGCGTTGCCGCACCCGAGTCAACGGTGCGATTGCGGCCACTCGCACGACCGGAGATTTCTGCTAGCATGCGTCGTTTCTTCCCGTACGCCGGGGTGTTCCGCGACGGCGCGGGAGGACCGCCAACGAACCGAACAGGAGAGGCGCCATGCTTGACATCGTCAGACATAGAGTGTTCCGGGCCGTCGCGGTCGTACTGCTGCTGGTCCTGCCGGTCGCGGCGGCGGCGGAGCCGACGAAGATCACCTTCCTGCACGTCAACGACGTCTACGAGATCGCGCCCAAGCGCGGCCAGGGCGGATTCGCCGAGCTGATGACGCTGCTGCGCCGGGAACGCGAGGCCGCGCAATACAGCATTACGACGTTCGGCGGCGACCTGATCTCGCCCTCGGTCATGTCGGGCCTGACCAAGGGCAGCCAGATGATCGAGCTGATGAACGCCATCGGCACCGATGTCGCGGTTCCGGGCAATCACGAGTTCGATTTCGGGCCGGAAATCGCGCGCCAGCGCATCGGCGAGGCGCGTTTCCCGTGGCTCGGGACCAACGTCCTCGGCATGGACGGCAAGCCGGCGGCCGGCATGACGGACGTCCATACGATCAAGCTCGGCGATTTCACCGTCGGCTTCTTCGGATTGCTTGCGCCGGAGACGCGGACGCTGTCGTCGCCGGGTGCGGCCATCCGCTTTGCGGCAGCCGCCGAGACCGCCGCGGCGGCTGTCAAGAAGCTGCAGGACATGGGGGCGGACATCATCGTCGCGCTGACCCATCTGGACATGGCGACCGACATCGCCCTGGCGCGCGAGGTCGAGGGGATCCACGCCATTCTCGGCGGCCACGATCATGATCCGATCGTCTGGCGGGCCGGCGACGTGCCGATCCTGAAGGCCGGCTACGACGCACATCACCTCGGCGCCCTCGACCTCTCGGTCGAATGGGTCGAGAGCCGCGGCAGGAAGAAGCTCCAGGTCATCCCGGCGTGGCGCCTGACGTCGACCGCCGGCGTTGCGCCCGACCCCGACATCAAGGCCATCGTCGACAAGCACAATGCCAAGCTGGACGCGGAACTCAACGTTCCCGTCGGCGTCACCAAGGTAACGCTCGATTCACGCCGCGCCTCGGTGCGCACGGGCGAGACGAATTTCGGCAACCTCATCGCCGATGCCATGCGTGCCGCCGTCGGCGCCGACGTCGCGATCACCAACGGCGGCGGCATCCGTGGCGACCGCACCTACGATGCGGGCGAGACGCTGACGCGCAAGGACGTGCTGGCCGAGCTGCCGTTCGGTAACGTCACGGTAATGCTCGAGCTGTCGGGCGGTGACCTTCTCGAGGCGCTCGAGAACGGAGTCTCGGAGGTCGAGAACACGGCCGGGCGGTTTCCGCAGGTCTCGGGGATGAGTTTCGTGTATGACCCGGCCGCGGCAAAGGGCAGCCGCGTCACCGAGGTGACGGTCGGCGGCAAGCCGCTCGACCGGGCCAAGATCTACCGGGTCGCGACCAACGACTACATGGCCGGCGGCGGCGACGGTTACGCGGTGCTCAAGAAAGGGCGTGCCGTGATCGACGCTTCCGGAGCGACCCTGATGGCGACGTCGGTGATGAACTATATCGCCGACAAGGCGCCGGTGGCGCCGCGGGTCGAGGGGCGGATCAAGGCCAAATAGGCTATCGTCCGCTGTGGGAACCGCTTGGTGAATTCAGGGCACAGCGGCGGACACGGCGTCGAAGAACGACCGCAGCCGGTCCTCGGCGAGGCGGCCGCCACGGCGCACGCCGCTGCAGATGTCGAGCCCGAAGGGTCGCACGTCGCGCATCGCCGCCGCCACGTTCTCCGGGCGCAGGCCGCCGGCGAGGAACACCGGGCGCCCAGCCGCCGCGACGATGGCGCGGCTGAGCGACCAGTCGTGCACCCGCCCGGTGCCCCCGAGCTCGCGGACCTGCGCGTCCGGCCGCCCGGAATCGAGCAGCAGGGCGTCGACCAGCGGGGCCCGCGCCCTTGCCTCGGCGATCGCCTCGGGTCCGGTCACATGGATCACCTGCACGATTTTGACGTGCGGCAGCGCCCGGCGGAGCGCCTCGTAGACGCTGGTCCTGACCGTATCGACCAGCTGGACCGTGTTGGTGCCGCAGCGCCGGACGTGTTCGACGACGGCGTCGGCGTCGGTCTCGCTGGTCAGCAGGAAGGTCGCGACAGGCGGCGGCGTGGCCGCGGCAATCTCAGCGATCAGTGTGTCCCCGATGACCCCGGGACCGCTCGGCATGGCACCGACGAGGCCGATCGCCGAGGCGCCGAACCGGACCGCCAGTTCCGCTTCGTCGCGCGAGGAGATGCAGCAAATCTTGATCCGTGTCATCGCCGACTTCCCCGTGGTCATTCACCCGACCCATCGATCACGATCTAGATCGGCCGCCGGAGGTTGTCACGGAGCGGGGCTGTGGCCCGGTCATCCGTGGCCGCCGCGAACCGTTTCCATGGCGGAGACAAGTTCGCGAGCCCGGCTTGCCACCTCGGCGATGCTCCGGCCGGGCCTGTAGAGGGCGCTGCCGATACCGAATCCGCGTGCGCCGGCCGACCAGTACCCGGCGAGCGCCGCGGCCTCGACGCCACCGGTCGGGATCAGCGGCACCGCGTCGGGCAGTACGGCGCGCAACGCGCCGACCACGGCCGGTGTCATCAGCTCGCCCGGGAACAGCTTCAGGGCGTTCGCTCCCCGCGCCAGCGCGGCGAAGGCCTCGGTCGGAGTGGCGATCCCGGGGATCGCCGGCAGGCCCGCCGCATGGGCGGCTTCGATCACCATCGGATCGCTGTGCGGCATCACGATCAGGCGCCCCCCGGCGTCACTGACCTCGTCGACCTGGGCACCTCGCAGCACGGTGCCGGCTCCGACGAGGGCGCGGGCGCCGACCGCCGCGGCGATGCGCGCGATGCTGTCGAGCGGCCGCGGCGAGTTGAGCGGCACCTCGACGATGACGATACCGGCGTCGACCAGCGCGGCCGAAATGTCCGCAGCCTCGTGCGGCTGCACCCCGCGCAGGATGGCGATCAGCGGCATGCGCGCAAGGGCGGCTTCCAGCGCCGACGGGTCAGTCATGCGGGCCTGCCTCCATGATTCGGGTCAATCCGCGCAGACTCGCGGCCTCCGCCTCGACGACGCGCGCGTCATGGCCGGCAAGTCCGACGGCGGTCTCGTAAAGCCGGGCCACGTCC
>JBFHDX010000157.1:0-6876 GCA_041584475.1 Alphaproteobacteria bacterium
ATCCGCGTCTTCAACGGCTGGGACAACGACGCGCCCGAGCTCGATCCGCTGACCGTCGACTGGAAATCGCTCGGCAACGGCCGCGTGCCGTACCGGCTGCGCCAGGATGCCGGGCCGAACAACGCGCTCGGCCGGGTCAAGTTCATGCTGCCGAACCGGTTCGACGTCTATCTGCACGACACGCCTTCGCGCGAGCTCTTCGCCAAGTCGGTGCGCGCGTTCAGCTCGGGCTGCATACGCCTGAAGGAGCCGATGCGGCTCGCCGAGTACGTGCTCGCCGACGTGCCGGGCTGGGACCGCGCCCGCATCGACAGCGTCGTCGCCTCGGGCAAGACAACGGTCGTCCGGCTGCCGCAGGGGATACCGGTGCATCTCACCTACTCGACCGTCTGGTTCGGCGAGGGCGGGACGATCCACTTCCGCGACGACGTCTACGGCCGCGACGGGCTGCTGCTCAAGGCGCTGTTCGGCCGCGTGCCGAAGGTCAAGCAGGCCAGGGAGGACCGCTGATCGCGCGCGGCGTCGACGCGACGCGCCGGGCATACAGCTAGGGGCGTGCGACGAGGTACAGGCGGAACCGGTCGCCGTCGCGCCGGTGGTAGTAGAGCCGCCGCCCGTCGGGCGCGATCGTAGGCCCTTCGACGAATCCGGATATCGATGCGATCTGCCGCGGCGTGCCGAAGGGGCCGGCCGTTGTCGCCCTCGTCGCGACCATGATCTGCGAGGCGGCGCCGACGAGTTCGCCGTTCGCGAAGGCGAAGCGGGCGCGCGTGAAGTAGAGCTCGCGCTCGTCCGCCGACAGCGCCGGCGCGTATTCGAGGGCGTCGCTGTTGATCGCGGCGAAGATCTCGCGCGAGTCCGGCGCCGTGACGAAGCCGTCGGCGGTCAGGTGCGCGACGCGCAGATCCGAGGTCTTCGGGATATTGTGCCGCACGTTCCATTCGTTGACGCAGTAATACAGCGTGCGGCCGTCGGCGCTGATCTCCGCATCCATGTTGAGCATGCCGGGCCGGCCCGGCGCCACGTCGCCGGCGACGAGGCGTAGCCCGCTCACGCCGCCGTCGACGAAACGCGCCGTGTGCAACGTCGCCAGCCGCGCCGCGTAATCGCGCGGCGAGACGAAGTAGAGCTGGCCGTTCGCGTCGAGCGACGGGGCGCCGTCGACGCTCGGGGAATTGGCGCCCCTTACCGGGCCGCGGTACCGGAAGGTCAGCTCGTCGACGCGCTCCGCATAATGCAGGTCGGGCGGCACGCCGTCGCGCGGCTGACTGTTGAACACCAGATACCGGCCGTCGCGGGTGATGAAGGGTTCCATGGCGCCGAGCGCCTCGTCGTAGCCGGCGATCGTCACGCGACGCGGCGCCCCGAACGCCGTGTCGACCGGGCCGCCGGCGGCGGCGTCCGGCGCGCTGACGGGCTCGCGGCGCTCCAGCGCGGCGATGACGGAATCGAGTATCGCCTCGCCCTCGGCCACCTCACCGCGGTCGAAATGCGCCTTCGCACGATGCATGCGCGCGACGATCGGCGCGACGTCTTCGCCCACCTCGGCGCGGGCGACGATCAGCGACTTCGCGCGCTCGGCCTTCGCCTCCAGCCGGGCGACCGTCGCACCGTCGGGCGCGCAGCCGGCGAGCAGGGCGACGGCGAGCACGACTGCAGCCAAGAGGCGGGGGGTCCGGTGGGCCATGCGACCATTCTAGCGGCTTTTCGGTGAACAAAACGCTGCACGCGCGAGTGGTCCGCCCGAAATTGTTGCTATTTCAACCAACGGTCTGATATAATTAGCAAAAAATTAACCTTAACGGCCCGTTAAGGGCGAGTTGACTGGGGAGATACGGGGTGAACGAAATGGCGAAACCCTGCGGTGGAGCAAGCCGCAGGCAATTCTTGGCAGGGATCGTTGCGGCCGGCGTGAGTCTGTCGCCCGCGGGCGCGCTCGCCGGCGTTATCGAGGAGCGGGTGCGGCGCCTCAGGTTCGTCAACGTACGGATCGGCGAAGCCATCGATATCACGTACTGGCACGGGGGCCGGTACATTCCGGAGGCGCTTTCGCAGATCAGCTTTTTGCTGCGCGACACGCTGAGCGGCGAGATCAAGCCGATCGATCCGCGCCTCGTCGACCTGATGTACGGCGTGCGCCGGATGCTCCGCTCCGACGCGCCCTACGCGGTGATCTCGGGCTACCGCACGCCGCGTACCAACCGGCTGCTGGCACGCCGGAAGCGGGGCGTGGCGACGAACAGCCTGCACATGGAGGGCATGGCCGTCGACCTGCTGTTGCCGGGCAAGACCCTCCGCTCGGTCGCCGAGACGGCGCGCACGTTCCGCTGCGGCGGCGTCGGCTACTACCCGAGATCGAACTTCGTCCATCTCGACATCGGCCCGGTACGCACCTGGACCGCGCGCGTCTGACCCATCGTCGATCGCGGTCGCGCCCGGACGTCTCCCGGCCGGCCCACCGCAAAAGAGGGGCCCGGCGCGAGCGCCGGGCCGGGAGGAGTTCCACGGGGAGAAACCGGGATCAGATCGCGTTCTTCGCCATCTGGTCCGCGATGAAATCGGCCTGGCGGATCGCCAGCGTCACGATCGTCAGCGTCGGGTTTTCGGCCGCCCCGGTCGTGAACTGGCTGCCATCCGAGATGAACAGGTTGGCGATGTCGTGCGTCTGCCCCCACCCGTTGCACACGCCGTCGCGCGCGTTCGCGCTCATCCGGCAGGTGCCGAGATTGTGCGTCGACGGATAGGGCGGCACCGCGTAGGTCTTCTTGGCACCGACCGCATCGTACACGGCGGCGCCCTGCCGGTAGGCGTGGTTGCGCAGGGCGACGTCGTTCGGGTGGTCGTCGAAATGCACGTTCGGCACCGGCAGCCCGTATTTGTCGCGCTCGGTCGGGTGCAGTTCGACCCGGTTGCTTTCCTGCGGCATGTCCTCGCCGACGATCCACATCCCCGCCATGTGATTGTAGTCGTCGAGCGCGGCGCAGAAATCGGCGCCCCAGCCGCCGGGATCGAGGAATGCCGCCATGAAGGGCAGACCCAGCGACAGCGTCTCGAGCTCGTAGCCGCCGGCGAACCCCCGCGCCGGATCGTGTCCTGCTTCGTCCGAAATGATGCCGGCCATCGTCGTGCCGCGGTGCATGTTCACCGGCTTCTCGAACGTTGCGTACACCGAGCCGGTGGTGTGTCGCATGTAGTTCTTGCCGACCTGGCCGGAGCTGTTGGCGAGCCCGTCGGGATAGGTCGATGACGCCGAGTTGAGCAGCAGCCGTGGCGTCTCGATCGAGTTGCCGGCCACGCATACGATGCGCGCCCTCTGCAGCTGACGATTGCCGTCGGCATCGGCGTAGAGGACGCCGGTCACCTTGCCGTCGGGACCGTGCTCGATCTGCAACGCCTGCGCCTCGGGGCGCAGGTCGAGGCGGCCCGTCGCCTCCGCCTTGGGGATCTCGACGTAGCCCGTCGACCACTTCGCGCCCACCTTGCAACCCTGGAAACAGAAGCCGATCTGCTGGCAGCCGGGGCGGCCGTCGCGCGCCCGGCTGTTGATCGCCATGCGTCCCGTGTGCACGTTCTTGTAGCCGAGCTTCTTCGCCCCGGCGTACATGACCTTGAAATTGTTGTTGCCGGGCAGGCCGGGAATGCCGTTCGTGCGCGTCACGCCCATCTTGTCCTCGGCCTTGGCGTAGTACGGCTCGAGATCCTGCAGCGTGAGCGGCCAGTCGAGCAGGCTCGCGCCCTTGATGTCGCCGTATTCCGAACGCACCCGGAATTCGTGCTCCTGGAAGCGCAGCGAGGCGCCGGCCCAGTGCACGGTCGAGCCGCCGACCGTCTTGCAGATCCACGCCGGCAGGTTCGGGAAGTCCTTCGATACGCGCCACGCGCCCGACGTCGTCCGCATGTCGAGCCAGGACAGCTGCACGAACGAGTTCCACTCGTCGTTCACGAAATCCTCGATGCCGTAGCGCTTGCCGGCCTCCAGCAGCACCACGTTGACGCCCTTCTGGCACAGCTCGTTGGCCAGCGTGCCGCCGCCGGCGCCGGAGCCGATCACCACGACGACCGACTCGTCGTTGAGTCCGTAATTCGCCATGTCACATCCTCCCTTCCCGCGTCATTCCGGCTTGGGACTCGCCGTCTCCGGCGGGTCGGGAAGCCAGGCGAGATCATTGAAGCCGCGATGCAGGTAACCGCCCTTGTCAAAGGACGGCCCCTCGTATCCGAACTTCCTCCACAGGTCGGGCTGGTTGTAGAGGGCGACGACCGACGTGCCGCGAACCTCCTGGAACAGCGGGTCCGACGCCATGCCCTTCAGCATCGCCACCTGCTGCGCCGCGGCGGCGTCCTTGAACGGCTTGCCCAGGGCCCGGTCGAGCCGGGCGATGCCGTCGCTCAGCATCTTCGCCTTGGCGGGATCGGCGGCCGCCTTGCCGTCGATCGCCTCGACGACGCCGACATAGTAACGGTCCTCCAGGCGGTCGTGCGGATAGATGCGCCGGGTCATCACCAGCAGCGTCGCGGCCTGCCTCGAGCTCAGCGCCTTCGTGCTGATCGTCGCGGCCAGCGCATCGGCCCACGGGCCGAGCGCCACCAGGCCGGCACCCGCCGCCGCCGCGGCACTGCCGCGCAGGAAGGTTCTGCGATCGACATCTCTCTTTTTCATCCGGGCATTCCTCCTTGTTCTGTCGCCTCGTCGGCGGCGCGCGCCGGCGCCGCCGCCTGATCGGGTCCGCCACGGAGGCCGGGCGCCTACTGGTATCGGCCGTGCCGCTCGAGCACTTCGATCTTGTAGCCGTCCGGATCCTGCACGAAGAAGAACCGCGCCATCAGCGAGCCGTCGCGGTGGAATTCCTTGACGTCGTTCGGCTCGAGGCCGAGCGCGCGGAACCGCTCGTATTCCGCCCGCACGTCGTCAACGCAGACCGCGACATGGCCGTAGCCGGAACCGTGCGTATAGGGCTCCGCCTGGCCGTGGTTCCAGGTCAGCTCGATTTCGAAGTCGTTCTCGTCGTTGCGCAGATAGGCCAGCGTGAAGCCGTCGAAATCGAAACGGTCCGCAAGCTTGAGCCCGAATGCACGGTCGTAGAAATCGAGCGAGCGGTCGAGGTCGAGCACCCGGATCATCGTGTGGATCGCCTTGGCCACGGTCGCGCCTCCCTCGTTCCGCAGCGATACTCCCTGGCGGCAAGGTTACGCCGTCAACGGTGCGACGTGGTGTTAGCCGAATACTACAGTACGGCGCGCCGCGACTCGGCCGGACGGTCACCGGCGATGCGGCCGGAGCCGGCGCGGCGCCCGGCGCGCTTCGCGCCCTGCGCCCGCAGTTCCGCCTGCGCGGCCGCCAGCGTCTCGTTCCGCCGCTCCATGAATTTCGTGCACGACACGCGCAGCAGCGAGGCGAAATTGCGGACCTCGCCGCGCATTTCCAGCACCTCGTCGTAGAGCACGGACAAGAAGCGCGGCGTCGTCATGCCCTGCTGCCCGGCGATCTCGTCGAGAATATCCCAGTACGTGCCTTCCAGCCGTATCGACGTGGAATGCCCGCCAAGGCGCAGCGAGCGGGTGACCGGCTCATAGCTGGCGGGGTCCTGCCCCGCGAAGATGCGACACATGATTTCCTCCCTGTGCTCTTTGCCGGGGTCGCCCGGCTTGCTTGTTTCCACCGATTTTCGATGGTTCCGTCCGGCTTGACAATTCAATTCCGGTATGGACCAAAGGCCGCATGCACGCACCCCGGCCGCCGCGGCCATGACGGACCGCCCGCAGACGCCGGCGACGAACCTGCCCGTCGCGTCGGTGCTGGACGATTTGCGCGCGGCGCTGCGCCGTACCAACAGCGCCGTGCTCGCCGCCCCGCCCGGCGCCGGCAAGACGACGCTCGTGCCGCTGGCGCTGCTCGACGAGACGTGGCTCGGGGGCGGCCGCATCGTCGTGCTGGAGCCGCGCCGACTGGCCGCCCGCATGGCCGCCCGCCGCATGGCGTCGTTGCACGGCGACGCGCTCGGCGAGACCGTGGGCTATCGCGTGCGGCTGGACAGCCGCGTCGGCCCGCGCACCCGCATCGAGGTAGTCACCGAGGGGATCCTGACGCGCCGTCTGATCGACGACCCCGAGCTCTCGGGCGTCGCCGCCGTGGTCTTCGACGAGTTCCACGAGCGCAACATTCACAGCGATCTCGGGCTCGCCCTCTGCCTCGAGGCGCAGGCCGCGTTGCGCGACGACCTGCGCATCCTCGTCATGTCCGCGACGCTCGACGCGGGCCGAATCGCAGGGCTGCTCGGCGGCGCGCCGCAGATCGTCTGCGCGGGACGGCTTTTCCCCGTCGCGGTGCGGCACCTGCCGCGACCGCCGCCGGACGACCTGGCGCCCGCCGTCGCCGCCGCCGTGCGCGAGGCGGTCGCCGCCGCAGCCGGAAGCGTGCTTGCCTTCCTGCCGGGCGAACGCGAGATCCGCCGGGTTCAGGGACTGCTCGAGACGGATCTCGGCGGCGCCGAGGCGATGATCGCGCCGCTCCACGGCGGCCTGCCGGTAGCCGCCCAGGACGCCGCCGTGCGCCCGCCCCCCGCGGGCACGCGCAAGATCGTGCTCGCCACCGACATCGCCGAGACCAGCCTGACCATCGAGGACGTCCGCATGGTCGTCGATTGCGGCTATCGCCGCACCCCGCGGTTCGATGCGGCGAGCGGCATGACCCGACTCGAGACACGACGCATCTCGCAGGCCGCGGCGGAGCAGCGCCGTGGCCGTGCGGGTCGCACCGGACCGGGCGTCTGCTACCGGCTCTGGCCGGAGGCGGAGACCGCCGCACTGTCGGCGTTCGAGACCCCGGAGATCCTGCAGGCCGACCTCGCGCCGCTGATGCTCGACCTCGCGCGCTGG
>JBFHDX010000158.1:0-6773 GCA_041584475.1 Alphaproteobacteria bacterium
ACGGCGCAGAAGCTCGACAAGCTCGGCATGCGCGGCTCGAACACCTGCGAACTCGTCTTCGAGGATTGCGAGGTGCCGGCGGACAACGTACTCGGCGAGGAAGGGCGCGGCGTGAACGTGCTGATGAGCGGCCTCGACTACGAGCGCGCGGTGCTCGCCGCCGGGCCGCTCGGCATCATGCAGGCCTGCATGGACGCGGTGATTCCCTATGTGCACGAGCGCAAGCAGTTCGGGCGGCCGATCGGCGAATTCCAGCTGATGCAGGGCAAGCTCGCCGACATGTACGTGACGCTGAGCGCGGCGCGCGCCTATGTCTATGCGGTCGCAAAGGCGTGCGACAGCGGGCGCACGTCGCGCAAGGATGCCGCCGGGGCGATCCTCTACGCGGCCGAGAAGGCGACCTGGATGGCGCTCGAGGCGATCCAGGCGCTCGGCGGCATGGGCTACATCAACGAATCGCCGACCGGGCGGCTGTTGCGCGACGCCAAGCTGTACGAGATCGGCGCCGGCACCTCGGAGATCCGCCGCATGCTGATCGGCCGCGAACTGTTCGAGGAGACGGGGTGATGGCCAAGGCCATCGACGCGACGTCCGTCGAGCCGCAGGTCGGCTCCTCCTATCCGCCGCCGTTCGACCGCGACTGCGCGCGCCGCGAGCGGCGGCGCCTCGGCGACGCCTTCGGACTGACGCAGTTCGGCGTCAACCTGCTGCGGCTGCCGCCGGGCCAATGGTCCGCGCAGCGGCACTGGCATCACGGCGAGGACGAGCTCGTCTACGTGCTGGAGGGCGAGGTGGTGCTGGTCACCGATGCCGGCGAGCAGACCCTCGGCCCCGGCATGGTGGCCGGCTTCAAGGCCGGCGTCGCCGACGGCCACCATCTGGTCAACCGGTCGCGGAACGACGCCCTGCTGCTCGAGATCGGCACCCGCATGCCGCCGGAGCAGGTCGACTACCCGGATATCGACCTGATGATCCGCGTCGTCGGCGGGACCGAGCGTTGCGTCCACAAGGACGGCACGCCTTACGATGACTGAGTCGGCGCGGCTCCCCCAGACGCCTCGATTGCGGGCGAGGAAGAACGGATCCGTGGCGCCGGATAGAGGAATGATCCCGCTGCTGTCGCCGGCGGGGGGATGTCAATAAAGGGGTTGCCGGCAAGGCCGCTGCCTGCGACTAGTGGTACCGATCGACTGCTCGTATCGAAGGAAACCTCCCATGACCGCCAAAGCACAGGACCCCGTCGTCATCGCGTCCGCCGCCCGCACGCCGATGGGCGGCTTCCAGGGCGAGCTCGCGCCGCTGAGCGCGCCGCAGCTCGGCAGCGCCGCCATCGAGGCTGCGCTGACGCGCGCGCAGGTGAAGGGCGAGGACGTCGGCGAGGTGATCATGGGCTGCGTGCTGCCGGCGGGCATGGGTCAGGCGCCGGCGCGCCAGGCGGCGTTCGGCGCCGGCATTCCCGAGGCGGTCGGCTGCACGACGATCAACAAGATGTGCGGTTCGGGCATGAAGGCGGCGATGTTCGGCCACGACCTGATCGCCGCCGGCTCGGCCGGCATCGTCGTTGCCGGGGGCATGGAGAGCATGTCCAACGCGCCCTATCTGCTGGACCGCGCGCGCGGTGGCTACCGGCTCGGCCACGGCCGGGTCTACGACCACATGTTTCTCGACGGGCTCGAGGACGCCTACGACAAGGGCAAGCTGATGGGGGCGTACGCCGAGGATACGGCGGAGGCGTACCAGTTCACGCGCGAAGCGCAGGACGCGTTCGCGATCACGTCGCTGACGCGCGCCCAGAACGCGACGGCGGACGGCTCGTTCGCCTCCGAGATCACCCCCGTGACGGTGAAGACGCGCAAGGGCGAGGCCAGGGTCGACAGCGACGAGCAGCCGCGCAACGCAAACCTCGAGAAGATCCCGACCCTGAAGCCCGCCTTCCGTGAAGGCGGCACGGTGACGCCGGCGAATTCCAGCTCGATCTCCGACGGCGCGGCGGCGCTGGTGATGATGCGCCTGTCCGAGGCCGAGCGCCGGGGCATCGCACCGCTCGCCGTCGTGCGCGGCCACGCCACGCACGCGCAGGCGCCGGCCTGGTTCACCACCGCGCCGATCGACGCGATCCGCAAGCTCCTCGAGCGCATCGACTGGGACAAGGACGCGGTCGGGCTCTGGGAGGTCAACGAGGCGTTCGCGGTCGTCACCATGGCGGCGATGCGCGATCTCGACCTGCCGCACGACCACGTCAACGTCCACGGCGGAGCCTGCGCATTGGGCCATCCGGTCGGCGCGTCGGGCGCCCGCATCATGGCGACGCTGATGGCGGCCATGCAGAAATACGACGTCGAGCGCGGCGTCGCCTCGCTATGCATCGGCGGCGGCGAGGCCACGGCGATCGCGCTCGAACGGCTGCACTGAGCGCTGAACCCCGGCGCCCGCGGGTTTCGGGCGCCGACCCCGGGTCGGCGATGCGAATGTCGGGTCGCGTAAACGGATCGTTTGCACAACCGTGCTATACAGGGTCGCGAAATCGGACGGGGATGGGATCGTGGCCGCAGTGAGACGCATGTTCCAGATGGGCTCGCCGGCTCTGTTCGCCGCGGCGTTGCTCGCGGCGCCGGCCGTCGCGCAGGAGCTGAAGCTGAAACCGGTCGACCAGGCAGGTCAGGATCCGGCATTCGCCGAGTTCCGTGGCGCCCTGCTGCAGGCGGTGCGACGGCGCGACGCCGACTTCGTCGTGGCCCGCGCCAGCCCCGAGATCAAGCTCTCCTTCGGCGGCGATTTCGGACAGGAGCGCTTTCGTCAGATGCTGACGGGCACCCAGGAATGGGAGGGCGAAGCCTACTGGAGCGAGCTGCAGCGCGCGCTCGAACTCGGCGGCGTGTTCCTCGATCGCAATTCGTTCTGCACGCCGTACGTCTCGTGCCTCGACGTGCCGGGCTGTCCGGACTGCGACCCCTACGAGACGATCTTCACGCTGAGCGACAAGGCGGTCGCCCGCGCAGCGCCCGATCCGGACTCCCGGGTCATCGCCGAGTTGTCGTACGACGTGCTCAGGATCGATCCGGAGGTGGAGACGGGCAGCGACTGGACGCCGGTGATCCTCCCCGGCGGTCGGCGCGGCTACGTGTACGGACCGGAGTTCCGGATGTCGATCGACTACCGCGCACTGTTCGAACGGACGGCCGACGGCTGGCGGCTGACCGTGTTCATCGCGGGCGACTGAGGCTGACGGAGGGGCGGACAGCGACATGCCTACAGTCCTGATCACCGGCGCCAGCCGGGGCATCGGCCTTGAATTCGCGCGACAGTATGCGGACGCCGGGTGGCGCGTGATCGCGACCTGCCGCAACCCCGCCGATAGCGACTTTTCCGGCGACGTCCGGCGGCTCGACGTGACCGACGAGGCCAGCGTCGCGACGCTGAGCGAGGCGCTGGCGGGCGACGCGGTCGACCTGCTGGTCAACAACGCCGGCGTCTACGGTCCGAGAAGCATGACGCTCGAACGGATGGACTACGCGGCGTGGGACGACGTGCTGCAGACCAATGTTCTCGGCGCCATGCGCGTCGCGGCTGCGCTCGCACCGGCGGTCGCCAGGTCCGGTATGAAGAAGATGGCCTTTCTGTCGAGCCGGATGGGCAGCATCGCCGACAACGGCAGCGGCGGCGAGTACGTCTACCGCTCTTCGAAGGCGGCGCTCAACATGGCGGTCAGGAGTTTCTCCATTGACCTTTCCGAAAAAGGGGTTATTTGTCTCCTGTTTCACCCGGGCTGGGTCAAGACGGATATGGGCGGCCCGTCCGCCTCGATCGATGCGACGACGAGCGTCGCCGGCATGCGCGCGGTTATTGACCGTGCGACCGCGGCCGACAGTGGCCGTTTCTTCAATTATGACGGAACCGAGCTGCCGTGGTAGGCGGCGGCCGGGCGGGATTGATTGGGAGTTAGAGCAAATTGAGTGATCCGGTCATCGTCGAAGCCCTCATCGCCCTCGGCGGGGTGGGGGCGACAACCGTGGGAGCCTGGGGCTTCCTCGTCGAGCCCCGTATCGTCCGGGCGCGCCAGCTGCGCATCGAGTCCGAGCGCTGGCCCGGCCACTGGCGCGAACTTCGCGTCGCCGTACTCGGCGATTTCCAGGTCGGCGCCCCCTGGTTCAAGGTCAAGCACCTCGACCGGGTCGTCGACCGGGTCAACGAGATGGACCCCGACATCGTCGTGCTGCTCGGCGATTACGTGATCGAGGGCGTGCTGTTCGGGCGCTTCGTCGAACCACGCGAGATCGCCGGCAGCCTGTCGCGGCTGCGCGCCCGTTACGGCGTCTACTCGGTGCTCGGCAACCACGACTGGTGGCACGACGGCGAGGAGATTCGCCGCGAGCTCGAAGCCGGCGGGATCGTCGTGCTGGAGAACGAAGCGGTTTCCATCGAGCTGCCCGAAGGGCGTGCCTGGATTGCCGGCCTCGCGGACGAATCGACGAGGCGACCCTGCGTCGACACGACCTTTTCGCCGATCCCCGAGGACGAGCCGGTGATCGCCCTGGCGCACGATCCGGTCACCTTTTTCGCGGTCCCCGACCGCACCGTGATCACCTTTGCCGGGCATACCCACGGTGGTCAGTTCCGGCTGCCCTTCGTCGGCACGCCCTACAATGTCGGCGGGACGCCGCGGCGCATGGCCTACGGCCTCGTGAACGAGGGCGGCAAGCAGCTCTACGTGACCTCGGGCCTCGGCACCAGCGCGGTGCCGGCGCGCTTCAACATGCCCCCGGAAATCGCTATGGTGACGCTCGCCGCCACGCCGCGCCCGGAGGAGCGAGAATGCCCGGCCCGATCGATTTCTACTTCGATTTCTCCAGCCCCTACGGCTACCTGACCTCGAAGCGAATCGACGGCATCGCCGAGAAGCATGGCCGCACCGTGAACTGGCGGCCGCACCTGATCGGCACGGTTTTCAAGACCACCGGCTCGCAGCCGCTGCTCAACATCCCGATGAAGGGCGATTACGCGCGGCGTGATATCGCGCGGACGGCGCGCCGGCACGATATCCCGTTCAAGCTGCCGAAGCCGTTTCCGTTCATGTCGGTCGCCGCCGCACGCGCCTTCTACTGGCTGCACGACCGCGACCCGCACCGCGCGAAAGAGCTCGCGCGCGCGCTCTACGATGCCGCCTTCGGCAAGGGGCACGACATCTCCTCCGCCGAAGCCGTGATCGAGGTCGCCGCCGGGCTCGGCGTCGACCGGGCCGAACTGCGTGCCGCGCTCGGCGATCCCGCCGTCAAGGAGCGGCTCAAGCGCGAGGTCGACAACGCGGTTTCCCAGGGCGCGTTCGGCTCGCCCTACATCGTCATCGACGGCGAGCCGTTCTGGGGCAACGACAAGCTGGGCGAGATCGAGCGCTGGCTCGAGACCGGCGGCTGGTAATCGGCCCGCCCGATCCGGTAGCCTGAAGGTACGTGCTTACACTCGATCTCTCGCTGTCCGCTGCGATCGCGTTTTTTCTGATCGCGACCACCGTCGTCGGCATCGCGGGCACGCGAATCGTCGGCATCGCCGATCGCATTGCCGATCGCACCGGCTTCGGCGAGGCCCTTGTCGGTGGAGTCCTGCTTGGCGGCACGACGTCGCTCTCCGGCATTGTGACCTCCGTTACCGCGGCGTCGACCGGTCATGCGGAGCTTGCGATCAGCAACGCCGTGGGTGGCATCGCCGTCCAGACGGCGTTTCTAGTTGTTGCAGACATCGTCTATCTGCGTGCAAATCTCGAACACGCAGCGGCCTCCCTGATCAACCTGATACAGGGCGCACTGCTGATCATCCTGCTGAGCATTCCCCTCATCGCGGCAAATATTTCCGACCTTGGCGTTGTCTATGCAATCCATCCGGCGACGCCGATCCTGTTCGGGGCCTACGTGCTCGGCCTGCGCCTCGCCGAAGCGGCGCGGGACGAGCCAATGTGGAGACCCAGCGCCACGGTGGAGACGATAGAGGACGTACCGGAGGAGGAGCCGGGCGGCCGCACGGTGCTTGGGTTGCTGCTGATTCGGTTTCTCCTACTGGGCGTCGTCGTCGGTGTTGCGGGTTACGCCCTCGCCCGTCTCGGCATCGTGGTAGCCGACCGCAGCGGACTGTCGCACAGCCTCGTCGGCGCCCTGATGACCGCCGTGGCGACGTCGATGCCGGAACTCGTCACCACGATTGCGGCGGTTCGGCGCAATGCATTGACGCTTGCGGTGGGTGGGATCGTCGGTGGCAATACCTTTGACGTCCTGCTCGTCGCCCTGTCCGATGTGGCTTATCGCGACGGTTCGATCTATCACGCGATCGGTGAGCGGGAGCTGTTTCTGTTCGGACTCGCCATTGTCATGACGGCGGTTCTTGTCCTCGGCATGCTCCGCCGGCAGAAACACGGCATTGGCAACATCGGCTTTGAAAGCCTCCTTGTATTGCTGCTCTATTTCGGTGCCGTCGGATTGCAGATCGCGCAGGGTTGAGCGCGCCGGCATGGCGTTGCGGCTGTGTCCGCGCCGCGGTCCGTGTATGATCTGCTGCGAATCGGCACGGCCATTGGTTCGCGGTCCGCGAGGCGGCCGATCGGTATCACGACCGGCAGGGGATTGCCGATGCTGCGATGGCTTGCTTGTTTTGCTTGGCTCAGCCTGGTATCTGCGGGCACCGCGGTAGCCGTCGAAGACGGCTCTCCGGACCGGCTGATCGGCCTCCTGTCGCTGCCGCAGCTGTTCGCCGATCCCGCCTGCAAGAGCTGCGCAGCCGGGCCGCTG
>JBFHDX010000159.1:0-6757 GCA_041584475.1 Alphaproteobacteria bacterium
CCGACGCTGGCCGAGGCGCGGCTGATCTCCTCCATCGCCACGACGTGCTCGAGATAGCCCATGCCGGCGCCGCCGTACTCCTCCTCGACGGTGATCCCGAGCAGCCCCATCGCCCCCATCTTCGGCCACAGATCCATCGGGAACGCGTTGTCGCGGTCGATCGCGTCGGCGCGCGGCGCGATCTCATCCGACGCGAAGGATGCGACGCTGTCGCGCAGCATGTCGGCGGCCTCGCCGAGGTCGAAATCGAGCGATGCGGGGGCGTTGGGGATCGACATGGCAGCTCCTGTAGCGGTTCCGGCGTGCCTATCCCGCCGGGCGGTGCGGGGCCGGGGCCAGGCACATCAGCGTCTGCAGCAGCGTCGCGCAGAGCGTCTCGTCCGCGCCCGCGACCGCGAAGACGTCGGCGCGGGCGACGGTCAGCGTGCGGCCGGGGCGGATCACCGCGCCGCGGGCGATCAGCCGCTCGCCGCGCCCGGGGGCGACGATGTTCATCTTGTACTCGACGGTCAGCACCGTCGAGCCCGACGGCATCAGCGAGAAGCCGGCATAGCCGGCGGCGCTGTCGGCGATCGCGCCCATGGCGCCGCCGTGGAAATAGCCGTGCTGCTGCGACAGCCCGTCGCTGTAGGGCACGCCGATCTCGACGCGGCCCGGCTCGACGCGCAGCAGCTCCGCGCCCAACGTCGCCATGAAGCCCTGGCGCGCGAAGCTGTCACGCACGAGGCGCTCGAAATCGGGCGATCCCGGTTCGAAGCCGCTCATTCAATCCTCGATGGCCCGCGCCCCCCGATGCCGGCCCGAAGTCGGGCAAATCCATTTTCATGCGCCGCCCGTATAACTGTCATTATTCGCCCGTATACGTATAATTGCGGGGCAGGCGAACTGTGCCTGCGGGAGGCATTGGCGGGCGGGGCCGACACGGCGCAAGCGTTGGCGGCCGCACCGCCACAGCGAGATACATAGATCAAATGCTGATCGGAGTCAGTCCCCTGACGGTTGCCTGGTCGATGTGTGCGGCCGCGTGCGGCATGCTCGCCCTGATGCAGTTGGTCCTCTGGTTCAAGCAGCGGCGCACCGCGATCTACCTGTTCTCGACGCTGATGGCCCTGGGCGCCATGCTCAGCGCCTTCACCGAATTGTCGCTGATGCGCATCCTCGACGCCGGGGCGCACGCGACGGTCATGAAGCTGCAGAACCTCGCCGTCTATCTGCTTTTGATTCCGATGGTATGGTTCATCCATACCTATTTCGGGACCGCGCGGCGCTGGCTCGCGGTGACGATTACGGCCATGTGGAGCGTGGCCATCGTGGCCAACTTCCTGTCGCCGCACAGCCTGGTGTTCGCCGATGCGATCGAGATCAAGCGGCTCACCGCCTTCTGGGGCGAAGAGTTCTCGATCGCGACCGGACCGGCGAACCCGTGGAAGTTCCTCGCCGACCTCGCCAGCCTGTTGATCACGATCTACATCGTCGACGCCTCGGTGCGCGCCTGGCGCCAGGGCAGCCGGCGGCACGCCGCGGTGATCGGCGGCAGCATCACGTTCTTCATCCTGCTCGGCGGCATCCATTCGCCGCTGGTCGACGCCAGCCTGTTGCCGATGCCCTACATCATCAGCTTCGCCTTCCTTGCGATCGTGCTTGCGATGACCTACGAGCTGGTCAACGACGCCATTCTCGCCAGCCGGTATGCGAGCGAAATCGCGGCCAGCGAAAAGCGCTGGCGACTGCTGCTCGAAAACGTGCCGCTGCTGGTCGCCGGCGTCGATCGCGAGGGCAGGATCGATTACACCAATCCCTGCTTCCGGAATGTCAGCGGCTATGCGCGCGACGAGGTCGTCGGCCGGCACCTGACCGAGCTGCTCCCCGAGAGCGTGCGGTCGGAGGCCCGCGAGGGGTTCTCGGCGGCGATGCGCGGCGACCTCCCGCCACAGGTCGAGACGGCACTGAAGACCAAGGCCGGTGCGTTGCGCCAGATCGCGTGGTCGAACGTGCTGATAACCGATCCCGAAGGCGAGCCGGCGGGTACGCTCAGCATCGGCTCCGACCTCACCGAACAGCTGAAGGCACAGAACGACCTGCAGGAAACGCGGCGCGAGATGGAGCGGATGGGGCGCGCCATGGTCCTCGGAGAGCTCGGCGCAAGCCTTGCGCACGAGCTCAACCAGCCGCTGGCGGCGATCCTCAGCAACGCGCAGGCGGCGCGGCGGCTGCTGGCGTCGGGGACCGCCGGCGGCGACGAGCTTCGCGATATTCTCGACGACATCGTGCGCGACGACACGCGCGCCGGAGACGTGATAAGCGGGCTCCGTGACATGGTGAGGAAGGGCCGGGCCGAGCCGGGCCCGCTTCGCCTCGAGGCCGCGATCAGCGAGGTGGGCAGGCTGCTGCGCAGCGAGCTCGGCGCCGCCGGGGTCGCGCTGGAAGTCGAGGTTGCACGCGACCTGACGCTGGTGAGCGCCGGACGGGTCGAGATCCAGCAGGTGGTCACGAATCTGGTTCTCAACGCGATCCGCGCGATGCGGGATGTCCCGGCGGGCCGCCGGAAGATCTTGATCCGCGCCGATCGGATCGACCATTCGGTCCAGGTTCTGGTCATGGATTCGGGCAGCGGAATTGACGAGGCCATGCTGCCCAGCCTGTTCGACGCCTTCTTCTCCACGCGAAAGAGCGGCCTCGGCATGGGGCTCACCATCGCGCGCGGTATCGTCGAGACGCATGGCGGGCGAATCTGGGCACAGAACAATCCCGGCGGCGGTGCGACCTTCGCCTTCACCCTGCCCGTGCTCGAGGAAGAGCCGGTCCTGCTCGGGACCGACGCATGATCGATCCGGACGCCACGATCTTCCTGGTCGACGACGAGGACTCGGTCCGGCGGGCCGTGGCCCGGCTGCTCAAATCCGCAGGCTATCGGGTGCGCGCGTTCGCCAGCGCGCGAGCGTTCCTCGACAGCGACCGCGAGCCTAGTGCGCCGGCCTGTCTGGTCCTCGATGTCCAGATGCCGGAGATGACCGGCCTCGATCTGCAGCGCGAGCTTGGATCGGCGCAGGCGGGAATGCCGATCGTCTTCCTCACCGGGCACGGCGACGTTCCGATGAGCGTGCGGGCGATGAAGGGCGGCGCCGCCGATTTCCTGACCAAGCCGGTCCAGGATGTCGACCTTCTGCGAGCCGTCGCGCAGGCGCTCGCCCGTGCCCGGGAGGATCGCGTCGAGCAGGCCGCGCTGGCCACCGTGCTGGAGCGCCTCGAGCGCCTGACGCCGCGCGAGCGGGAGGTGATGGCGCTCGTCGTCGCCGGCCTGCGCAACAAGCAGATCGCCTACGAGCTCGGCACTGCCGAGAAGACCATCAAGGTCCATCGCGGGCGCGTCATGGCGAAGATGCAGGCGCGTTCCCTCGCCGAGCTCGTCCGCCTCGCCGAGCGGATCGGTTTCCCCGAGGAGGCGGCGACCTAGGCGGCAAGCGGTAGCGGAAAGCGCGGCTCGTTCGCCGCGACGACATTGGACCAAGGTCCAATATCTGCCCTGATCCGGCTTTTCTATAATTCTCCTATGAATCTGGATCCGCCCATGCGCCCAAACGCACCCGATCCCGGATCGGATGGCGCGGCGAAGGGCCGGGCCAGTGGAGCAGAGCGTACACACAGCAATGGGAGGCGTATCGTGAAGAGGGAGCTAACCTGTCTGGCGGCCGGCGTCGCCGCGATGGCCGCGGTCTCGGCCGAGGCCCAAACCGGCAAGCCGAACATCCTGATGATCATGTCCGATGATGTGGGCATCACCAATCTCAGCGCGTACAGCCGGGGCATGGCCGGGTATCACACGCCGAACATCGACCGAATCGCAAATGAAGGCGTGCTGTTCACCGATTACTACGCCGAGCAGAGTTGCACGGCGGGCCGGTCCGCCTTCATTACCGGCCAGTCGCCGATCCGCACTGGGCTGACCAAGGTGGGTTTCCCCGGCGCCTCGATCGGCCTCCAGAAGGAGGACCCGACGCTCGCCGAGCTGCTGAAGCCGCATGGCTACGCGACCGGGCAGTTCGGCAAGAACCATCTCGGCGACCGCAACGAGTTCCTGCCGACGGTGCACGGTTTCGACGAGTTCTTCGGCAACCTCTATCACCTGAACGCGGAGGAGGAGCCCGAGAATCCCGACTATCCGAAGGATCCCGCGTTCCGCGCCGAGTTTGGGCCGCGCGGCGTGCTGTCCTGCATGGCGACGGATACCGAGAGCGACGTCGTCGACGACCGCTTCGGCCCGATGGGAAGACAGGAGTGCGAGGATACGGGCCCACTGACCAAGAAGCGGATGGAGACGGCGGACGAGGAATTCGTCGGGCGGGCGAGCGACTTCATCAAGCGCCACACCGCGGAGGGCACGCCGTGGTTCGCCTGGGTGGCGACCTCGCGCATGCATTTCTACACGCATCTTAAAGAAGAGAGCCAGGGCGTAACCGGCCTCGGCATCTTCGCCGACGGCATGGTCGAGCATGACGGTCATGTGGGCCAGCTGCTGGACCTGCTCGAAGAGCTGGGGATCGCGGACGACACGATCGTGCTCTACACCGCGGACAACGGCCCCCACTACAACGAATGGCCGGATGGCGGCCTCTCGCCGTTCCGCGGCGAGAAGAACACGAACTGGGAGGGCGGCTACCGCGTGCCGATGCTGGTGCGCTGGCCGGGCAAGATCCCTGCCGGGTCGATCTCCAACGAGACGATATCGGCGCTCGACTGGGTGCCGACGCTGATGGCCGCGGCCGGCGAGCCGGACATCAAGGAGAAGCTCAAGGCCGGGCACAAGGTCGGCAACATCGAGTACAAGGTCTATCTCGACGGCTACAACGCCCTGCCGCACCTGACCGGCGAGAGCAATGAGGGGCCGCGTCGCGAGTTCTTCTACTGGAACGACGGCGGGCAGCTGGTCGCCCTGCGCTATGACGACTGGAAGCTCGTGTTCATGGAGCAGCGCGCAAGCCGGTTCCAGGTCTGGGCGGAACCGTTCGTGCCACTTCGTGTCCCCAAAATCTTCAATCTGCGCACCGACCCGTTCGAGCGGGCGGACACCGACTCGAACAATTACGAGACGTGGTGGATCCGCCGCGTCTTCGCGCTGGTGCCGGCGCAGACGTTCGTTGGCGAGTACCTCGCCACCTTCAAGCAATTCCCGCCGCGGCAGAAGCCGGCGAAGTTCAACGTCGACGACGCGCTTGCAACTCTGAAGAGTGCGGCCGGCAACAACTAATGAAGCCTCTGGCGCGCCCGCGTTTCCTCGGGCGCGCCATTCGGCTCGCCTGAACAATTTGTGGGGCAGACACCGATGAAGGGGCTGCTCGAGTTCCTCAAGACAACGGCGTTGGGCGGCCTGTTCGTCCTGTTGCCGCTGCTCCTCCTCTATCTGGCGTTAAGCGAAGCGGTGGAGCTTGTGGTGGCGATCGCAACGCCGATCGCGGATCTGTTTCCGCCCGAGACCTTCGCGCAGGAGAAATACCCTGTGATCATCGCCGCACTCCTACTGCTCGGCGCCTCGTTCGTCCTCGGCCTGGCGATGCGCGCGGAGCACGGCCGCAGCCTCGGCCAGTGGCTCGAGCGCAACACCCTTCGGCGCCTGCCGATGTACGGCGCGCTGAAGAGCCTGATCGCCCGCTTCGCCGCCACCGAGGAGAGCGACGCGTTCCGGCCGGCGCTGCTGGCGGCCGGTGAGGGCCAGCGCGACATCGCATACGTCATCGAGGATCACGGCGACGGTCAGATGACGGTAATGCTGCCCTGGGCGCCGACGCCGCTGGCCGGCTCGATCAGGATCGTCGAGCGGGGCCATGTCGAACTCATGGATGCCAGCTTCGGCGACCTGACGCGGGTGTTGAGCGAGTGGGGCATCGGCGCCGGCGAGCTGCTTGGCAAGGGGGCAAGCGTTCCAGGTGCCGTGCCCGACACGGGCAGCGCGGATGGGCCCGGTCGGGCGGGTTCGCCGACAGCGCGTCGCGACCGGGCATAAGGCAGTACCAATTCAAAAAATACCGGACCAGGAGGCAATACAATGAACAGCTTAAAACGTCTCTGCCGGGGCGTCGCATTTTCCGCCACCGCCGGCTCGGCATTGCTCATCGCCGCCACAGGCGGAGCGGCGCAGGAGGAGAGCGGCGGCGGCGACGTGCGCTCGGCGGTGCAGAACCCGATCAGCTCGCTGGTCAGCCTGCCGTTCAAGTTCACCTTCGACAACGGCGCCCCGAACGGCGACGCCAACTTCCTCGCCATCCAGCCGGTCTACCCGGTGACGGTCGGCGACTGGAACCTGGTCAACCGGCTGATCGTGCCGATCGCCGACGCGCCCGGCGGCGTGACCACGCCCGGCGTGCCCAATCCGACGGGGGGCGGCCGCGAGACCGGCCTCGGCGACATCAACTACTCGCTGTTCCTCAACCCGGTCGAGAGCACCGCAGGATTCATCTGGGGCGCCGGCGGCTCGATCACCGCGCCGACGGCGACCGACGCGGTGCTCGGCTCAGAGAAATGGAGCGCCGGCCCGACCGCGGTGGCCCTGGTCCAGCCCGGCTGGGGCACGTACGGCGCCCTGATCCGGCAGCTCTGGTCGTTCGCCGGCGCCTCCGACCGCGACAACGTCAACCAGATGCTGCTCGAGCCCTTCGCCAACTACAACCTCGACAACGGCTGGTACCTGATCTCCGACCTGGTGATGACGGCGAACTGGGAGGCCGATTCGGGTGACGTCTGGACGGTGCCGCTCGGCGGCGGC
>JBFHDX010000160.1:0-6690 GCA_041584475.1 Alphaproteobacteria bacterium
AGGCCGGGTTAGGCGCCGAGTCGTTCCGCGATCCAGTCGAGGGCGGCGTCGACCGACGTCACCGTGTTGCCCGGCTCCGGCGCCGGACGCGAGATCATGATCACCGGAAGCCCGAGCCGGCGCGCCGCCGCGATCTTGCCGTACGCGCCGTCGCCGCCGCTGTTGCGGCTGACGACGATCGCGACGCGATGTTTGCGCAGCAGCCGCAGCTCTTCGCGTTCGTCGAAGGGACCGCGCGAGACGACGATCTCGGCCCCGGCGAGCGGCGGTCGCGCCGGGGCATCTGCGACGCGGACGACGAGGGGCACGTTGCGCAGGCTCCGGAACACCGCGAGCTCGCCGGAGCCGAGCGCGAGGAAGGCGCGCTGGCCGAATTCGCGAACCCGGTTCTTGGCCTCGATCGCGTCCGCGACCTCGATCCACCGGTCGCCCGGTTGCGCCGTCCAGGCAGCCCGCTGCAGGATCAACCGCGGGACGCCGGCTCGCGCGCAGGCGCGGCGCGCGTTGCTTGAGATGTGCGCGGCGAACGGGTGCGTCGCATCGACCAGCATGGCAATCGCCTCGGTCCTGAGATAGTGTGACAGCCCTTCGGCGCCGCCGAACCCGCCGATTCGAATGCGTCCCGGAAGCGGTCGCGGCTGCTGCGTCCGCCCGGCCAGCGAGGTGATCACGTCGAGCCGGCCGGCGAACCGTTCGACCGCCCGCTCCGCCAGCTCGGCGCCTTCCGTGGTGCCGCCGAGAATCAGCAGGCGCGGCGCCGTCAAGGGCCGGCCCGGCCGATGATTGCGCCGGCCCGGTCGACGACCAGCACGTCCAGAGCCGTCTCGCCCGCCAGGGCGGCGAGCGCCGTCTCGCGGGCCCGCCGCGCCACGAGATCGCCGAGACCGACCTTGTCGGCCAGCGTCAGCACCTCGCCGGCGCTTTTCGCCCGTGCCGCGGCACGAACGATTTCGTCGTCGACGTCGAGCTCCGCCAGCCAGCGCGCGAGCTTCGGAATGTCGACCTGGCTGCGCGACGAATGCAGGTCCATGTGACCCTGCGCCAGCTTGACCAACTTGGCGAACCCGCCTGCGATCGTGACCCGCTCCACGGGATGCGTGCGCAGATATTTCAGCATGCCGCCGGCAAAATCACCCATATCGATGAGGGCGTCGTCGCCGAGCCGGTAATGCGCCTTCACCGCGGCCTCGGACGTCTTGCCGGTGGCTCCCGCGACATGGCGCACACCGCTGGCGCGGGCGACGTCGATTCCGGAATGGATGGAGTGGATCCATGCGCTGCAGGAATAGGGGATGACGACGCCGGTGGTGCCGAGGATGGAGATGCCGCCGACGATGCCAAGCCGCGGGTTCCAGGTCTGCGCGGCGATCGCCTCGCCGCCGGGTACGGAGATCGTCACCTCCACGTCCGCCGGCACGGCGCCGGCCGCCGCAATCTCCTCGACGGCGCACCGAATCATATCGCGCGGCGCCGGGTTGATTGCCGGCTCGCCGACCGGCAGCGGCAGTCCCGGGCGAGTGATCCGTCCGACGCCCTCGCCTGCCCGGAAGGTGACGCCCGCCCCGGGCGTTCCGCGGCGCAGCGTGGCGACGATCAGCGCGCCATCGGTGACGTCGGGATCGTCGCCCGCATCCTTGACCACGCCGGCCGTCGCCACGTCGCCATCGCACTCCATCCGTGCCAGAGCGAAGCGCGGCCGCTCGCCTCCCGGCAGCGAAATCTCGACGGGATCGGGAAACCGTCCCGTCAGCAAGGCCTCGAAGGCGGCGCGGGCTGCCGCCGTGGCGCAGGCGCCCGTCGTCCATCCGCGGCGCAGCGGGCCCGGAGGCTTCCTCGTCATGGCTCGAACATAGCAGGGTGGCCCTGCGGCCACACTAGGCATCGAGGGGGTGCGGGGTGTAAAAGGCGGCGCATGGACGTGGCGGATGAATGACCCTGCCGGGATTCAGGCCCTGGCCCTGCTGCCGCACGGCGACGCGGGCGGTTTGGCCCTGCTCGGGGCCGTGCTGCTGGCCGGACTGGTCGGGGGAGCCAGCCATTGCGTCGGCATGTGCGGCCCCTTCGTCGTCGCGCAGGTGGCGGCACGTCTCGAGTCAGTACCGGCGGCGCGGATGACGGAGCTGCATCGGCTCACCGGTGCCGCGCTGCTGCCGTACCATCTCGGGCGACTGACGACCTATGCGGGGCTCGGTGCCGTGGCCGGGGCGATCGGCGGGAGCATCTCGATGATTCCGGGATTCGGCTGGGTTTCCGCCGCCTGGTTGCTGCTCGCGGCCGCGATGTTCGTCGTCTACGGCCTGTCGGGCGCCGGCGCTCTGGGCAGTGCCGACGGCGGCGAGGGCTCGTGGGCATACGCCGTCTCGCGGGGCGCACGGCCGCTGTTCGCGCAACCGACGGGGCTGCGTGGCTATGTCCTCGGCCTGATGCTCGGTTTCCTGCCGTGCGGCCTGCTCTATGCCGCGCTTGCGGTCGCGGCCGGCGCCGGCGGCCCATGGGGCGGCGGCGTCACGATGGCGGCGTTCGCGCTGGGAACCGTCCCGGGCCTGTTCCTGACCGGCTTTGCCGGTCATCTTGCCGCCGGCCGCTGGCGGCGGGCCGCCAGGACGTTGACGCCGGTGCTGATGGCGGCGAATGCGGGCGTCCTGGGGCTCGCCGCATGGCGTCTGATCGCCTGAAACGTGAACGCGTCCGCACCCGCACCAGGCCTGATCATCGCCGCTCCGGCCAGCGGACACGGCAAGACCGTCGTGACGCTCGCCATCATCGCAGCACTGGTGCGGTCCGGGCTCCGTGTCGCCGCCGGCAAGGCCGGGCCGGACTATATCGATCCGGCCTTTCACGCGGCTGCGGGCGCCCGTCCCTGTCTCAATCTCGACGTCTGGGCGATGCGGCCGGCGACGCTTGCCGGTCTCGTCGCGACGCTGACCGAGACCGCCGACATCGTCGTCACCGAGGGTGTCATGGGGCTCTTCGACGGCGCTGCGGACGGTACGGGCTCGACCGCCGACCTGGCCGCGGCGACCGGCTGGCCGGTCGTGCTCGTCGTCGACGTGCGCGGCCAGGGCGCGTCGGTCGCCGCGCTGCTGCGTGGCTTCGCGATGCACCGACCCGGCCTGCCGCTGGCAGGCGTGATCTTCAACCGCGTCGGCGGTGAGCGCCACCGCGAGGCGCTGCTGGCGGCGACCTCCGCAGTCCTGCCGGGCCTGTCGGTGCTCGGCCAGATCCCCCGTTCGGATGCTCTCGTCCTGCCCGAGCGCCATCTCGGCCTCGTGCAGGCGGCCGAGCATCCCCAGCTCGAAGCGTTTCTCGACCGGGCCGCCGCAATTGCCGGGGCGCACGTCGATCTCGAGGCGCTGCGCCGATTGGCGCGCCGGCCGACGCGGCCGACCCGCGACGTTCGCGATGCCTTGACCCCGCCGCCGCCGGGCCAACGGGTCGCCGTCGCGCGCGACGACGCATTCGCCTTCGCGTACGAGTCGCTCTTGTCCGGCTGGCGCCGGGCAGGCGCCGAACTGGCCTTCTTCTCGCCGCTCGCCGACGAGGCGCCGGATGCGACGTCGGACGCGGTCTACCTGCCCGGTGGCTATCCGGAGCTGCATGCGGGCCAACTGGCCGCGAGCGGGCATACGCTCGACGGGCTACGCGCCGCCGCGCAAAGGGGGGCTGCGCTGTTCGGCGAATGCGGCGGCTATATGGTGCTTGGCCGCGGCCTGATCGACGCCGCAGGGCGGCGCCACCAGATGGCCGGCCTGCTTCCGCTGGAAACCTCGTTCGCCGAGCGCCGGCTGCATCTCGGCTATCGCCGGGCGCGGCTGCTGGCGGACTCTCCCCTGGGGCCGCGCGGCACGCGTTTCAAGGGGCACGAGTTCCACTACGCGACGGTCGTCGACGAGGGCCCGGCGACCGAGCTGTTCGAGGTCGCCGACTCGACCGGTGAGGCGCTGGGTCGGGCCGGGCGCCTCGACGGCCGCGTCATGGGATCGTTCGTGCACCTGATCGATTGTGCGGAATGAGTGGGCGCGACCCCTTCTGGAAGCGCAAGGATCTCGCCGCGATGAGCGACGAGGAGTGGGAATCGCTGTGCGACGGGTGCGGCCGCTGCTGCCTCAACAAGCTCGAGGACGAGGAAAGCGGCGAGGTCGTGTTCACGCGCGCCGCCTGCCGCTATCTGGACATCGGCGCGTGCCGCTGCACCGATTACGCGAACCGGCAGCAAAACGTACCCGGCTGCGTCCGCCTGACGCCCGAGCGCCTGCCGCAGTTGCACTGGCTGCCGGAGACCTGTGCCTACCGGCTCGTCGCCGAGGGGCGGGACCTGGCGTGGTGGCATCCGCTCGTCTCGGGCGACCCGCACACGGTCCACGAGGCCGGCATCTCCGTGCGTGGTCGCGTCGTCCCGGAACAGCGCGCCGGCGATCTCGAGGCTCACATCGTCACCTGGGTGCGGCCGGGCGGACCGATTCACCGACGCCGCGCGCGGCGTCGCGGCGCAAATTGACGAGCGCAAGCCCGGCGAAGATCAGCAGCCCGGCGGACCAGACCCAGGGGCTGTGCCGCTCGCCGAACAGCAGCACGCCCCACGCGATGCCGGTAAGCGTCACGATATAGCCGGTGAAGCTCATGAACACCGGGCCGGCGAGGCGTAATATCTCGAACAGCATGACATAGGCCACGCTGGAGACGGCGATCTGGCCGAACACGCCGATCTCCGCTTCGCCGAGCGGCAGCGACGGCACGAACAGCACGTCGGGCGCGAACATGAACGGCGCGAGCACGATCGCAGCGGCGAGCAGCATGCCGGCCGCCAGCGGCAACGATCGGGCATCGGGCGGGCGCAGGCGCACCGCGAGAATGCCATTGGCCGCGTAGCAGGCCGGCGTCAGCAACGCGAGCAGGAACCACGGTGCCGCATCGACGTCCGGCAGGCTGGCCCGCGGCAGCACGATCAGCGCAACGCCGCCCAGACCGCACAGCACGCCGGCGACGCGGAGCACCGAGTAGCGCTCCATGCCGACGGCGACGGCAATGACGTAGGTCATCAGCGGCGAGAACGGAATCGTCAACACCATGACGCCCGCCGGCAGATGCGCGATCGCCGTCACCAGAATGACGTTGGGCAGTGCAATGCCGGTGACGCCGTTGACGAGATAGACGCGCAGATGATCCGGCCTGAACGAGAGCCGGGTGCGGCGGAGCAGGCAGACGCCGAGGACGACGATCCCCGCCGCGAAGGCCTGCCAGAACGTATAGGCGATCGGGTGCACGCCGCCATTGGTTGCCATCTTCGAGAAGGAAAAGGCGAGGCCCCACAGACTGCCGAGCACGACGATCATGCCCAGCGGCAGCAGGCGCGGCACGCTGGACGTCGCCGGTCGGGCGGATTTCGGCGCGCAGGACATGGCACAGACTTACGGCAGCGGGCGTGTCGGCACCAGCGCGTCGTCGTCCTCAGCCATCATGGCGCTTGCCGCGAGCAGGGCGGGCCGCTATCACGCTCGCATGACGGGGACGCGGAAGATCGATCTGGACGGCCGCGAGATCGCGTTGCGCGTGCGCCGCAGCGAACGGGCGCGGCGGCTCGCCCTGCGTATCGCCGGCCACGACGATTCGGTTGAGCTGGTGCTCCCGCGCCGCGTCCGCGAGCAGGACGGTCTCGATTTCCTGCGATCGCGGGCCGATTGGGTGTTCGAGCGGCTCGGCCGGCTTCCCGATCGCGTGCCCTTCGCGGTCGGCAGCACGTTGCCGCTCGGCGGCGAGCCGCACAGGGTGCGCCATGTCCCTGACCTGCGCACGCCGGTCGCGCTCGATGGGGACGAGATCCTGGTTTCCGGGAGGCAGGAGCACCTTGCGCGCCGCCTCGGCGACTGGCTGCGGCGCGAGGCCAAGCGGCGCATCGCGCCACTGGCCCACGACAAGGCGGCCGTCATCGGCCGCCGTGTCACCCGGATCACCGTGCGCGACCAGAAGAGCCGCTGGGGGAGCTGCGCGCCGGGCGGGCGGCTGTCGTTCAGCTGGCGCCTAGTGCTCGCGCCCGGGCATGTACTCGATTACGTCGTCGCCCACGAGGTTGCGCATATCGCTGAACCGAACCACTCGCCGGATTTCTGGGCGATCGTCGACCGCCTGACCGGGGACTGCGCGGCCTCACGCACCTGGCTGCGCCGGCACGGCACCCGGCTGCACCGTTTCGGATGATGATGGGGGTTGCGCGGCCAGGCGGAATGCCGGTGGCGAGGTGACCGACGGGCGCAAAATCGGTCTCACGTCCCTGTTGACCGCGCTCGTCGCGCTCGGCCCGCTGTCGACGTCTCTTTACGTGCCGTCGATGCCGGCGCTGGCGGAGGCGTTCCGGACCGATCCGGCGCTCGTACAGCGTAGCTTCACGATCTTCCTGGTCGGCTTCGCGCTCGCGCAGCTGGTCTATGGACCGCTGTCCGATCGGTTCGGCCGACGGCCGGTGCTGTTCGGCGGCCTGGTCCTGTATGTCGCCGCCAGCATCGCATGCGCGTTGTCGTCCGGAATCTGGTCGTTTCTCGCGGCGCGGCTGGTGCAGGGAGTCGGCGCCTGCGTCGGGCCGGTCATCGGCCGCGCCGTCGTGCGCGACAGCTTCGACCATGCCGGTGCGGTGCGGGCCTACGCCTTCATCGGTACCGCGCTCGCGCTGGCGCCGGCGCTCGGCCCGCTGATTGG
>JBFHDX010000161.1:0-6495 GCA_041584475.1 Alphaproteobacteria bacterium
CGCCGAGAAGGGCTACGACCCGTCGTTCGGCGCCCGCCCGCTCGGCCGCGTCATCCAGGAGCACATCAAGAAGCCGCTCGCCGAGGAGCTGCTCTTCGGCAAGCTCGCCAAGGGCGGACTCGTCCGCGTCGAGCTCAGCGGCGACAAGCTGGTGCTCAAATTCCCGCCGGCCGATGCGGGCAAGCCGAAAGTGCCGGTGCCCGTCGAAGGCTGACGTCCGCGCGGTACGGGTCGCACAACGAAAAAAGGGGCCGTCGCCTGGGGGCGACGGCCCTGTCACGTTCGATGCGGCCCGGTGAGCGTGGCGAAACCCGCCCGCCGAACCGCGTCTAGGGCAAGAGAGACAGGAATACGAGCGTCCCGAAGAGCGACATCGCGACGACGAAGAACGCCGTATAGCCGGCGATCGCCCAGCCGGCCGCGCCGAGGCGACGCCTTATGCCTTTGCCGCGGCGATAGGGGATCGGGGCCTGTTCCGGTGCCATCATCGCTCGAACTCCGGGCCAACTCGGGACGCTCACAGCATCGCCGCAAATTGCGGCCGGCCCGTGACGCGATCTGGACGATTTCGTGGACGCGGGCGCCGGGTAATGCCGGCGAACAGGCCGGGTCGCCTATGTCTCGCCGCGCCTGAACGGCGTCGCCGCGGCGAGCGCCTCTATCTCGCGCCCGACCTGCCGCCGCTCGCGCTCGACGAAATGACGCACCGGTTCGCGCAGGCCCGGGTCGGCGATCCAGTGGGCGCTGTAGGTCCGCACGGGCAGATAGCCGCGCTGGATCTTGTGCGGGCCCTGGGTGCCCGCCTCGACACGTTGCAACCCGTTGGCGATCGCGAAATCGATCGCACGGTAGTAGCACGCCTCGAAATGCAGGAACCGGTAGTCGCCGTCGGCGCCCCAGTTGCGCCCGTACAGGGCGTCGCGCCCGACGAGGTTCAGCGCCCCCGCCACCGGACGACCGTTGAGGTCGGCCATGACCAGCATCACCCGGTCGCCGAGCCGCTCCGAGAGCAGGGCGAAAAAGTCCCGGTTGAGATAGGGATAACCCCACTTCCGGTCGTAGGTGTCGACATAGAATCGATGGAAGGCGTCCCAGTCTCGCGGCCGGATGTCGGCGCCGCACAGGATCCGGGTGCGGATGCCCGCCTCGGCGACGCGCCGGCGTTCCCGGGCGATCTGCTTGCGCTTGCGGCTCATCAGCGCGGCGAGGAAGTCGTCGAAACTCCGGTAGCCCTGGTTTTGCCAGTGGAACTGCATGCCGTGACGGACCAGCCAGTCTGCTTCCGCGAAACGCTCGATCTGCGGCGGCGACACGAACGTCACATGCACCGAGCTGAGGCCGTGGCGTCGCGCCATCTGCAGCATGCCGGCAATCAGCGCGCGCTCCGCGGTCTCCTCCCCCGTCCCGGGTCGCGCCAGCAGCCGTCGTCCCGGCACCGGGGTGAAGGGCACCGCGCACTGCAGTTTCGGGTAGTAGCGGCCGCCGGCGCGCTCGTAGGCGTCCGCCCAGCCCCAGTCGAAGACGTACTCCCCCTGGCTGTGCCCCTTGACGTAGAGCGGTGCGACCGCGACGACCGAGCGGTCCGGCCCCTCGACCGCGAGGTGACGCGGCAGCCAGCCGGTTTCGGCCGAGATGCACGCGGACTCCTCGAGTGCCCTGAGGAACGCGTGGCACAGGAACGGGTCGTCATCGCCGGCGCAGGCATCCCACTGCCGCGCATCGATGTCGGCGATGCGCTCCACCATTCTGACCGTGATCTGCTCACGCCCGTCTGGCATGTTCCCTCCGCTGGCTGCATAGAGATTAGGCCGACGATTCGCGCACGCAAGCTGACAGACGTCACGCCGCCGCCGGCGCGGCTTGACACCGACCGTCGCCCGCCGCGATCATCGGACCGCAGGCCCGGACGACCGGGCGCAGGCAGGATGCGCGAAATGCCAGCGACCATGGATTTCCTCGTTGCCGGCGGCGAGCGCCGGCACGCCCTGATGTTGCGCTACGCGAACCGCCACGGCCTGATCACCGGGGCGACGGGGACCGGCAAGACGGTAACGCTGCAGGTGCTGGCCGAGGGGTTCGCCGGCGCCGGCGTGCCGGTGTTCGTCGCCGACGTCAAGGGTGACCTCTCCGGATTGAGCCAGGCCGGCGCGGCGTCTTCGAAGATCGCCGAGCGTACGCGCAAGCTGGGCATCGACGGCTACGCTCCCGCCCCGGCGCCGGTCATCTTCTGGGACCTGTTCGGCGAAAAAGGCCACCCGGTGCGCGCCACCGTATCCGACATGGGCCCGCTGCTGCTCGGCCGCCTGCTCAACCTGAACGACGTGCAGAGCGGCGTGCTCGACATCGTTTTCAAAGCCGCCGACGACAACGGCATGTTGCTGATCGACCTGAAGGATCTGCGGGCGATGCTGAACTTCGTCGCGGACAACGCGGCGGAGGTCAGGGCCGCCTATGGGAATGTGGGGAAGTCGTCGATCGGCGCGATCCAGCGCGGGCTGCTGACGCTCGAACAGCAGGGCGGCGACCGCTTCTTCGGAGAGCCCGCGCTCGACCTCGCCGATCTCATGCTCACGGCACCGGACGGCTCCGGCGCGGTGAACGTGCTGGCCGCCGACACACTCATGCAGAGCCCGCGCCTCTATGCCACTTTCCTGCTGTGGCTGCTCTCGGAGCTGTTCGAGGGGCTGCCCGAGGTCGGCGATACCGATCGGCCGAAGCTCGTGTTCTTCTTCGACGAGGCGCACCTGCTGTTCGATGACGCGCCTAAGGCGTTGGTCGACAAGGTGGAGCAGGTTGTGCGATTGATCCGCTCCAAGGGCGTTGGCGTCTATTTCGTCACGCAGAACCCGCTGGATATCCCCGACGAGATCCTCGGCCAGCTCGGCAACCGGATTCAGCATGCGCTGCGCGCCTACACGCCGCGTGACCAGAAGGCGGTGCGCGCCGCGGCCGAGACGTTCCGTCCGAATCCAAAGCTGGACACCGAAGCGGCGATCACCGAGCTCGGCGTCGGCGAGGCGCTCGTCTCGCTGCTCGGCGAAGGCGGCGTGCCCGGGATCGTCGACCGTGCACTGGTCGCGCCGCCGCGCAGCCGCATCGGCCCGGCAACCGCGGTCGAACGGGCGGGCGTAATGACCGACAGTCCGGTAGCGGGCCTGTACGATCAGGCGGTCGATCGCGAATCCGCGTTCGAGGTGCTGCAGGCGCGTGCCGCCGAAGCGCAGCCGCGCCGCGGCACCGGTCGCTGGGAACGCCCCGCCGGTGCGGACCGGCGTGGCGCCGGCGCCGACTCGGGGGCGAAGCGGGGCACGGTCGAGCGCGTCCTGTTCGGTGACGGTCGCCGGCAGGGACTGGCCGAGGCGATGGCCAAGAGCGCCGTCCGTTCGGTTGGGCGGCGCATCGGCAACGAGATCGCGCGCGGCATTCTCGGCTCCATCTTCCGGCGATGACGCGGGAAACCAGCGGCAAGCCGCCACGGCCGTCCGCCTACCGGGCGGTGTGCGAGGGGGAGGCGCAGCCGACGCGCAAGCATTTCGCGCCGGCGGCGGAGCGCAATGCCGGGCCGATCCTGGCCGTGCTGCGCGACGTCGTGCCGGAAACCGGGCGGGCGCTCGAGGTGGCGAGCGGCACCGGCCAGCACGTCGCCGCCTTTGCCCCGGCGTTCCCGGGGATCCGCTGGCAACCGAGCGACCCCGACGCCGACGCACGGGCCAGCATCGCGGCGTGGATCGAGGATGTCGGCCTGAACAATGTTGAGGCACCGATCGCGCTCGACGTCCTGCGGCCGCACTGGCATACGGCCGTCGCGGACGGGCTCGACATCGTCGTCTGCATCAATCTGCTGCATATCGCCCCGCGGGAGGCCTGCGTCGGGTTGATGGCCGGCGCAGGGCGGCTGCTGAGGGCCGGCGGATATCTCTATCTTTACGGGCCGTACCGGCGGGACGGCCGGCATACGGCTCCGAGCAACGCCGAGTTCGATCGCTCGCTGCGCGCCCGCAATCCGGCGTGGGGCGTGCGCGACGTCGAGGACGTCGAGCGCACCGCGGCGGAACATGGCTTCGTGCTGGCACGGCTCGTCGAGATGCCGGCGAACAACCTCTCGCTGCTGTTTCGGCGCGCGCCGAAGGCGTCGGCACGGCCTTGACGGCAGGGCGGGCGCGGCTCCGCTCGGTTTGATGAAGCGACGCCGGAGGCTATTCGAGCGTGACGCTGCCCATTGTGATCACGCCCCCGCCCGACGTGGCGCCCGTGACGGTGGCGACGAATGTGACCGGCTGTCCGACCGCGAACGCGTCGCGCTGCGACAGCTTCACCGGAACCTCGACATCGTGCCCCGCGACGCCGTCCATATCGAGAAGCAGCCAAGCCTCCTCGGCGTAGTCGTCGCCGAAACGCCGTTCGACCGTGACGGTCTGGCCCGTCCAGCGCACGCGCTTGCCCTTGTACTCCGCGAAGGCGTCGTTGCCTTCGCGGGCCGCCGTCCGCGTATCCTCGAATGCGATATCCTCGATCGGCGGCTCGCCGCAAGCGGCGAGGGCCGCCAGGATGGCCGCAACCGCGCCGGCCCGCGCCAGTGAACCTGGTTTCACCGTCCATTCTCCCGTCAGAACGGCACCGGCACGTGCAACCGCCGGCGCCCACGCTCAACTATTCCTGAGCACGCATCCGATCAACAGGATTCTCGAGACGCACGCAAATAAGCCGGTGCCCCGGCCGGCGGCAATTCTCAGGCCGCGATGTCGGGCCGGAAATAGGTCCGCGCGATGCAGTCGTGAATTTCGCCGAGCATCACCTGGAGGCGATCGATGAACGTGGCCAGCTTACGCTGCTCGAGCAGGTCGAGATCCGCCTCGCGAACCGTCTTGCGCAGCCGGCGGATGACCTCGAGCGCGGCGCGGTTGTGCGGCAGGTCGGCGAGGCACGATTCGATCTCGCCGAGGCAATGGAAAATCGCGCGCGGGAAGTCCTCGTCCTTGAGCAGGAACTCGAGCACGTAGATGCGCCGCACCGACTGATCGACATGCTGACGGTACATCTGGTAGCCGGACAGCGAGCGCAGCACGCTCATCCACTGGATCGTCTCGAAGGGGCGCAACCCGCCGCCCTGCTCGGGCAGCAGGTCGGCCGAGCGAACGTCGATGATGCGGCTGGTCATGTCGGTGCGCTCCAGATTGCGCCCCATGCGCAGGAAGCTGTAGCCGGTATCGTGACTCATCGTACCGCTCAGCAGGCCGGTCACCGTCTGGGCGCCGCGGATGATGCTGCGCAGATATTGGTCGCGATCGCGCGGTACCCGGCCTTTCTGCAGTCTCTCGACGGCCATGGTGTACAGCCCGCTGATCTCCTCCCACGCTTCGCGCGGCATCACGTCGCGCATGGTTCGCGCGTTCTCGCGCGCCGCCCGCAGGCTATTGATGATCGACCCGGCATTGCGCTCGTCGCCGACGAGGAAGGCGATCACGTTCTTCTCGGTCGGCGACTTGTAGAGCCGGCGAAACAGCTGCGCGCTGCCGGTGATCGAGATCAGCGGCTCCCAGCCGGTCCGCGCCTTGACCGGCAGGTCGAGTTGCAGCAGGCCGTTCACGTTGACCACGCGGGCGGTGTTTTCCGCCCGTTCGATATGGCGCGCCAGCCAGTACAGGTTCTCGGCAACCCGTGACAGCATCACGCCGACCCCGAATCGTCGACGATCCAGGTATCTTTGCTGCCACCGCCCTGCGATGAGTTGACGACGGTCGATCCCTTGACCAGCGCCACCCGGGTCAACCCGCCCATGGTGACGAACGTCTCCTTGCCGGACAGGATGAACGGCCGCAGGTCGACGTGCCGGGGCTCCGCATGCACGTCGACCAGGGTCGGCGTCGTCGACAGCTTGAGCATTGGTTGGGCGATGTACTCGCGCGGATCGGCCTTGATCTTGCGCGCGAACGCGGCGCGTTCCTTCTTGCTGGCCTGTGGTCCGATCAGCATTCCGTATCCCCCCGACTCGTTCGCCGGCTTGACGACCAGCTTGTCCAGGTTGGCGAGCACGTAGTCGCGGTCCGCCTTGTCCATGCAGCGGTATGTCGGCACGTTCGGAATGATCGCGTCCTCGTCGAGGTAATAGCGGATGATGTCGGGGACGTAGGCATAGACGACCTTGTCGTCGGCGACGCCGGCCCCCGGCGCGTTGACCAGCGTCACGTTGCCCTTCTTCCAGGCGCGCATGAGGCCCGGCACGCCGAGCACCGAATCCTTGTGGAAGGCTTCCGGATCGAGGAACAGATCGTCGATCCGTCGATAGATGACGTGCACCGGCTCGAGACCGTTCACCGTGCGCATGAATACGCGGCTCTTCTCGTCGACCATGAGGTCGGTGCCCTCGACCAGCTCTGCCCCCATCTGTTGGGCCAGATAGGCGTGCTCGAAATAGGCCGAGTTGTAGATACCCGGTGTCAGCACCACGACCTCCGGCCGCTTGACGCCCTTGGGTGCGACGGAGCTCAGCATCTC
>JBFHDX010000162.1:0-6488 GCA_041584475.1 Alphaproteobacteria bacterium
CGACCTTGAGGCCGCCGCGCAGCTTGTTGACGACGAGCGTCGCCAGCGCCTCGCCCTCGACGTCCTCGGCGACGATCAGCAGCGGACGGCCCGACTGCACCACCGCCTCGAGCACCGGCAGCAGCGGCTGCAGGTTCGACAGCTTCTTCTCGTGCAGGAGGACGTAGACATCCTCCAGCTCGCAGGTCAGCCGCTCGACATCGGTGACGAAGTAAGGCGACAGGTAGCCGCGGTCGAACTGCATGCCCTCGACGACGTCGAGCTCGGTCGCCAGGCTCTTCGCTTCCTCGACCGTGATCACGCCCTCGCTGCCGACCTTCTCCATCGCCCGGGCGATCATGTCGCCGATCTCGCGCTCGCCGTTGGCGGAGATCGTGCCGACCTGAGCGATCTCCTTCGAGGTCGAGACCTTGCGCGAACGGCTCTCCAGATCGGCGACCACCGCGGCGACCGCCATGTCGATGCCGCGCCTGAGGTCCATCGGGTTCATGCCGGCGGCCACCGCCTTGGCGCCCTCGCGGACGATCGCCTGCGCCAGCACCGTCGCCGTCGTCGTGCCGTCGCCGACCAGGTCGCTGGTCTTGCTCGCGACCTCGCGCAGCATCTGCGCGCCCATGTTCTCGAACTTGTCGGAAAGCTCGATCTCTTTGGCGACGCTGATGCCGTCCTTGCTCACGCGCGGCGCCCCGAATGACCGGTCGAAGAGCACGTTGCGCCCTTTCGGGCCCAGCGTCACCTTCACCGCGTCGGCGATGAGATTCACGCCGCGCAGCATGCGCTCGCGGGCTTCGCCGCCGAAACTCACATCCTTGGCAGACATTTCAACGACCTCCAGGTCACTGTCACGAGCACCGGCGGCCCGCGCCGTCGACCCCACAGGCAGGGAATCGATCGGCGGGCGGCCCGCTTCGTCGCGCCGGGAGCGCTCGTCCGGACGGGCCTGGCCGGATCGCGCACCGTTGCGGACGCATAGGCCGGAACCGCGTAACCCGCATTGATACAGGTCAAGCGCGCGGTTGGCGAGTCCCGTTCGCGGTCCAGTCGCGGCGGCCGCCGCCGCCCTCACGCCGCGGCCGCTGCCGTGTCATACGCCCGGCCCGCATGCTAGACTGTACCCCGACGCACGGCCCGCCGCAGGGCAGGCCAATCGCATTGTTCGAGGTGGCCATGGCATCGCTGCAGTGGGACGAGACGTACAGCGTCGGCGACGCGCATCTGGACGAACAGCACAAGGGCCTTATCGACCTGATCAACATGCTCGACCGCGAGATGGCCGTCGACGTCGCCCTCGGGCTGCTGCAGCGGTACGTCGATGAGCATTTCCGCGACGAGGAGCGCATGCTCGAGGAAGCGGGCTATCCCGATCTGGCCGCCCACAAGCTGCAGCACGATGCGTTCGAGGAATGGCTGCGCGTCTCGCGCACGGCATCCCAGTCGGGCGAGGTCGCGGGCCTGCTGCGCGACAACATCCGCACCTACCTCAAGACCTGGCTCATCAATCACATCCTGGTCTCGGACAAGGCCTACGCCTCCTATCTGAAGTAGGCGTTCGCGCCCGGCCATCCCGTGACGCGCCGAAATTTGCCGCGTCGGTGGAATAATCTTCACACATTCCCGTTGTTAAGACGGTGTTAACGATAATCGTCGGGGTGCGGGGCATGGCCAACATTGCGATCCGGTGTCCTGGACAGGGCGGGGGAACGGCGCAAGGCCGCGCCCGGCGTACCGACTTCGGTTGTCGGGAACACCGGTTACCTCATCGGTGATGCGGGGACGGTTCCGCTCGCGGGGCCGTCCCCGGCCGATCGCCGGACGAGGCGAAGTGGAAGCCGGATTGGCAAGGGTGAAGGGCTTGCACGCGCTTGAAGGGTGGACAGGCGATGAGTAACGAGAACGGTCGCTTCACGGCCGACGACGACGGATGGACGGAACCTCTCACGGGGCATGAAACGGCGAGGCTGCTCGACCTGCTGAGCGACGCCGACGAGGCGACGCGGCAGGCCGCGGCGATGATCCTGCAACGACGGGGTGAACAGCCGGCGTTCGTCCGCGCGGCCCAGCTGCTGCGTCACGAGCGTGCCGAATGCCGGGAGATTGCGGCCTTTCTCCTGGGACAGCTCGGCTACACGCGCGGCCTGCCGTATCGCGAGCATTCGATACCGCTGCTCGAAGCGCTGCTGAACGACGATCCGTGCGCCGACGTGCGCGCCAGTACGGCAGCGGCGCTCGGTTATCTGGAGGCCCGCGGCGCGCTGGTCAAACTGGTTCGCGCGGCTGCGGATCCCGCGCCGCAGGTGCGGCTCGCGGTCGCCGAGGCGCTCGGCCGGCTCGCCATGCCCGGCTGCGAGGTGGTCCTCGAGCAGCTGCGCCGCGACCCGCATCCCGAGGTCGTCGAGTGGGCGCGCACCGGGACGGAGATACTAGTCGGGCGTCAACTGGACGGCGTGCCGTCGCGGGACCTGCGCGCGATCGCCCGCGATGCCGGACGCGATGCGTTGCATCGTCGGGTCGCTGCGGAAATCCTCGCCCAGCGTAACGGGCCGCTGGCCTGCGACGAGGGCTTTCGGCTGGCGCTCGAGGGCGACGCGGAGCTGCGCCTGAGCGCGGTGTTCCTGCTGGCCGCGGCGGCGGTCTGGGACGGCGAATCGCGGGCGGACGTCGTTCCGTTTCTGGTCGACATGGTGCGGCACGAGGGCGCCGAGCATGTCCGCGCCGCGGCCGCGGAGGGGCTCGCCGAACTGGGCGAGACGGTGTTGCGCGCGGTGCTGGCGGAGGCGGCATCCGGGCCCGACATCACGGTGGGCAAGGGAGCCGCGTGGGCACTTGCGCGCATCAACGACGCGAAGGACTCCGGAATCGGTCTGGCCGACCTGCTGCTCGCCGACCGCCCTGACGGGGATCGGGCGGCCGTCGGCGGGCGCAGGGGCCCCGACATCCTCGAATTCGCCAAGCCATGATCGCGGCGCCGCACGGGCCGGCGGGCGCGCGGCGCGCGGCGTCCGTTAACCGGGCGGCAACACGGTCGGGCTACGCTGTCCGTGAACGACATCACGGGGACGGCGATGAGAAAGATCATTCCTGCACTTGACGGGCATGGCGACGCGTCACGCGTCGTCGCGTCCGGGCGGCCGCGGTCCCGGTGACTGGGCGCCAGCGGTGACGGTCATGCGGGACGACCCGCGACTCGCTCCCCTGATCGCTGAGTGCCGGCGGCGTGTCGCCGCCGGGGCCGACGATGCGGCGCTCGCGACCTGGCTGCGTGCAGCGGTGCCGTCGGACTGTGCCGCCGCGGACATCGTGCAGGCGGCGCTGGGCTGCGACGCCGATGAAGCGCGGCGCATCGCCGGATCGGCCGGGGCCGGGCCGCGACCCGGCCCGGGCCTCAGTCCCGTGCCGGATGCCCGGGCGGCGCGACCCGCCAAGAGCTTCGGCAGGCGCCCGGACGTGACCGGTCCGGGGCGCGAGTCGCGTGAGTCCCCGCGGCCGCGAGCCGGTGTGGAAGCCGCCGACGAGGAATCCGGGGACCGCGGGGCACAGGCGCCGCCGCAGGAGTCGCTCGACGACCCGGCACAACAGCCCGCGGCGCTGGACTCGATCCCGATTCAGCGGCGGGAAGACCCGCCGCCTCCGGCAGCAGGCGCCGGCCCGGGCCCCGACCCGGACCGTCCGGCCTCGCCCCCGCGCCCCGCCAGCGAGGCGGAGCTGGCGCAGGCGGCCCGGCGCCTCGGCATCCAGTTCCGCGACAGCGGAATCGAGCTGCCCACCGACCTGCGGGACGGCTCCCACGACGAGGTCGTGCGCAAGCTCGGCATTCGTTTTCGCGACGACGAACCGCAAACGGAACCCGCCAGCGTCGCGGACGACCTGTCGCTCGAGGCCGAACGACTCGGCATCCGTTTTCGCGAGCCGGGCAAATTGCCGCGCAAGGCAACCCCCGGCCTGACCAAGTATTGGTTCTGGATCGCCCTCGCCGTCGCCCTGGCGGTAATCATGCCCGTGCTCGTCCAGTCGGTGGGGCCGTTCGTTGCCCACCTCAGCGAATAAGGGCGTGGGGCGGATGAGGGACGCGCATTGACCCCGGCGAAGGACCCGCACAGTCTCGACCGGCTGATCGACGAGTGTCGTGCGCGGCGCCGCACCGGCGCGGACGAGGCAAGCCTCGTCGCCTGGCTGCACACGAGGAAGCTGCCGCTGTTCAAGGCCGTTCGCGTGCTCATGGGGGCGTTCGGCTGGTCCGCCGGCGAGGCCGCGCACCGCATCCATTCCAATCCGGCCTGGGCGGACAGCCGGGCGCTCTGGGGTTCGCTGCGAGAGGCGCTCGAGGCTATCGAGGCGGCAAGCGCGGAAGACGCCGCAAGCGGGGACGGCAAAGCGCCGGAAGATTAGGCCCGGCTCGGGCGTCCACCGGCACAGCGCCCGGCAGATCGTGCGCCGGTCGGCTCGATCATCGGCCTACCAGCCCGACAGCGACGCCCAGTAAGCGTGCGTGTTGTCGATCTGCAGCCGCTCGTGCCGCTCTTCGAGACATTTGCGGAGGCGGTAGCCGACCGACTGGTCGACGGTGCGGTTGCACGCCTCGAAGTTCCGGCGCACCAGGTCCGGCGCGTCCGGTCCGGCGAGCGCGTGCCATAAGCGCTTGCGCTCGGCGGCGTCGACGTCGCCGTGCATCGGCAGGGCGTTGATCAGCAGACCGCTGAGCCGCACCGATCGCGCACGTTCCGACTCGCCCTCGAGGATCGCCTCGGCAGCACTGCGCAGGGGCCCTGTCGCCTCAGCGATCTCCGCGGGTTTCAACGGATCCGGATCGCCGGCGCGGGCAACCGGCAGCAGGGCCGCGCGCGGGCCGACCTCGAGCGCCACCGACCGCGCCGACAGCGCCTGCACCGGAAGCGACAGGTCTGCCCGCACGGCCGTGAAACCGTAGCGGCTGCGCAAATCGAGGAGCGCGCCGGCCGCGATGCGGGACGTCGAGCCGTCCGGCCCGGTGAGGATCAGCGTCAGCGACGTGCCCTCGGCCGGCACGTAGGCGGTCTCGTGGTCGGGCGGCAGGCGCTGCTGCTGCAGGCAGAAGGCGGACAGCATGGCGGTGCAGGTGTCGCCGCTGCACTGCATCGGGACGGGCCGTTCGCCGGTGGCGACGAGACCCAGGATCTGCGGCGCCGCGAGCGCCGGCGAGGCGGCGGCCAGCAGGGCGAGGAGAGCCGGAAGGCTGCGGACCATTCTTCGATCCTCCGACGGTGATCGCGCCGGCGAATCGTGGCACCGGCGGCGCCGCCGGTCAAATCAATCCGCGGGTCGACACGGCCCGACACGGGAAATTGTGCCCACGGAGGCGAATCTTGGCTACTATCGGGCGTGATCCGGGGTTCGCCCCGGCCGAGCCGGGTCCCGTCGTTGCCGGACGCGCCGCCGGCGACGGGTTCCGCAGGTAAGGGAGGTGACCCGTCATGGCTCGATCCGCCTTCGCACGTTCCGTCGCCCGCCGGATTGCAGGGGCCGTTTTCGGCGGCTTCGCAGCGGCTGGCCTGTTGTCGTTCCAGGGGCCGGCGGCGGCCGCCCCGCAGAGCCTCGGACTGGTGGCCACCGTGCAGCCCGTGCCGATGATCTGCGACGATGACGGCTGCGTTGCTCAGTTGAGCAGTTTCTGCCTGCAGCGGGAACGCCGGTCGCCCGACTTTCACACACCCTACCGGGTCGCCGGCGGCACGGGGCTGTGGCTTCACCTGACCGAGGCCGACGGCGGCTGGCGGCGGGTGCCCGCGGAAGGCGTGGCGCAGCTGGTTTCGGTGCGCGGCAATACCGGGATCGAAGTTAACCTCTCGCGCGCCGACCTGGCGGCGCTGGGCGCCGTCGAGATCTCGGTCGAGGTCGGCGATCTGGTCACGCTGGTCGCCGAACCGGTTGCCAACGATCCGGACCCGCTGACGGCCGAGGAGCGGGCGTTCGCCGCGGGGCCCGCCCGGCGCCTGGCGGCCAGCATCTTCGACGCCCCGGAGGAGCTCGGCGACGCCATCAATATCCTCGACCGGGCGATCAACTCGATGACCCGTCTGGCCCGCCTCAGCGAGCGCGACCATCGCGACCTCTGGGACCGTGTCGCGGGGGTCCCCTTGGAGACCGCGGCGACCGGCCGCACGCGCGCCGCGGCCGAGGTTTACTCCGCCTGCCTCGACGACCTGCGGCGCCGCATGGTGTTCGGCCTGCGAAACTGCCTCGAGGGGCGGCGCGACGAGCTGCTGATCCGCAGCAACAAGCAGCTGTGGGACGCACTGGAAGCGGGCAGCTAGAGCGGCAATCGGCATGTCGGGATCGCGGAGGGCGCGCGCCGGCGGGTCACGCCGGCCTACGGTCCGGCGGCGAGGCCGGGCCAGTGCAAAAGCGTCGCGAACACCGCCACGCCGGCGATGACGCCGAGCGGCAGGTTGCGGCGCATCCCGAAGAAGACTGCGATGGCGACGCCGACTCCGGCGACACGGATGGCGAGCGGC
>JBFHDX010000163.1:0-6421 GCA_041584475.1 Alphaproteobacteria bacterium
CGGGCTGCACCCAGCGCATCGGATACCAGCACAGGGCCAGCCCGCAGCCGCGCCAGTAGCGGGCGTCGTCGCGCGGGTGCCAGGCGGGGAAGAAGCGGGCGGCGGCCTGAAGGCGCGCCGCCTCGTCGGCGCCGATCAGCGATTCGAACCAGTCCCGGGTCCAGGTTCCGATGCTGGAGACGGCGAACGCGTCGGCGAGCACCACGTCGTCCAGCGGCAGCGAGAGCGCGATCGGGACGTCCTGGTTTTCGTTCGTCTTCAGGACCGCGTGCGCCATGCTCGGCAGCGAGTCTGCCATCGCGGTCTGCAGGCGCGTGAAATCGAAACTCTCGTGGAAGCCGGTACTGTCGCCTTCGCCGTTCCCCTGGTCGGTCCAGTTCCATGGAATATCGACGCGGCGTCCGATCTCCTCGACGAGGTCGACGACCCAGGCATGGTAGCCGGGACCGGCCGAGGAGGTCTTTGCGGACGCGACGATACTGCCGCCGTCGAGAATGAATTCGACCGGCTCCTCGGCGGGGTGCAGCTGCACATAGAGCACGCCGCCCTCCTCCTCCGCCTGCAGCAGGAGCCGGTCGAGCGGCTCCGTGAGGACCGAGCGGATCGCGGCATCGATCATTTCGAGCATTCCCGCCGTGTTGCGCAAGTCGGCGGAAATCTGAAATCCCAATCCCATCGAGGATTCCCCAAACGTTGCCGTCGATAGTCACGCTGTCGCGGGGACACTGTAGTCGCGGAGCGTTAGTGAGGCGTTAAGCCGGGGAGATCCCGGCGCATCTTCATACCTTGTTAATTTCCGGCCGGGCAGAATCGACCATGGGTGGGAGGCATCTCGGCGGACAACCGGGCGAGGACAGGAGATGAACCACCCGATCACCGGAGACGTCAGACTGGCCGGGCGCCTGAGGCGCATCTACTGCCGGCTTTTCGCTGCAGAGGATCCGCGGGGTTGGGCGGACTACCACATCGTGCCCGAACGCCGCGGCACCCTGTGGCTGCACTGCCACGGAGCCCGGCGTCGGGCCGGCGCCGACCTCGAATTCGTCGCCGTGCCCCCCGAACTGCGCGACGAGGTGGTCGATCTGATGATTGCGATCCTGCGGCATGCCCGGGCGGGACGCCGGGTCGCGGCGGATGCGCACCTTGCCGGCAATCTCATCTCGCGGCGGCAGAGCTTCACGCATCTCGCGACGCTGCGATCGGCGCCATGGAACGACAAGCGGCACAGGGGCCTGCTTCGAATCGTCGACTACGACGCGCCGGCGCAGTCCGGCTTCCCGCGCCGGCTGCTTGCCACGCATGTGGCGGCACGCGCGGAGTCGGCGACCGATCCGGCAACCGCCGAGGCGCTCTACCGGCGTTCGATCGAGGTCTTTGCCGGCGATTTCGGCGACGAGGACGTCGGCGCGCAATTCGATCCCGAAGCGCCCGACATCACGGCCCTGCAGAACCGCTCGAACCTCGCGGCCTATGTCGGGCTGGCACGCATTCTGGCGGACGCCAAGCGGCTCGGCGAGGCGAGCGGCTTCCTCGAGGCTGCGATCGCGCGCTGTCCGGGCTGGGCGCTCGGCTACCGCGATCATCTCATGCAGTCGTACCGCGACGAGGATCCCTACCTGCGCTATTGGAAGGACGCCAACATCGCCGAGATCACGATGCGTCGCCGGGCCGAGGCGCGGACGCAGCCTGCACACGCGTCAGGGCCCGGTCATCGTCCCGGCTTCGGGCGGCGCCCGCGCGGCGTCGCCGATTTCCTGTAGCGCGCCGGCCGGGCTTCGGCCGGGCGGCCAGAGCCTTCGCCAGGACCGGCGCCAGCTTTGCACAAATTTAACTTAATCGACGGCATAGTCGTCGCAGCAGCGGCACGCGCGCGGCGACGACGCCGGGCGGCGAAGGAGAGCGACATGCGACACCCCGTTACGTCGGAAACGCGGCTCGTCGGGACCGGCACCCGATTGTTTCGGCGCTTCTTCAAACGGCAGGATCCGCACGGCTGGGCCGATTACCATTGCGTCGAGGAACCGGACGGAACTTTCTGGATCCATTGCCACGGCTTGCGGCGCTGGCGGCTGCGCGACGTCGAGTTCGTCGGCGTACCGCGCGAGATGTGCGGCTACGCGCATCAGCTGATGTTCGAGATCATCGCCGAAGGACGGGCCGGGCAGGGGCTGGTGCCCGACCACGACATCGAGGGCGTCTTCTCCGCGCCGCGCCAGAATTTCCGGCAGGCGGCGACGCTGCGCACGGCCCTGCACGACGATCCCGAGCATCGCGACATGGTGCGCATCGTCGACCGCGACCAGCCCCTCGAATCAGGCTTTCCGCGCCGGCTGTTCGCCTCGCATATCGCGGCGTGGGCGGAATTCGCCGAGGACCCGGCGCAGAAAGAGGCGATGTGCCGGCGCGCGCTCGCCATCTTTCCGGGATTCTTCCTCGAGATGAATGCGGGCGCCGAAATCCGGCCGCGCGATCCGGACCTCACCGACCTGCAGCTCAGGGCCAATCTCTCGGTCTATGTGTCGCTTGCCCAGGCACTGTTCGATCAGGGCCGGGCGGAGGAGGGTTTCGGCTATCTCGAGCAGGCGATCGCGCGCTGCCCGGGCTGGGCCGGCATCTACCGCGAATACATGAGCAAGACCGTGCGCCGCAAGGATCCCTACGCGGACTTCTGGCGGCAGGCGGATATCGCCGAAATCTGTGCGCGGCTGCGGCCGGCGAACACGACCGGTCCGCTGGCCAGGCCGAAGAAGACGACGACCGCGCGTCCCCGCAAGACCAGGCGCGTCAAGAAGAGCGCCTGACCGGCGACGGACATCCTATTCGGCCGGTACCGGGCGGTAGTCGCCGTCGGTGCCGAGGAATTCGCGGCCGTCGCCGCGATAGAACCGGTCGGCGCCGCGCTCGCGCATCACCGCCAGCATGCGCGGCAGCGGCCGCCCGTCCGCTTCCAGTCGGCGTGCGACGTCGCCGGGGCCGAGTTCGTCGAGCATCTGGAACGGTCCGGCCCGCCAGGCGAAACCCCAGCGCATGGCGCGATCGACGTTGACGATGTCGTCCGAGATCTGCGGCACCAGATCCGCGGCATAGGCCAGCGTCGCCCCCATCAGGCTCCAGGCGAAGCGGCCCTGCGCGTCGTCGGCGAACAGCAGCTCGCGCAGCCCGGCATGGCTCGGCGTCGCGTCGCTCGCCGGACGCCATTCGCCGGACAGGAGATCGAAGACCTCCTTGCTGCGGCTGCCGTCCGGATGCTTGTTCAGCCTGTAGAAGCCGCCACCCGTCTTGCGGCCGAGCTGTCCGCGCTCGAGCATCGCCCGTTCGGCCGGCGGGAACCGCGTGAAGGCACGTCCGGCGTCGCCGTCGGGCAGGTTCACGTCGAGGTTGCGCGCGACGAAATCCATGACGTCGAGTCCGATCAGGTCGATCAGCCCGTAAAGCCCCGTCGAGGGCAGGCCGACCGGCGCCGACATGAGCGCGTCCACCATCTCCATCGACAGCCCGGCCTCGAGCGCCTCGCGTGCCTTGTGCAGCCCGGCCAGCATCCAGAAGCAGCCGATCCGGTTGCCGATGAAATTGACCGTATCCTTGGCGTGCACGACACCCTTGCCGAGCCGCCTGCCGCAGAACTCGGCCAGCGCCGCGACCACGTCCGGCGTCGTGTCGGCGCCGGGCACCAGTTCCATCAGCCTCATGACCTTCACCGGGTTGAAGAAGTGGGTGACGGTGATGTCGCGGCGCAGGCGCTCCGGCATGCCCTCGCTGATCGCGCGCAGCGGGATGCCCGAGGTATTGGTGCTGACCACCGAGCCGTCGCTGCGCAGGGATTCGAGCTTTTCGAACAGCGTGCGCTTGGTCGCGAGATCCTCGATCACCGCCTCGCAGACCCAGTCGTAACCGGCAATCCGCGCCAGCTCGTCGAACGTGCCGAGCTCGATGCGCTGTGCCGCGGCCGGGTCGTCGACCGCCGGCGGACGGCCGTTGACGATGCGGTCGAGCGACTTTTCGGCGGCCTCGCGCGTCACGTCCAGCAACAGCACGCGGCAGCCGGCCTGCGCGCATGCGCCGGCGATGCCGCTGCCCATGGTGCCGCCGCCCAGCACGGCGACCGATTCGATCCGGCGGGCCACGGCTTCAGACTCCCTCGACGACGCACAGCAGGCGTTCCGCCGAGTCTCGCGCGAAGGCCACCGCCTCCTGGTACTCGGGCGAGCGATAGCATGCCTCGGCCGCCTCGACGGAGGGGAATTCGACCACGACGTTGCGCGGGTACTCGTCGCCTTCCAGGGTCACGGTCCGCCCGCCGCGCGCGAGGAACCGGCCGCCGTGCTTCTCGATCGCCGGACCGGCCCGCTTGGCATATTCCCCATAGCCGTCCGGGTCGGTGACCCTGACGCGTCCGATCCAGTAGGCTGGCATGGCGTACCTCCGCGGTTCGATTTCCGGATCGCGGCACACTAAGCCGCCCGGCTCGCGGCGACAAGCGACGCCGCGGGTAGACCATGCGGTCGGGGACTCACACCGGCTTCGGCTCGTAGACCAGGTCGGGTTCGCCGCAGCCTTGCAGGATCGCCTCCCGCACCTCGTTCTTTAGGGCAACGGCCGCCCGCCAGTCGCCGCCCCGCGGGGCCAGCGCCGGATAGAACTCGATCCGGACGCGCGCGCGGCGCGCAAACCCGCTGTCGCCGCGGAGAATCGACCGTGTGCCGCGGATCGCCGCCGGCACGACCGGAACCCCCGCCTCCGCCGCGGCGACGAAGGCGCCCATGTGGAACGCGCGAAGTCCGGGCATGCGGTCGAACGTGCCCTCGGGATAGAAGACGAGCCCCTCGCCGGAGCGCAGACGCTCGATGAGGCGCTCGGTATCGGCCAGCCCTTCCGCCGGGTCGAAGCGCTCGACGAATGCGGTGCCGAGCCGGCGCAGGAACGTTCCCGCGATGCGTTCGCGCGTCAGCTCGCGTTTGGCGACGAACGCCGCCGTCGGCGGAATGACGGCGGCCAGCGCCAGACTGTCGAGGTAGCTCGTGTGGTTGGCGGCGATGATGAAGGCACCCGATTTGGGGATGTGCTCGACGCCTCGCACGTCGGGTCCGCCGCCAATCAGGCGCAGCATCGCCCGGCCGGCGGTGCCGAGGAGTCGCCGCCGCGCCTGCACGGTCGGCAGCAGCATGGCGCCGATCCAGACGACCGGGGACGTCAAGCGATAGACCGTCCAGAACCACACGGCGAAGGCGAACGCGCCGGCCGCCTTGCGGTAGCGCCGGAACTCCGGGCCGATGCTGGCACGCAGCAGGCCGGCCGCCTGCCGCCACAGCGGCGGTGGCGGCCGGTCGATGCGGCCGGACCGGTACAGCTCGCTGCAGGCCGCCCGGCGGATCTTGCCGCTCGGCGTCTTGAGCACGGCGCCGGGATGCGCCAGCACGATATCGTCCGGCGGCAGATCGGTGAGGGCGACCGTGAGCTCGCGGATCCGGTCCTTGATCCTGCGGCGATCGGCGGGATCGAGGAGCCGGGTCTCGGCGAGGACGACGAGGCCTTCGGTCCCGGTGTGCGGGTCCGCATGCGGGAACACCGCGACGCGGCCGCGGCGCACGCCCTCGATATCGGCGACCGCCGATTCGAGCTCTTCGGGGTACAGGTTGCGGCCGGCGCGCACGATGATGTCCTTGACGCGACCCGTCACGTACAGCCCGCCCCCGGCGATGTAACCGAGATCGCCGCTGTCCAGCCAGCCGTCGCGCACGAGTTCCGCTGTCTTCTCGGGGTTGCGCAGATAGCCGGACGTCGCCGACGGTCCCCGGAATTCGATGCGGCCCTCCTGGCGCTCGCCCAGCTCGCGCCCGGCATCGTCGACGATGCGGATCTCGTGCCCGGGAATCGGAATGCCGCTGCAGACGATCTCGGTGGTCGATTCGCTATCGGGTTCGGCCGGTGTCGCTGTCCCCGTGCGAGCGAGCGCGTCGCGCTCGATGCGGTCGATCGCGGGGCCCTGGCCGAGCGGCGTGATCGACAGCGCGACCGAGCATTCGGCGAGCCCGTACATCGGCGTCATGGCACGCGGGTCGAAGCCGTATTCCTCGAACCGCTTGCAGAAATCCCGAATCGTCAGCGGATTGATCGCCTCGGCGCCGTTGCCGGCCATGCGCCAGGATGCGAGATCGAGTCCTTCGAGACGCCGGTCGGAGACGAGGCGGACGCACAGATCGTAGCCGAAGTTGGGCCCGACCGACAGCGTCCCGCGATAGCGGTGAATCGCCCACAGCCAGCGCTCGGGCCGGGTGATGAAGTCGAGCGGCGACATGACGACGAACGGGCAAGCGTGATAGAGGCTGCCGAGCCAGGTGCCGATCAGGCCCATGTCGTGGTACAGCGGCAGCCAGCTGACGGTGACGTCGTCGGGCGTGGCGCGCAGCACGCGTCCGATCGC
>JBFHDX010000164.1:0-6243 GCA_041584475.1 Alphaproteobacteria bacterium
CCGCTTGCCTACGCGCCGCAATATGGCGGCTACTGTGCCTGGGCCGTCTCCCAGGGCTATACCGCATCCACCGATCCCGAGGCGTGGCGCATCGTCGACGGCAGGCTGTACCTGAATTACAGCAAGTCGGTGCAGCAGACGTGGGAGCGCGACATCCCGGGCAACATCGCCAAGGCGGACGCCAACTGGCCCGGCGTGTTGCAGAAATAAGCAGCCACCAACGGCCGAACCCGCGTCAGGCGCCGACGAAGACGCCGCCTCGGCGCGGGTCGCCGGCGCCGTCGAATTTCCCGCTCGAGCGATCGAGCGAGACCGCGTGAACGCCGCCGAAGAACATGCTGTGGCGATCCCACAGCTCGCGGTTCGGGAACGCGCCCGCAAAGGCCGCAATCCGGTCTGCGTCGAAGCCGCCCACGCAACCCACGGCCTCGACATTGAGCAGGCCGCGCTCGAAGTGAATGCGCGGACTCCGGACCGCGTCGGCGAACGCCAGGTCGAAGCGCAGCACGCCCAGCAGGACCTGCAGGATCGCCGTGCGGATCCGGTTCGAGCCGCCGCTGCCCAGGGCGCTGCGCCGCCCGTCGCCATGGTCGACGAGTGTCGGCGCCATCATCGACGAGATCCGCGTGTCGGGCTGCCACAGGTGAAAGCCGCGCGGGTTGATGTCCTCCTCGCCGAGCATGTTGTTCGGCATGATGCCGCTGCGCGGCAGCACGTGACCGTTCCCCTCGCCGTTCGACAGGCTGAGGGCGGCGGCATTGCCGTCGACGTCGATGACGCTGATATGCGTCGTGCCGCCCTGCTTGAGCGCCCGGCCACGCATCGACCGGCGATACTTCGCGACCAACGGGTCCGAGAGAAGTTGCGCGACGCGGGCCTCGTCGCAGCCCTCGTCGAGACCGCAGCCGGTGCGTGCCGCGTTGGTCACCGCCATGGCGTCGGCCAGACGCATGAGCCATTCGGGATCGTCCGGATCGGCGCCGGAATCGACCCCCTCTAGCATCGCCAGCGCGAACGCGATCAGCGGACCGCCCGACGATGGCGGCGGATTGGTGAGGATGCGCGCACCCGCGAAATCGGCCGTCAACGGCGCCCGGCGGACGACCCGATAGCCCTCGAGGTCGGCGCGGCTCAGCGTGCCGCCGTGGGCGGCGCTGGCCTCGACGAGTTCCGCGCCGATGTCGCCGCGATAGAACAGATCCCGCCCCTCGCGTGCCAGGGCCTCGAGGGTCGCCGCCATGGCCCGCGGCCGGTAGAGCTCGCCCTGGCGCAGCACGCGGCCCGGCTCTGCCGCGCTCTCGAACAGGGCGCGTGCGGATGACGTCGCCACGTAGATCGGCTCGACGATGCCGAGGATAAGCGCCTGCAGATCGGAGATCGCCGTGCCGTCCCGGGCGAGCCGGATTGCCGGCGCGACGATGCGCGACATCGGCAGGCTCGCGAGATCCTCGTGCACCGCGAACAGGCCGGCGACGACACCCGGGGTCGCCATCGCCCCCATGCCGATATGGAATTCCTGAGTGGTCGTGCCGAAATCGACATCGACCGGGTAGAACTCGATCTCGCTCGCAGGACGTTTCACGCGCGGCGTCTGGCAGAAGAAGTCGTACAGCACCGGCGCGCCGTCGGCCGGCTCGGCCAGCAGAAAGCCGCCGCCGGCCAGCGACGCCAGCACCGGCTCGGCGACCGGTGCGGCGCACAGCGCCGCGAGCGCCGCATCGAAGGCGTTGCCGCCGTCGCGCAGCGTCTCCGCGGCGGCCGCCGCCGTCTTGTCGTCGCCCGCGGCGATCGCGCCTCTCGCTTTGGCTTTCCCCGGCACCGCTGCTCCGTGCGATAATCCCCGGCCGTGCTCCCGGACCGGCGCGCCATCGCGCCGCGCCCAAAGCTATCGCAGGCCGTGCCGTGGCCCAACCTCTGTTTCGCGTCTATATCGCGGTCAGCGTCGACGGATATATCGCGACGCCGGACGGCGGCGTCGCATGGCTCGACGGCTTCGCCGCCGAGGATTACGGATACGACCACTTCTATGCCGACATCGGCACCGTCGTCATGGGTCGCGCGACCTACGAACAGGCGCGCGGCTTCGGCGACTGGCCCTATGCCGGAAAGCGGGCGATGGTCCTGACCTCGCGGCCCTGCGACGCGTTGCCGGCGATGGTCGAAACCGTTGCGCTCGCCGGCCTCGACGACGTCATCGCCCGGCTCCGGCACGCATCCGGCGGCGATATCTGGATCGTCGGCGGCGGGCGAACCGTCGACGCCTTCCTCGAGCGGCGCGCCGTCGACCGCCTCGAGCTCTACGTCATGCCGGTGCTGCTCGGCGCCGGCGTGCCGCTGTTTCCGGGGCCGGGCCCGACCGGCGGGCTCGTGCGAGAGAGCGTGCGGGCGATGCCGCGCGGCGTCGTCGAGCTGATCTATCGCGTCGAGCCGGACGCGTGATGGCTGCCGGCTACGGCGCGGGCGGCCGCTCCCAGACGCCGTAGTCCTCGACATAGGCGGTGTGGCTGACGAGGCCGTTTTGCGGGCCCCACATGTGGAGCTGGTAGGCCGGCGGCTCGCGGGTCAGCGTGATGCCCGGCCGGGCGTGCAGGCGCAGCTCCACCTGGAAGCAGGTCGACGGCGCGACGCTGACCGGCACGCCCGAGAGCATGGTCTGGATCGGCCGGTGGATGTGGCCGCAGAGGATGCGCACGACCTGCGCGTGTTCGACCAGGATGCCGGCCAGATCGGCCGGGTTCTCCAGCCCCATGCCGTCCATGTGGGCGATCCCGGTGAGGAACGGCGGATGGTGCATCATGATCGCGGTCGGCCGGTCCGGCGCCTCGGCGAGCCGTGCCGCGAGCCAGTCCAGCCGCGCGGCGCAGAGCCGGCCGCCCGGCGCGCCGGGGACCACCGTGTCGAGCGCGATCAGGCGCAGGCCCGCCGCGTCGAAGACGTAGTGCAGGAATTCGCCCGACGCCGACCACGGCTGCTCGGGGAACGCCGCGCGCAGATTGGCGCGGTCGTCGTGGTTGCCGGGGATCAGCAGCCACGGCATCGGCAGGGGCTCGAGCAGCGCGCGCAGCGCGGCGTATTCCTCGGGCAGGCCGTCCGCCGTGAGGTCGCCGGTGACGATCACCAGATCCGGTCGCGGATCGTGCGCGTCGATGCGCTCCAGTGCGGCGTGCAGCATGCCGTATGTGTTCATCGTGCCGAACAGCCGCTCGCCTGGCGCCTTGACGTGTGTGTCGCTTATCTGTGCTATGAGCATGGGCGCGTCCGCTCCGGGTAGCCGTCGGGCGCTAATGTCCGGGATCGCATGCGCGTCGTCAATTCGCATTTGGCCGGGAGACGCACGGGGAGGATGCCGCCATCGGTGAGAATCGCTTGACTCGCGACGCGCTCGGCGCGTTCGTCGCCCACTGCGACGTCGTGCTGGAAGGTGCCGAGGACGGGCTGCTCAGCGGGCTGGAGTTCGCCGTCAAGGACATCTTCGACGTCGCCGGCTGCCGCACGGGCTGCGGCAACCCGGACTGGCTGCGAACGCACCGTCCGGCGATGCACTCGGCGCCCGTCGTCGCCGTGCTGGTCAGGGGCGGCGCGACGATGGTCGGCAAGACGGTGACCGACGAGCTCGCCTATTCGGTGGTCGGCGAGAACGCGCATTATGGTGCGCCGGTGAACGTCAACGCTCCCGGCCGCGTCGCCGGCGGCTCGTCGAGCGGCTCGGCGGCGGCGGTGGCCGCCGGCGCCGTGCATTTCGCGCTCGGCTCGGATACCGGCGGCTCGGTCCGCATCCCGGCGAGCTTCTGCGGCATCTACGGGCTGCGGCCGACGTGGCTGCGCATTCCGCTCGACGGCATCATGCCGCTGGCGCCGAGCTACGACACGATCGGCTGGTTCGCGCGCGACCCCACGGTCATGGGCGGCGTCGCGCGGCTGTTGTTCGATGGGTATGCCGAGCCGGAAATCCTGACCCGCCTCTACGTTCCCGAAGACCTCTGGGCGCTAGCCGACGAGTCGGTGCAGGCGGCGCTCGCCCCGGCGCTCGATCGCCTGGCCGAGCTGGTCGGCCCGCCGCAGAGCATGCTGGCCTGCGAGCAGGGGACGGACGCGCTGTTCGACGCCTACGTGACGCTGCAGGGGCGCGAGGCGTGGCAAAGCCACGGCGCCTGGGTCACGGCGACGAAGCCGTCCTTCGGTCCCGGCATCGCCGATCGTTTCGCGTTCATCCCGGGCATCGCCGATTCGGAGGTTGATCGCTGGGGGGTTTTCCGCGCCGAGCTGATCCGGCGGCTCGAGGGCCTGCTCGTCGAGGGGGCGGTGATGGCGCTGCCGTCCGCGCCCTGCATCGCCCCCCTGCGCGGCCGGCCGCAGGAGGAGCTGGCGGACGTGCGGCGGCGGATCCTGACGCTGTGCGGCCTTGCCAGCCATACCGGCCTGCCGCAGATCAGCATCCCGGCGGCCACCGTCGACGGCTGCCCGGTCGGCCTCTCCATCATCGGCCGGCCCTTCGGCGACGAGGTGCTGCTCGACCTCGCGCGACGGTTCTGAGTGGCCCAGTCGCCGATGGGGAGAGGCGCCGGCCCAGCCCGTTAGGGCTTTCTTAGAGACCTGCGCCCTAGGCTTCGCGGAACGGCCGCCGGCGCGGCGGCCGGCGGACGCCAACCGATGGACAAGCAACGCATCCTCAACACCAGCATCGCCGCCGTCGCCGTCGTCAACCTCGTCGGCCTCGTGGTCGTGTGGCTCGTCGTCAAGCTGGTCGGCGGCATCCTGCCCGCCACCGCCTGGTGGATCGAGGCGATCATCTTCGTGCTTGCCGCCGCTGGTCTGGCCTTCGGCGTGCGGCGGCTGGCGCGCCGGGTGATCTTTCCGCGCTGGCTCGGTGGCCGTCCGATCGACCGCGAGCTCATCCCGCGGTTCCAGCCGTTCCGGACGCTGGTCCTGGTGACCTGGTGGGGCGGCATCCTGCTCGGCATGTTCGGCCTCGTCTTCATCCTCGAGATCATCCGCGAGGGCTCGGGCCTCGCCTTCGTCGCCGCCGTCGCCATGCTAGGGCAGGAGAAGACGCTGCTCGAATACTACATCCTGAAGAGCGAGTCCTAGCGTCGGGCCGCGAGCGGCCGGACGACGCCGACCGTCCCGCGTCGCCTCCCCGAGATTGACGCATGCCGTCACCTGGGTAACTATCGCCCTTGCGACCCGTTCGGGTCGCGGGCTTACAGCGGGCGGGGTCCCGCGGCGATCGACGGGCACCGGGCGGCAAGGGCAGACACAACGACCGCCGGGCCCGGGGCGGGCGCATCGGCGGACCGCGCTCCCATGCCCCCGCAAGGGAGACCAACAACCAAGGACACAAGAAAAATGAGGACAGTCAAAGCAGCCCTCGTCGTCGCGGCGGCCACGCTGGCACTCGGTCAGCCGGCCGCGGCGCAGGACAAGATCAACATCGCCTGGGGCGGATCCAACCCCGGCGGCGTGATGTATTACATGGTCGGCACGGCCGGCACGATCATTTCCGAGAAGCTGCCGCAGTACAACATCAACCAGGTGACGACGGGCGGCTCGACCGAGAACGCCAAGCGCATCATCAAGGGCGAGCTGGACATGGGCATCGTCTACGGTGCGCACGTCTACATGGCGCAGAAACCCGAAGGTCCGTTCGAAGGCGGCGCCAAGGGCACGATGTTCCGCGGCGTCGCCAAGGCCTACAAGGGGCCGACCTATTTCGTGACGCTGCCGGGCAGCGGCATCACCAGGCTCGCCGACCTCGAGGGCAAGAGGGTGGCGCTCGGCCCGCCCGGGTCCGGCACCGTGTTCAACTGCTCGAACATCATGCGGGCAACCGGCATGCTCGAGAAGATCGATCCGACCATGATGACCTTCGCCGATGCCGGGCGGGCGCTCGGCAACGGCCAGATCGACGCGCTCTGCCAGTCGTCCGCGCCGGCCGCGGCGGTCAAGGAGCTGGCCGAGACCAAGGGCGCGGTAGTGCTGCCCTATTCGGCGGACGAAATGAAGGCGATCACCGGGAACTATCCGTTCTACGTGCCGAGCGTGATGCCGTCGACCACCTACAAGGGCGTGCCCGACGTCGAGCTTCCCTACCTGACGGTCTATTGGGTGGCGCACGAGCGGGTGCCGGCCAAGGTCGTCGAGGACATCCTCGAGCTCGTCTACCAGCCGGAGATCAAGAAGCAGCTGGCGGCCGGCCACAAGGCATGGGCGCAGATGGAGCCCGACACCAAGAATTTCCTGTCG
>JBFHDX010000165.1:0-6228 GCA_041584475.1 Alphaproteobacteria bacterium
CAGCCGCCCCGGGATGTGGGCGTGCTCCTCGTCGACGACGATGGCGATGCGGCGGCCGTCGACGAGCTGCTCGAGCGGCATCACCGTGTGCGTCGGCTCGGGGATCGGCGGGTGATAGTCGTACTCCCCGACCGTCTTCGGGTTGCGGATGTCGGAGACGTCGATGACGCGAAGGCCGGCGTGCCAGCACGACGCCCACAGCTCGTCGCCGACGCGCATCGCGTGGTGCAGGCGGTTGCGGTAGCCTTGCCAGGCCGGCTGCTCGCCGCCGGCCAGATGCTGGCCCGGCATCCACCAGCGCGACACCTCCTTCGGGTCCGTCGGGTCGGCGTAGTCGTAGATGACGAGGATGTTGCCGACATAGCCCTCCATCTCGGTCGAGATGTAGGCGTATTTCTCGTCGACGTCGAAGCGGTGCACGCCGAAGCCGTGCGTCTTCTTGTGGCACAGCCGCTTCGGCTCGGCCCGGTCGGAGATGTCGTAGATGCAGAAGCCGCCGTCCTCGTAGCCGCGTTCGCGCGCCTCGTCGAGGGCGGCGATGTCGGAGCCCTTGACGCCGCCGATCTCGGCCGCCAGCTCGTCGTCGTTCGGCGCCCGCCCGAGGCTCGCCTCGAGCTTCTTGCGCGCCGCCGGCAGCGCGTCGCCCTTGCGCAGGAAATGGCGGTTGAACTGCTCGTAGTTGGTGAACATCAGGTCGCCGACGACGCGCACCTTGTGGGTGTGCGAGTACGGGTCCGGCAGCGTGATCTGCGAGACCAGCTTCGGCGCGGCCGGGTCGGAGACGTCGAGGATGCTGGTGCCGTGCGGCGGCTCCATGTGCCCGACATAGACGTATTTGCCGTCGACGACGACCTGGCCGCCGCCGGGAATGTCGATGTGTCCGAGGCGGTGCACGTTGTGCGCCAGCCTGCTCTTGTCGATGTTCTGCATCAGCTTCGCATCCTCTGCCTTTTGTGCCAATGGCCGCGGCGGTCGCCGCCGCGGAGCCTGTCTTCGTCTGCGCCGGCGCTGTATAGTCCGCGGCGACACGACGCCCACGCGGAGCCAACGCCATGCCGCCAGCCGCCGCAGCGATCCGAATCCTCAGTGCCGGAGCCCCGAAGCTCGGCGTCCGCCGCTGTGCCGACGAATTCGAACGCGCGAACGACGCGACCGTCGCCACCGAGTTCGCCACCGCCCCGGTGCTGCGCGAGCGCGTCGAAGCCGGCACCGCAGCGGCCGATATCGTCGTCGCGCCGGTGCCCGACCTGGAGCGTTTCGCCGCGGCCGGCCACGTCGTCGCCGGCAGCGCGGTCGAGATCGGCTCGGTCAGGGCGGGCGTCGCCGTGCGCACCGGCGCGTCGCTGCCGGACATGTCCAGCGCGGCGGCCTTCGAGCAGGCGCTGCTGGCGGCGGACGGGATCGTCTACAACGAAGCCTCGAGCGGCCGCTATATCGCCGAGCTGCTGCAGCGGCTCGGGCTTGCCGATGCGCTCGCCGCGAAGACCGTGCGGGTGCCGACGGGCGCGGCGGCGATGCAGCATCTCGCGGCGAGCCGCGGCACCGTCATCGGCTTCGGCCAGATCCCCGAGATCCGGCGCTTCGCGGACGAGGGCGTGACCCTCGTCGGGCCGCTGCCCGAACCGCTCGGCAAGACGACGACCTATGCCGCGGGGCTGCTCAGCGGCGCGCGGCAGGCCGACGCGGCGCGCGCGCTGCTCGCCTTCCTCGCCGCGCCCGACGCGCAGGCCTTGCGGCGTGCGGCGGGACTCGAATAGCGCGGCTTTGCCGGGTTCAGCCAATTGTCGCCCTCTCCTTGCGTTTGCGCCGTTCCATGTAGAGCGAGACGCCGATCGACAGGAACAGGGCCACCCAGAGGACGTTGCCGACGGTCGACGAGAACAGCACCATGATGTCGCCCTGCGAGATGCGGAGCGCGCGCAGGAAGTAGTTCTCGAGCATCGGGCCGAGGATGACGCCGATGAGGATCGCCGCGACGTGATAGCCGGTCTTGCGCGCGACGTAGCCGATCACGCCGAAGGCGAGCGCCAGGTACATGTCGAACAGATAATCGCGCGATACGAAGGCGCCGACCAGCGTGAACGAGATGATGATCGGCGTCATGTAGACGGTCGAGACCACGGTGACCCGCGACATGTAGCGCGCCAGCGGCAGGATCGTCAGGATCATGATCGCGTAGGTCACCGCCATCGCGGTGAACGGCCCGTAGGCCAGGTTCGGCTGCGTCAGGAACAGGTCGGGGCCGATCGTCACGCCGTGATACTGCAGCACGACCAGCATGATCGCCGCCGTGGCGCCGCCCGGGATGCCGATCACCAGCAGCGGCACCAGCGTGCCCGAGGTGACGCCGTTGTTCGCCGATTCCGGCGCGACCAGCCCCTCGACGTGCCCGGTCCCGTACAGCTCGGGCGTGCGCGAGAAGGTTCGCGACTGCTGGTAGGCGACGAAGGCGGCGATGCCCGCGCCGGCACCGGGCACGACGCCGATGATCAGCCCGATGATGCTGGTCCAGGTGATGTGCCACCATTTCGAGGCGGCGATGCGCACGCCCTCCCAGGTCTCGGCCCAGCCTGCCTCGGCCATCATCTTCTGACCCTCCTCGGAGAGGATCGAGCGCTGCTCGACGACGATGAACGCCTCGGAGATGGCGAACAGCCCGACCAGCGCCGGGATCAGCGGCACGCCGTCATACAGTTCGAGGAAGCCCATGGTGCCGCGCGGCGTGGCGTAGACCACGTCGGCGCCGATGAAGCCGATCATCAGCCCGAAGAAGCCGGCGATCAGCCCCTTCAGCGTGTCGCGCGCGGCGATCGAGGCGATCAGCGAGATGCCGAACAGCATGACGACGATCATCTCGACGCTGTGCAGGTAGTAGGCGACCTGCGACAGCCACGGCATCGCCAGCAGCGCGATGATCGTCGTCAGCAGCCCGCCGAACACCGACGAGACGAAGGAGATGGCGAGCGCCTGGTGGCCGCGACCGGCCTTGGTCATCGGGTAGCCGTCGAGCGGCGTCGCCGCGGCGCCGGCGGTGCCCGGGATGTTGACCAGGATCGCCGGGATCCCCGCGCCCATGCGCGACGAGGCATACAGCGCGACCATGAACACGAGCCCCGATTCCGGGTCCATCGCCAGGGTCAGCGGCAGCAGGATGATGATCGTGTTCGCGGCGCTGAAGCCCGGGACCGCGCCGACGACCAGCCCGAGCAGGATCGCCGGCAGGATCAGCCACCAGTAGGTGAAGGTGTGCGCGAAGAGCTCGAGAAACAGGCCGGGGTCGAACTCCATCTCACATGACCTGCTTCATGAGGAGCTCGAACGGACCGACCGGGAAGCGGGTCTGGAAGGCGACGACGAACAGCAGCCAGCCGCCGATCGCGATGGAGACGGCGAGCGCCAGGACGAGCTTAATTTTGCGCCCGCCCGACAGCAGCAGCATCGCCAGCGCCAGGAACGCCATCGTCGTCAGCGTGAAGCCGCCCCACTCGATGACGACGATGAAGGCGAGCGTCAGCGCCAGCAGCGCGAAGCGCCGGCCGATGAAATGGCGGTCCTCGAGCAGCTGCCCCATGCCGAGGCCGGCACGCCGGCGCACGACCGAGAGCAGCGAGCGGACGACGAAGACCGCCGAGAGCACGATCAGGATCGTGCCGACGAAGAAGGCGCTGACCTGGGCGGTCCACGGCGAATCGATGATCGAGGAGAAGTAGTAGATCGTGAACAGGATGCCGGCGACCGGGATCACCAGTTCGCCGCCGATTTGCTTGCGCTCCTTCGGTGGAGCAGCCGGATCCGTGTCCATGTCGCACCCTGATTCGCACTGTGGCCGGCCGGCCACGGCATTACGACGGAGACGTCGCGGTCGGGAATCGCCGCCAGCCGGGCGGTCCGCCGCCCGGCTGGCGCGTCGTCACGCGGTCGGCACGCTCATCCCTTGCCGGTCAGGTACTGCTTGTATTCCTCGCCGATCGCCATGATTTCCTTGACCTGCTTGGCGCAGTCCTCCGGCGAGCCGTACTTGATGAACTCCCACGGCGCCTTGGTCTTCTCGATCTCGACCTTGTATTCGGGATCGCCGTAGACCTTCTTCAGCGAGTCGGTGAGGACCTGGTACCGGTTGGGATATTTCTCGACCGCCTCGCGCTTGATGGCGAAGGCCCGCGCACCGGCGATCAGCGACGGCAGGTCGGTGCCGAAATGGGCGTTGATCGTCGGCGCGTTGTCGCTGCGGTCCGGAATCGGGTTGTCGTGCGTGAGCATGAGCACGACCTTGAAGGAATCGCCGCGGCTGACGACGCCGCCCGACGGCAGTGCGCCGAGATCGGCCTCCTTGGTCGCCACGCCGGCCAGCGTGTTGCGCCCGCCGCTCAACGGAATCAGGTTGAACTTCGCGCCGGTATGTCTCGCCAGCGCCAGCGCGCCGAGCGATGCCGGATGCGCGAGCCGGCTCACCGCGACGTTCAGCGTCCGCTTCTTGCCCTCGGCGACGACGTCGTCGATCGTCTGCAGCGGGCTGTCGCGGCTGACGAAGAGGATACCGGGATCCTGGTCGACCTGGGCGAAATAGAAATAGTCGTCGAGGCTGAAGGTCGGCGGCTTGACGACCCAGTTGAGCACTTCCGGCCCCATGTTGCCGAACAGCAGGTTGTAGCAGTCGGCTTCGGCGAGCCCCATGTACTTCTCATAGCCGACGCGGCCGGCGCCGCCCGGATAGTACGCGTTCTCGAAATTCACGCCGAGATACTTCTTCCACACCGTGGTGAAGGCGCGCAGGTTGCGGTCGGCGCCGCCGCCTTCGCGCGTCGGCACGTAGACGCTCAGATTGCGCTCGGGAAAGCCGGCGCCGAGCGCCGAATTGAAGGGCAGGGTCGCGGCAAGGCCCGCCGCCGCCGTGCCCTGCAGGAACGCGCGACGGCTCGCGTCCGGTCCGAACTTCTTCATAAGTGTTTCCTCCCGTTTCACTTCCGGCACCGCCGTGCATTTCGTGTCGTCACGGATCTGTTCGGCGCCATCTGTCGGAACGCCAAAGTATCGGCTGAGCGGCCGAACTCTGTCAACGCGGCGTTATTTTTGAATTGGTTGCGGCTTCTTTCGCCGGCCCGGCGCCGTGGCCGGACGCTCAGCCGACGGCGAATTCGGCACGGATCGCCGCATCGTGCTCGCCGACCTCGGGCACCGCGCCGTAGCGCTCGTCGACGCCGGGCACGACCGGCGGCGGCGCGATCACCTGGACCTCGCCGGCGCTGGTCGCGATCCGGACATAGCGGTTCTGCGGATGGCTGTCGAGGTCCTGCAGCGTCGACAGGCGGCCGAACGCGACCCTGGCCTGCCGCAGGCGCCCGATCACGCTGTCCCGGTCGGCGCGCCCGAAGACGCCGAGGATGATCGCGTCCAACGCCGCGCGGTTGGCGACGCGATCCGGGTTGGTCGCGAAGCGCGCATCGTCGGCGAGCGCCGGCGCGCCGAGGACCGTCTCGCAGAGGCTGCGCCATTCGCGCTCGTTCTGGATCGAGATCAGCACCGACTGCCCGTCGGCGCAAACGTAGGCGCCGTACGGGGCGATCGTCGGATGGTTGAGGCCGGGCCGCGGCGGCGTGATGCCGCCGTAGCGGTGCTGCAGGTACGGCACGTTCATCCAGTCCGCCATGCTGCCGTAGAGCGACACCTCGATGCCGCGCCCCGCGCCGCTGCGCTCGCGCGCGTACAGGGCCTGCAGGATCGCCTGGTGGGCGTACATGCCGGCCGCGATGTCGCACACCGAGACGCCGACGCGGCCCGGCGAGTCGGGCGTGCCGGTGACGTAGGCCAGCCCGGACTCGGCCTGCACCAGCAGATCGTATGCCTTCATGTCGCGGAACGGGCCTGACTCGCCGTAGCCGCTGATGTCGCAGGTGACGAGGCGCGGATTGGCGGCGCGCAGGTCGGCGCTGCCGAGCCCCGCGCGCACCGTCGCCCCCGGCGCCAGGTTCTGGATGAAGACGTCGGCGCGGTCCGCGATCCGTCGAACCAGGGCGACGTCGGCGGCGTCCTTCAGGTTGCAGCGCAGCGACTGCTTGCCGCGGTTGAGCCAGACGAAATAGGCGCTCAGGCCCTTGACGTAATTGTCGTAGCGGCGGGCGAAGTCGCCTTCGGGGCGCTCCAGCTTGATGACCCGCGCGCCGGCGTCGGCCAGCCGGCACGACGCGTACGGGGCGGCCACCGCCTGCTCCAGCGACACCACGAGCAGCC
>JBFHDX010000166.1:0-6153 GCA_041584475.1 Alphaproteobacteria bacterium
CGGATCAGCGTTTTCGAGGGCACGCAACCGACATTGACGCAGGTGCCTCCGATCGTGCCGTGACCGATCAGCGCCACCCGCGCGCCCAGTTCGGCGCCCGTTATCGCCGCTGAAAACCCGGCCGAGCCGGCGCCGATGACGGCGAGGTCGAAGCCGCCGCCGATGGCATCGTCCGGATCGGTGCGGCTGAGCTTGCGTGGACCCGTGTTCACGGGCGGGACTCCGGCGCCGCTTCACCTGCAGCGCTGCATTCGTCTGCGTTCCGTTTGCGCAGATAGAGCCCGTACAGCAGAAGTCCGAGGAACCCGCCCAGCGCCGGGAACAGGATCAGGTCGAGCCACCATCCGACGAGCGCGGACAGCCCGAATGCGCCAAGTGCGATCACCAGGACCGGCGTGAAGCAGCACAACGCCGTCACGACCGCGCCGACGCTGCCCAGCCCGATGAACTTGTTTCCTCGTGTCATCCGTACTCTCCAGCCTTTTTGCCCATTGCCGCGTGCTAGAATGCACCCTGTAGCCACTACAGGTTCAAGGGGATGCGGCGATGACGGCGTTCACGATCGGGAGAGCGGCGCAGCACAGCGGCGTCAACGTCGAGACGATCCGCTACTACGAGCGCATCGGCATCGTCCCGGCGCCACCGCGCACCGTTGGCGGCCAGCGCCGCTATGGCCAGGAGCATCTGCGCCGGCTCGCCTTTGTGCGGCGCTGCCGCGAACTCGGATTCTCGCTCGGCGAGGTGCGGGCCCTGCTGCAGCTGGTCGACGGCCGAGCCTACAGCTGCGACGAGGTACGCGACGTGGCGCTGCGCCATCTCGACGCGGTGCGCCGCCGGATCATCGACTTGCAGGCAATGGAGAAAGCCCTCGATGAAATGGTGTCGCGCTGTGACGGCGGCAGCGTGCCGGAATGTCCAATCATCGATGCGCTGTTCGCGGCGAACGGCTGAGGCGTGGGCGCTGCGGCGGGCGCCGGGTATGGCGCATCAAGGGCGGCGCGGCGGCGCACGCCTCGCACCGCAATCGCCGCGCCTGCCCGGCCTCAGGTCTCCTCGACGATTCGCGCCAGCGCGTCGATGTCGTTGCGCAACGCGCGGAAATGCTCCGCGACCCGTCGACCGAACAGAGGGTCTTCGCGATCGCCGACACTGGCGTCGATCTCGGCCCAGTCCTCGGCGGCAAGCATCCGCTCCGCCGCGGGGAAGATATCGCGCTCCTCGCGCTTCATGTGCTGGCGATAGCTGCGGACGAACTCCGCGACCAGTTCCTGCACCTTGGCCCGATCGATCAGCTCTTCCGCCAAGATCTCGCGCAGGATCTCCGAAAGCGTCCGCGTCGTCCCGGCGAGAATCTCGTGCTCCTGTTCGAGATCGCCGATCGCCTTTGCGAGCTTGCTGTCACGCCGCTTCAGCACGCGATAGATCAGGTCTTCGCGCGGATGATGTACGGCATCCGGGTAATCGAGGAAGTAGTCGATCACCTTGCGAAGCAGATCATAGTCGGGCCGCTCGCCGCTCGCGAACACCGCCACCTGACGGTCGAGAAGCTGCAGGAGTCTGGCGATGTCGGCGTGCTCCTGACGGAGCTGACGCATGATCGCTTCCATCGTGTCGCTCTCCCCCGCTGACGTTGGTCCGGCCGGTGACTCTAGCGAAGCACCGGCAGCGGCGAATTGACCTGAATCAACGGCGGCGTGGCCCGCGCGGTGGTTGACGCAGGCCCGGCCGGGTGGCTCCATGGCGCGATCGAGTCACGGCAGGAGGCTCAACCATGGCCGGACAGGCGACGGCCCGTTACGACATCGCGTTTCGCCGGGCGACGATCGTCGACGGAACCGGCGCCGCCCGCGTGACGGGCGACGTCGCGGTCGATGACGGACGCATCGCCGCCGTCGGCGATCTCGGCGCCGTCTCCGCGGCGCGCGAGATCGAGTGCGACGGACGCGTCCTCGCCCCCGGTTTCATCGACGTGCACACCCATGACGACCGCGCGCTGTTGCTCGACGGCGCGATGACTCCGAAGATCACGCAGGGCGTCACCACGGTGGTCACGGGCAATTGCGGCATCAGCCTGGCGCCGCTGCGGGCGACGCGACCGCCGCCGCCACCCCTCGACCTGATCGGTGACAGCGGCGATTACTGCTATGCCACGTTCGATGCTTATCTCGATCGGCTCGAATCGACCGGCCTGCCGCTCAACGCGGCACCGCTGGTCGGACATTCGACGCTGCGCGTCGCGACGATGCGCGATCTCGCCCGCCCGGCCGGCGATCGCGAGATCGCGGCGATGCAGGCGACGCTGCGCGAATGCCTGGAGGCCGGCGCCGTCGGGTTCAGCAGCGGCCTCTTCTACGCGCCCGCCCGGGCAGCGCCGATGGAGGAAATGGTGGCGCTTCTCGAGGTTATGAAGGGAACGGGGGCGGTCTATGCGACGCACATGCGCGACGAATCGGACGGTGTCGCCGAGTCGCTCGCGGAATCGTTCGAGACTGCCAGGCGCGCCGGGACCGCGCTCGTCGTCTCGCATCACAAATGCGTCGGACGTAACAATTTCGGCCGCAGCAGCGAGACGCTTGCCCTGTTCGACCGCGCTAGCGAATTGCAGGAGGTTGCGCTCGACGTCTATCCCTATACCGCGGGATCGACGGTGCTGATGGAGGATTATCTGGGCCGCGCGGATCGCATCCTGATCTCGTGGTCCGAGCCCTGCCCGGACGCGGCGGGACGGTATCTCGACGAACTGGCCGAGACGTGGCGTTGCGACGAAGCGCAGGCGATGTCGCGCCTGAAGCCGGCGGGCGCAATCTATTTCATGATGGACGAGGCCGATGTGCGCCGGATCATGGCCTCGCCGCACGGCATGATCGGATCCGACGGGCTGCCGCACGACCGCCACCCGCACCCGCGTCTCTGGGGAGCGTTTCCGCGGGTGCTCGGCCATTACGTTCGCGAGATCGAACTGCTGAGCCTCGAGGCGGCGGTGCACAAGATGACGGGCAAGTCGGCGGCGCGCTTCGGGTTGTCCGATCGCGGCGTGATCCGGCCGGGGGCCTGCGCCGATCTCGTGCTGTTCGACGCCGAGCGCATCGCCGACCGCGCAACCTTCGAGCGGCCCGCCGCACCTGCCGCCGGCATCGACCTCGTGCTCGTCAACGGCCAGCCCGTGCTTGACGACGGCCGACCGACCGGCCGCCTCGCGGGCCGCGTGCTGCGCCGCGCGGCCTGATCGCAGCGGTCGGCAGCGATGACGCCCCGCGAATTGCAGGCACGAATCCTCTATCGCGACGGGCTGGTCCTGATCATCGACAAGCCGGCGGGCCTGCCGGTCCACGCCGGGCCGGGAGGCGGCAAGAACCTCGAGCAATTCTTCGATATGCTCCGGTTCGGTCTGCCACGGCCGCCGGCCCTGGCCCACCGGCTCGACCGCGATACCAGCGGCTGCCTCGTCCTCGGCCGGCACCCCAAGGCGCTGCGGCGTCTCGCCCGGCTATTCTCCGCCGGTGACGTGCGCAAGACCTACTGGGCGGTCGTCGAGGGCGTGCCGGCACAGGCCGCGGGGCGAATCGAGCTGCCGCTCGCGAAGGTCTCCACTCGTTCAGGAGGCTGGCGCATGGTGGTCGATGCGGGGCGCGGCAGGGCGGCGATCACCGACTATCGCGTGATGGGTCGATCGGACGGGCTGACCTGGCTGGAGCTCCGACCCCTTACGGGACGGACGCACCAGATCCGCGTCCATTGCCGCGAGATCGGCTGCCCTGTGCTCGGCGATCCGGTATACGGCAGCGCCGGCGGCGACCGGTCGACGCCGCTGCATCTGCACTCGCGTGCCGTCTCGCTGCCGCTCTATCCGAAGAAGGATCCGATCATGGCGGTCGCCCCGCCGCCCCGGCACATGCATGACGCGCTGCGTGCATGCGGATGGGTCGATAATGTCTGACGGCGCGTGGATGGAGGTCCCGATGCCGGGAAAACGCTATGTCCTGCCGAAACGGTTCACCGTCTCCCTGTCCGACGCCGCCTATGCGCGGTTGCGGGCGCTCAATGGCGAGTACGGGCTCGGCAACAACTACCTCCTGACCGTGCTGCTCGAGAATCTCGACGACATCGCCACGCCGGCATCGCTGGCCTCGGCGTTCCGCAAATTCATCGCTGAATACGGCGCGCCAGCGACAAGGCCGGGCGCACGGGAGTAGGCGGGGCCGCGGCCGCCGCTTCCGCCTCGCCCGGCCTAGTACGTCATCCGCTTACGTGGAATCGGCACCAGCCCGCTGCCCCACCCGGCCACCCAACGGTACCGTATGCTGTGGGTGCCCGGGTGGGGGAGCGGGCTGGAGCGAACTGATCCGATAATGCGCTAGGGGATCGCGCCGAAGATGCGCCGCGTGCGGCGATCGCCGCCGCGTCCGTCCTCCCACACGACGAGGAACGAATCACTGGCAGGGTTGAAGGCGGGAACCGGTGATCGCCTCAGGCCGGAAGCCTGCGGCTCCGATATCGCGAACGCATCCGAGAGGTCGCCCCGGATCGAGACGTACCGGCCGAGAATCCTCATATCCGGCGTCTCCGGATTCGGTCGCCTCTCGTACCAGACGACCAGGAAGCGGCGCCGGCTGGAATCATAGGCGACGGTTGCCGCCTGCTGGCTGGCCGGCCCGCCGGCGATCGCGAGGGCCCGGCCTCCGAAGCCGACCGTCGCGCCGTCGAATAGCGCGGCCGCGATATCCGCCCCGTGTTCCGGCGGAACGTCCTTCACGCTCCAGGCAACCAGAAAGACGTCGTCCTGCGGCGCGTAGGCAGCCGCCAGCAGCGGCGCCGGCTGCGGATCGCCGTTGTCGGCCAGCACGACTCGCGGTTCCGCCTCGTCGGCCCCGGCATCGACTAGGCTTGCGCTGGTCGTCGCGTCGTCGCTGTCCCACCATATGACGAGGAAGCGGTCACCGTTCGGGTCGAAAACGACGGATGGGCGCAGCTGGTCGCCACCGGTATCGGCGAGCGTGAATGCCGGTCCGACGGGGTTGCCGTCCGAGCCGACGCGCCGGCCGCGGATCCGATCCGCGATGTGGCCCTGCTCGGTCCACACGACGAGGAACTGGCCGCGCACGGGATCGAGCGCAACGGCCGGGAATTTCTGCGATACCCGCTCCTGCGCAATTGGGAATTCGTCGCCTTCCGGCGTGCCTTGGGCCGAGACAAAGCGTCCGTAGATATCTGACTCGACCGTCTGTGCGTTCCGCCAGTCCGTCCACACGACGAGGAACCGGTTTCGCGTCGGGTCGAATGCGGGCGCGGCGAATGCCTGGCCGCGTGCCGCTTCGACAATCGCGAATTCCGGCGAGGTCGGCGTCCCGTCCGCGCCCAGTATCCGTCCGTAGATATCGAGCCCCGAGGCGCGGTTCCGGTCGTCGTTCCAGGTCACGAGGAACCGCCCGCCGCGGGTATCGGCCGCCAGCATCGGCGAGCCCTGCACGGAGGCCGTCCCGGTCACCGCGAACTCCGCCGCCGTGCCTACCGGCGCGAACCATGCGCCGCCCGCCAGCAGCAGCGCGGCGACGGCTCCGGGCGTCCTCAGATCCGCCATGTTCCGGCCCACCGCATAGCAACCGCCTGTCTGGTCGCCGTCAGTAGGTGAACGGGTTGTGGTTGACACGACGATCAGCCGAATTGTCCCGCTCGTGGCAGCTAAGATAGCAGCGGCCACTGAACGTGCCAGCGTCCTCCCACGTCGGCTCCGACCGACCGCAGGAGCCTGCGCCACCGCCGCAATTGGAGGTGATCGTCCAGGTTATGCCGCCGGCGGTGGTGTTGAGCTGGAAATTGAGCAGGTGCCGGAACCTGTGCGAACCGTGCGGGTCGTGGCAGTTGATGCAGGCCTTGTCGCTCTGTTCGACGTGTAAGCGGTGCTCCCGGAAACTTGCATCCGAAAGGATGTTCGCCTGCGAGTGGCATTTGAAGCAGAGCTGGTACTGGTTCGTCCCGAACGCGACCGTCGGGTTGAACGAGTAGTTCTGCGTCAGCAATGCCTCGTTGAGCGAACCGTGCGGCCCGTTGGGGCCCGTGCCGCCGGCCGCCGCCGACTGGTTGTTGTTGTGGCAGTCCGTGCAGTACATCAGGCTCGACGTCCGGTTCATCGGGATGTCGGCGCGCAGGCTCGGC
>JBFHDX010000167.1:0-6041 GCA_041584475.1 Alphaproteobacteria bacterium
AGGGGCGTCGAGCCCGAGATCGTCGAGTATCTGACGACGCCGCCCGATGCGCCGACGCTCGACCGGCTACTCACCAAGCTGGGCCTCGAGCCGCGTGCGCTGATGCGCCGCAAGGAAGCGCCGTACCGGGCGCTGAACCTGGCCGACCCGTCGCTGTCGCGGGCGGCGCTGATCCGCGCCATGGTCGAGAACCCGATCCTGATCGAGCGGCCGATCGTCGTGAAGGATGGCCGCGCCGCGCTCGGCCGCCCGCCGGAGGCGGTGCTGGATATTCTTTGAGTGCCGCGGCCGGAAAACCGTTCGGGTCCGCGGACGAAGCGACGGGGAGGGGGCGCGCGATGCCGCAATGGTACGCTGATCTGGCCGCAGCCCTCGCCGTGCATGGCCTGGTTCCGCGCGGTGCCTTCCATCCCGCGCCCGGCGACGGCGTGCCCGGGGCTGCGGGCACGCTGGTCCTGGTCGGCAATGCCGGGCCGGCCATGTGGCGCGCCTTTATGGCCGGCGTCGGCGACGGCGCCAACCCGCTCGACGACTGGTCGCGCCGGGTCGTCGCGGCGACGGCGCGGCAATTCCGTGCAGATGCACTTTTCCCCTTCGACGGTCCGCCGCACCTGCCGTTCCAGCGCTGGGCGCAGCGGGCGGAGCCGGTGCACGCGTCGCCGCTCGGCATCCTGATCCACCCGGAATACGGGCTCTGGCACGGCTATCGCGGTGCGCTCGCCTTCGCCGACCGCCGCGCGCTGCCGGCCCGCGACGACCGCCCCGCACCCTGTGCGGAGTGTGCGGCGAAGCCGTGCCTGTCCGCGTGCCCGGTCGCGGCGTTCGCACGCGGCGGCTACGACGTGGCCGCCTGCGCCGGCTTTCTCGCGTCGGCCGAAGGGGCGGACTGCATGGCGCATTCGTGCCGGGCGCGGCGCGCCTGCCCGGTCGGCCGCGACTATGCCTACGGCGACGACCAGGCCGGCTTCCACATGGCCGCGTTCCTGCGCGCCCGCGCCGCCGGCGGGAGCGCCGCGTGAGTCCGCGCCATACCGGCCGCATCGCCGTGCTCCTGATGCTGGCGGCGGTCGCCGTCTATGTCGGCCTGCTGCTGCTGTTCGTCGAGCCGACGCCGTGGCGCGACGTGCCGGAGGAGGGCATGAGCCGCAACGGCATCGCCTACGACCCGGCGATCGCGGAGCTCCGCCTCTACCGCATGCCGGCGCGCGGCTATCCCTTCTTCTTCGAGGACGAGCTGGCGCCCGTGGCGCCGCTGCTGCGGGTCGGCGACGGCGCGGACATCGAGGCGACCCTCGGCCGTCTGCGACCGGCCGCCGACGACCGCGCCGCGTGGTGCGTGCAGGCGAAGCCGGAATCCGGGCTGCACGTCGTGACCTACCGCGGCGACGGCTCGGTGTTCGGCTATGTCATCGTCTACGAGGCGAAGCTGGCGGCGAACGCGCCGGTCGAGCTGGCCGACTGCGGCGCCGTCGTGCTCGGCGGCGCCGAGGGTTTCGACAGTTGGTACGTCGACGGCTTCTTCTCGTGGCTGCGCGGCATCGGCCTGTCCGTCTAGGGCATCACCCGATCGGTTCGTTCCAGCCCGCTCCCCCACCCGGCCACCCACAGCGTACGATACCGCTGGCCGGCCGGGTGGCGGAGCGGGCCGGTGCCGATTCCACGTATGTGGATGATGTACCAGGGACGCGCGGCGTGCCCGCCCTCGCCGCCGGGCCCGGCAGCCGCTATAGTGCGCCGCGATGAGACGGGGGTGGCTCGACAGCTTTCCGCGCCTGGGCGAACTCGACGCGACGGCGCTCGAGCGGCTGCGCGGCTCGGCGCGCGAGATCGAGCTGCCGGCCGGCACGGTCGCCTTCTCCAGCGGCCAGGCCTGCGCCAACTATCTGTTCGTCACGCAGGGCTCGGTGCGCGTGCAGCTGACCGCCGAGAGCGGCCGCGAGATCGTGCTCTATCGCGTCGGCCCGGGCGAGACCTGCGTGCTGACGACGACGGCGCTGCTCGCCGACGACAACTACATGGCCGAGGGCGTGGCCGAGACGCCGGTCCGGGCGATCGCGCTGCCGGCCCCGCTGTTCCGCCAGCTGATGGCGCAGTCCGAGACCTTCCGGCAGTTCGTCTTCTCGACCTTCGGCCAGCGCGTCACCGCGCTCATGCAGGTCATCCAGGGCGTCGCGTTCGGCCATATCGGGCCGCGCCTCGCGGCGCTGCTGCTGTCGCGTGCCGAGGACCGGCGCGAGATCGCGCTGACGCACCAGGAGCTGGCGGTCGAGCTCGGCACGGCGCGCGAGGTCGTCAGCCGGCAGCTCAAGGAATTCGAGCGGCGCGGCTGGGTGAAGCTCGGTCGCGGCCGTGTCGCGCTGGCCGACCGGCCCGCCCTGCAGGCGCTGTCGCGAAATCCGGACGCTCTGTGACTTGGTTACAGACCGTGCCCCGCCGACCGTGGTTAGGTCCCGACCATCGAACGCAGTTCAAACCCGGTTGGAGAGGATCGAACCATGAGCATCGCACGCAACGAAGGGACCGTCGACCGCATCCTGCGCGTCATCGTCGGCCTCGCAGTCATTTCCCTGGTCTTCGTCGGCCCGCAGACCCCGTGGGGCTGGCTCGGCGTCATCCCGCTGGTCACAGGGCTGATCGGCTGGTGCCCGGCCTACACGCTGCTCGGCATCCGCACCTGCAAGCTGTCGCCGAAAGCGGGCTGAGGCAGGACGCAAACGACTCAGCGGGCCGGCTTCGCTCCCGGGGCCGGCCTTTTCCTGTTCCGGTTCCAAGGCGGGGTCATTCCGCCGCCGGCCAGTCGATCTTCACGCTGAATGCCATGCGCTCGATGGCGGCGCGCTCACCGGCGGTAAGCGTGCCGAACTCGAGCGCGCCGACCTGCAGCTGGCCTGCGGCCTTGCGGACCCGGGCGAGGCGCTCGCGCGCCTCCTTCAGATCCTTCTCCGCCCGCTCGCCCGGCCACAGCAGCGTCTCCACGGCGGCGCGCGCGAGCAGGAAATCGCTGCCGTTGAGGACGAAGGCGAACGTCCGGTTCCGTTGCGGGGCGTTGACGTTCTTCGGGCCTGGCGCGTTGGCCGCGGTGTTGTCCGCGTTGCGGAAATGCCAGCCCTCGATCACCGCCGGGTTGATGCCGCGATAGGGCGGCGTCGCGACGAGGACGAAATTGCGGTCGCGGTACATCGGGTCGCCGATCCAGATCGTCCAGCCATGGGGCGTCGGCAACAGCCGGAACTCGTACCGGACCCCTCCGTGCTCGAAGCGATGCACGACCGTCTCGCCGCGCCCGACCTCACCCTTGAAGCGCGTCTGCTGAGCGCCGGCGGAAGCACCGACCGCGACCACGGCCAGGATCATCGCCGCCCCCAGAATCGTATGCGCCGTCGACCGCATGCCCAAACGCTCCGAGCTCCCGTTCCGGTGGCTCAGACTAGCACCGGGACGGCGCGACACCCAGACCGCCATTATCGTCCCGTTCGCCTGTGCGCCCGGTCAAATTCGCGCGAGCCGCGGGGGCGGGGCTTGGCTCGCGGGCTGGCGGGATGGCAGCATGCCGTGCACCGACCAACCGTGGAGGGCCGATGCGCCAAACCCTCGCGCCGATCCTGCCCATGCTGGCGCTGCTCGCGGGCTGCCAGGCCGCGGCCTCGCATGCCGGAGCCCCGCCGACCGTCGCCGTCCCGGCGGGGCGGTTCGTCATCGGCTCCGCCGCGGACGAGCGCGAGGCGGCGTACCGGCTCGACGAGGCCGCCTACGGGCACAGCGTCACGCGCCGGCAGCGCTGGTACGAGTCCGAGCATTCCCGCGGCGAGCGCGAGACCGGCCCCTACCGGATCATGACGGTGCCCGTCACCAACGCCCTCTATGCGCGGTTCGTCGCCGCGACCGGCCGCCCGGCGCCCGACATCGACGAGGCAACGTGGCAATCGTACGGCCTGATCCACCCCTGGTCGCGCACCCGGCGGCACGCCTGGCGCGACGGTCGGCCACCGCCGTCGCGCGACGACCACCCGGTGGTCCTCGTCAGCCACGGCGATGCGGTCGCCTTCGCCGCATGGCTGAGCCGCGAGACCGGGGACGTCTGGCGCCTGCCGAGCGAGGCCGAGTGGGAGAAGGCGGCCCGCGGCGTCGACGGGCGGCGCTTCCCGTGGGGCGACGAATTCGACCCGCGGCTTCTCAACAGCGCCGATGCCGGGCCGTTCGACACGGTGCCCGTCGGCCGCCATGCGGCAGGGGTGAGTCCCTTCGGGCTTCTCGACGCGGCCGGTCAGGTCTATGAATGGACGTCAACGGCGGCGGCACCCGGGCGCTTCGTCGTCAAGGGGGGCTCGTGGGACGACAAGGGCTGCGGGGTATGCAGGCCGGCGGCGCGGCATTCGCGACCCGCGGACCTGCGGCATATCATCGTCGGATTCCGGCTGGTGAGAGAGACGGTACAATGAAATCCGCCCGACCGACGGCGGAAGACCGGGAAGATCGGCCATGACGGATATCGACGACATCGATTTCGGGACGCTTGCCGAACGCGAGCTGCTGGCGATGAAGGCGGCCGGGGAAAAGGTCCTCGAATGCATCCGGGTCCTCGGCAAGACCAGCGACAACGTGGTCGGCGAACTGCTGCGCGATACCGGCACGTTCTTCGAATGGACCCATTATCCCGAGGGCGACGTCTACGATGCGTACAGCCACGCGCAGTACTATTACCACGCCCATCCCAAGGACGAGCGGCCGGGCGAGCACGGCCACTTCCACACCTTTCTGCGGCCCAAGGGCATGCCGCCCGGGATGGCGCCGGCGCCGCTGCCCGACTTCGCGCCGCCGGAGGGCGAGAACGACGCGCTGAGCCATCTCGTCGCGGTCTCGATGGACAAGCGCGGCGACGCGATCAAGCTGTTCACAACCAACCGCTGGGTAACGGGCGAGGTCTGGTACGCGGCGGACGACGTCATGCGCATGCTGAACTACTTCGTGATCGACCATGTGCGGCCGTGCTGGGCGATCAACCTCTGGCTGTCGAACCTGCTGATCCTGTTCCGCCCGCAGATCCGCTCGCTCGTCGAGCGTCGCGACGAGGTGATCGCCGCCTGGGCGCGCGATCATCCCGGCGAGAACGTCTACGAGGACCGCGATCTCGAGGTGACGTCCGAGACCGAGATCTCGGTGCCCGATCAGATGAACGCGATCCGCGCCGCACTGGAAGGCAGGGGTGGCTAGGACCGGATCCGCAGGCCCGCGCCGCAACGCGCTCGGCCAGCCGATCGGTTTCGCGGTCGAGGGCTGGCAGCCTCGCGCGCGGCCGCCGCGCACGCCGATCGAAGGCCGCTACTGCCGCGTCGAGCCGCTCGACGCCGAGCGCCACGCCGACGGCCTGTTCGCCGCCAACGCGGAGGACCGCGAGGGCCGCATCTGGACGTATCTGCCCTACGGGCCGTTCGAGGGCCGGCGGGCCTACCGGCAATGGGTCGATACGGCGGCGGCGGGCGACGATCCGCTGTTCCACGCCGTCATCGACGGCCGCGACGGACGTCCGGCCGGCGTCGCCAGCTATCTGCGCATCACGCCGGACGTCGGCGCGATCGAGGTCGGCCACATCAATTACGCACCGCGCCTGCAGGGAACCGCGGCGGCGACCGAGGCCATGTTCCTGATGATGCGACGCGTGTTTGACGAGCTCGGCTACCGCCGCTACGAATGGAAGTGCGACGCGCTCAACGAGAAGTCGCGCGCCGCCGCCCTGCGCCTCGGCTTCCGCTTCGAGGGGGTGTTCCGGCAGGCGACGATCTACAAGGGACGCAACCGCGATACCGCGTGGTTCTCGGTCATCGATAGCGAGTGGCCGGCGCTGCGCCGCGCCTTCGAGACGTGGCTCGATCCGGCGAATTTCGACCGTTCCGGCAGGCAGCGCCGGCGGCTTTCACGCCTGACGCGAATGGCCCCGTACGCGTCGCAGCGCGACCCCTAGCGCATTGTCCGTTTGGTTCGCTCGGGCCCGCTCCCCCACCCGGCCACCCACAGCGTACGATACCGTTGGGTGGCCGGGTGGG
>JBFHDX010000168.1:0-6029 GCA_041584475.1 Alphaproteobacteria bacterium
ACGCGCTACCGGCGCGAGATCGCGGTCAACACCGATTTCCGCAAGTTCGACGACGGGCTGATGATGACGATCGACTGCTCGCCGGGGACCGCGAACCGGTTGCGCGCGATCCTGGAGGAGGCCGCGGCCGAGGGCGTCGTTCGTTACGGCCTGCACATGCAGGACAAGGCGCTGATGACGTGCGTCGTGCCGTCGGTCGTGAGCCCGGACCACGTGCATTTCGTCGACGGCGCCGACGGCGGTTACGCGGCGGCGGCGCGGCAGCTGCGGGGTGAGCCCGTGGCCGCGGGGAGCGCCGGGCGGTTGCCGTCGGCGGACATTCGGACTGAGCGTTCAGGGAATTCCTGATAGACTTGGCGCGCGATGATTGGCCGCTTCGCCGCCCGCACCTCGAAGAAACTCGTCTGGTACCTGCTGACCGGGCTGCTTGTCTCTCTCCTGGTCCTGCTGGCCGCCGCCGTCGTGATGCTCGAGCGTCGGGCCGACCTGAAGCCGTGGCACGCGCCGGTGCTCAGCGAGGAGTTCGACGCCGGGAACCCAGTCGCGAGCTTCCGCGAATACCTGGCGCTCGAGGAAAGGCTGTTCGCCCAGCTCGATCGGCAGGTCGTCGAGCGCATCGAGCCGGAGGACCGCAGCCCGATAAACCGCTACACGCGAGGCAGTCTCTCGGATCCGGGGATCTGGCCGCGCAACTGGAACCGCAGCTATATCCTCGAGCAGGCGGATCCGAAGGCGGTGTTCCTGCTGATCCACGGCATGTCCGATTCGCCCTACAGCCTGCACAATCTCGCCGAGACCCTGCACGAGCGCGGCGGCGCCGTGATCGGGCTCCGCCTGCCGGGGCACGGAACGATTCCGGCCGGCCTGCTCGAGGCGACCTGGCAGGACATGGCGGCCGCCGTGGAGCTCGCGGTCGCCGAGGCGGAGCGCCTCGCCGGCCCGGCGGCGCCGATCCATGTCGTGGGCTACTCTATCGGCGGCGCGCTGGCGGTGCACCATGCGCTCCACGATGCCGAAAGCGGCGGGGCCCGTCTCGACGGGGTAATACTGATCTCACCGGCGATCGGTCTGCCGCGCGTCGCCGGGCTTGCCGCCTGGCAGTCGAGGCTGGGGCGCCTGCTCGGGCTGCGAAAGCTGGCGTGGAACTCGATCAAGCTCGAATACGACCCCTTCAAATACGGATCGTTCGCCGTCAACGCGGCCTATCAGTCCTATCTCCTGACCGAGGAGATCAAAGCGAATCTCGCGGCACTCAGCGAGCGCGGCGCGCTCGACAGCATGCCGCCGATACTCGCCTTCCAGTCGGGGGTCGATGCGACGGTGTCGTCCGAGGCGGTGATCGCCAGCCTGTTCCGAAAACTGCCCGAGGGCGGACACGAGCTGGTGCTGTTCGACGTCAACCGCATGACCGATGCGATCGCCGTCCTCAGAGACGATCCCGGCCCCGCGATGGAACGGCTCCTGCGCGAGGGAACGCTTGACTTCACGCTCACGGTTTTGACCAACGAGGACCGGCAGCGGCGCGAGGTCGTCCTGCGTCGGTACAGTCCCGGCGATCCGCAAATGCGGATCGAGTCGCCCGGCCTCGCATGGCCGCCCGGGGTCTTCTCGCTGTCCCATGTCGCCCTGCCGTTTCCCGCGTCGGACCAGCTCTATGGCGACGGCACAACGCGCAACAGTCCCGGCATCGAGCTCGGCGTCCTCGCGTTGCGCGGCGAGCGCGGCGTTCTCGTGATCTCCGCCGACGACATGCTGCGGCTGAGGTGGAATCCGTTCTACGGGCATCTCGAACGGAGGATCCTCGACTTCGTCGGACTGCGCTGAGCGGCGGGTGGGCCGGGCCAGCCGCATTCGGATGGCGGGAGCGACGGCCGGTCGGGCGACGTCGGGCGCTATGTCCCGCGGCCCGGCTCCGGTGGTTGTGCCCGGTCACCGCGCCGCGGCCGGCCGAGCGCGTGGCGGTCGATGGCGACGGCCTTGACCAGCGCGCAGACCTTGCGGCCGGGCGCGAGCTCGAGCCGCGCGGCGGCGAGCCGGGTGACGCGCGCCCACAGCGTGGTGCCGACATCGACCAGCACGTCGACCTGGCCGTCCCTGCGGTCGCTGATCTCCGTGACCGTGCCCGGAAAGATGTTGAGGATGCTGATGTCCTGCGGCGGCTCGAGCGCGAGCGCGACGTCGCGGGCGCGGATGCGGATGCGCAGCTCGTCGCCGACCGCCGCGTCGGTCAGCGGCACGATGAGGCGCATGCCGTCGAAGGCGAGCCGGGTCACGGCATCGGCCTCGTCATGCGCCTCGACGGTCACCGTCAGCACCGCGCCGGCCTCGAAGCGCCCGGTCAGCGGCCGCAGGTCGAGCCGGCTCATCAGCTCCTCGACCGGGCCGGTGGCGGCGACGCGCCCGTCATTGACGATGACCAGCGTATCCGCGAGGCGCACGATCTCCTCGACGGCGTGGCTGACATAGACGATCGGGATCGTGAACTCGTCGCGCAGCCGCTCGATGAAGGGCAGGATCTCGGCCTTGCGCAGCCCGTCGAGCGAGGCCAGCGGCTCGTCCATCAGCAGCAGCCGCGGCGAGGCGAGCAGCGCCCGGCCGATGGCGACGCGCTGCTTCTCGCCGCCGGACAGCGTCGCCGGCGCGCGACCGAGCAGGCTCCCGAGGTCGAGCAGTTCCACGACCTGCTCGAACGCGACGCCGTCGCCGTGCCGCTTCATGCCGTAGGCGAGGTTGTGGCGCACGTTCATGTGCGGGAACAGGCGGCCCTCCTGGAACACGTAGCCGAGACGCCGCGCCTCGGGCGGCAGGTCGATGCGGCGCGCCGAGTCGAACAGCGTGACCCCGTCGACCGTGATGCGCCCGTCGTCCGGCCGGTCGAGCCCGGCCATCAGGTTGACGAGGCTCGTCTTGCCGGCGCCCGAGCGGCCGAACAGCGCGGTGATGCCGCCGGGCGCGCTCGCGAAGCGGGCGTCGATGGCGAAGCTGCCGAGCCGGCGGCGGACGTCGACCTCGATCATCGCTGCGGACCCCGGCTGCGCACCAGCCGTCGCGCCAGCCATTCCGAGGCGACGATGGCGGCGAGCGCAAGCGCGACGGCGATCAGCGCGAGCCGCGCCGCGGCGGCCTCGCCGTCCGGCGTCTGCGTCAGCGTGTAGAGCGCGATGGGCAGGGTGCGCGTCTCGCCCGGGATGTTGGAGACGAAGGTGATGGTGGCGCCGAACTCGCCGAGCGCGCGGGCGAAGGCGAGCACGACCCCGGCGAGGATGCCCGGCGCCATCAGCGGCAGGGTGATCGTCGCGAAGACGCGCAGCCGCCCGGCGCCGAGCGTCCGCGCCGCCGCCTCGAGCCCGCGGTCGACGCCCTCGAGCGACAGCCGCATCGCCCGCACCATCAGCGGGAACGCCATCACCGCGGCCGCCACGGCGGCGCCCTTCCAGGTGAAGGCGACGGTGATGCCGAACGTGTCGTAGAGCCAGCCGCCGACCGGCCCGCGGCGGCCGAGCAAGACGAGCAGCGCGTAGCCGACGACGACCGGCGGCACGACGAGCGGCAGGTGGATCACGGCGTCGACCAGCGACTTGCCGGGGAACGTGCGGCGCGCCAGCAGCCACGCCGCGGCGAGGCCGAGCGGCAGCGAGAAGACGACGCTGGCGACGGCGACCCTGAGGCTCAGCCCCAGCGCCTCGATCTCGAGCGGCGTCAGCATCGCCGTATCCCTCAATCGGTGCCGAAGCCGTGCCGGCGGAACACCGCCTGCGCCTCGGGTTCCCGCAGGAAGGCGAGCAGACGCCGCGCCGCCGCGACCTGCCCGTCGGCGACGACGGCGGCGGGATAGACGATCGGCGCATGGCTGCCGGCCGGAAAGGTCGCCGCGACGCGCACCCTGCGGCCGATCGCGGCGTCGCTGGCGTAGACGATGCCGGCCGCCGCCTCGCCGCGTTCGACCAGCAGCAGCGCCGCGCGCACGTTCGGCAGCAGGATCGCGGAAGCCTCCAGCCGCTGCCACAAGCCGAGCGTCTCGAGCGCCTGGCGGGCATAGATCCCGGCCGGAACGTGGGCCGGGTCGCCCATCGCCAGCCGGCCGCCGGCGAGCCGCGCCGGCAGCTCCGCATCGAGGGCAAGCCGTCTGGCGGCAGCGACCGGCTCGATCAGCACCAGCCGGTTGCCGACGAGCGCCACCGGCGCGCCGTCGACGGCGCCGCGCTCGACGAGCCAGTCCATCCAGCGCTCGTTCGCCGAGACGAAGAGGTCGGCCGGCGCGCCGTTGGCGATCTGCCGCGCAAGCACGCCCGAGCTCGCAAAGACGAGGCGGAGCGCGCCGCGGCCCGCCGCCTCGTGGTGTCCGGCGATCTCCTCGAGCGCGTTCGTCATGCTGGCGGCGGCGAACACGGTCAGCGGCCGCGGCTCGTCAGCGCCGAGGACGGGTCCCGACAGGACCAGCACGGCGGCGAAGCAGGCGACGACGAAGCGGCGAGTGCTCATGCGGCCAGACTTACCCACGGCGAGGGAGTTTCGTCAATCGGCGTGGGCGGGCCTCAGCGCCGGGCCGGGCGTGGCCCCGCGGGATTGCGAATCGCGCTGCGCTGCCCGCTCGCGGGGCCCGTCGGCCAGCGATGCGACACGAAGAGCGGGTCCGGAGCCGACGGCAGCCGGCACGCAGCCGCGGCCGGAACCGTCAGACCCGCGCGTCCTCCTCGCGGCTGCCCGGCGCATGATCCGGCGGACCGATGCGGATATTGGGGCCGGCGACGATGCGGTCCCGCGTCCGCAGCACCGGCCTGTTCTCGGAGACATTCCTGCGGCTCTCGCGAACGACGATGTAGACGCCGCTGGCGATGATCACCAAGACGCCGATGATCGTATAGCGGTCGGGGATCTCGTCGAACAGCGCGAAGCCGTAGACCGACGCCCAGACGATCTGCGAGTACTGGGTGGGCGCCACGATGCTCGCCTCGGCCGATTTGTAGGCGCCGATCATGCAGTACAGGGCGATCAGCGCGAGCAGCGACAGCAGTGCCACGGCACCGAGGTCGCGCAAGGGCATCGGCTGGTAATTCAAGGGCATCAGGGCCCCCATGATCACGAAACTCCCGAGCATGGGGAACAGCAGCAGCACCACCTCGCGCTCGTCGCGCCCGGTGCGCCGGACGATGACCGATGCGAGCGAGGAAAAGAACGCGCCGACCAGCGCCGCGACGTGGCCGAGCGTCAGCTCGGACATGCCGGGCCGGATGACGATCAGCACGCCGACGAGGCCAACGACGACCGCACTCCCGCGATGCACGCCGACGCGCTCGCCCAGGACGGGGACGGACAGCACGGTCACCAGCAGCGGAACGGTGAACAGGACGGAATAGGTCTGGGCGAGCGGCAGCGCGGAAAAGGCGTAGAACACGCAAACCGTGGAGACCAGAATGGCCGCGGTGCGCAGCACCGTCCACCAGGGATGGCGCGGGCGCAGGTTCGCCAGGCTGGCATCGTGGACGAGCAGCAGCGAGACCAGCGGAAAGCCGAAGATCACGCTGAAGAACAAAACCTGGAACGGGCTGTAGGTGGCGCCGAGATACTTGATGATCACGTCGTGCGTGGCGTAGATGGCGAAACCCAGCAGCCCGAGGAGCGCGCCCTTGGTGTTGGAGCTCATGCCGAAAACCCTGTGCAGCGATTGAACGGGCGCCTCGGGAAACGCCGCCGACCGAATAGCGATCGCACCTCGTTGACCCGCGCAGATTCCGGATGACAGCCTGGCGGCAGACGCATGACCTTCCGAGCGGTCGGCGATGCGTCCATGGGGTTTGCCTTCTCGTTTGGTCGTTCGACTTACTTCATAGCCGGTTTCGGGTCGAGGGCGGAAGCCGAAGAGGCGAGCGGGACCCGTCCTTGCGGCGGCCCGGGAAGCGCCTCGCAGGGCCGAACGATGGCTTGGGCGCCGGCGGACCGTCGCCTTCTCGCAGCCGGGGGCGGCCTCTGTCGGGCCGCGCCGGCCCGCCCGAGCCGCTACCATCGTCGCAATGGACCGCGGACCGTCG
>JBFHDX010000169.1:0-5994 GCA_041584475.1 Alphaproteobacteria bacterium
CAGCAGGAACACGCCGTCATCGAACCCGCGCTTCAGCCACGCCCCGTGGCCGTCCATGAACCGGCCGGCGTTGCCCTTGTTGGCCGAAAATCTGAGGAAGATGATGAACATCGGTTGGGGTCTCCCGCTACGGGGGAATTTCGGGTGCTCGGCTCAGCCGAGCTCGATCATGCGGATCTTCTTGCCGTCCGCAGCGAGGCCCAGCCTGCCGTGCTTCAGCGCCAGCGCCTGCTCGCCGTAGATCTCGCGCCGCCAGCCGCGCAGCGCCGGCACGTCAGCCTCGTCGTCGGCGGCGATGCGCTCGAGGTCGTCGCCCGAGGCGATCAGCCGCCCGGCGACGTTGGCCTGCTCGGCGACGTGCTTGAGCAGCACCTTGAGCAGGTCGGTCAGCGGCCCGAGCCCGGGTGGCAGCCGCTCGGGGCGCGGCGGCGGCGCCGGCAGCGAGTGGGCCGGGCGCGCCAGCGCGTCCTCGATCGACTTGAGGATCGCCTGGCCCATCGGCCCCTCCGCCGCCTTCACCGAGAGGCCGCGCGTGTGCGCCAGCGTCTCCGCGGTGCGCGGCGCGTGCGCCGCGATCTCCTGGATCGCCTCGTCGCGCAGGATGCGGTTGCGCGGGATGTCGCGGCGCTGGGCCTCGCGCTCGCGCCACGCCGCCAGCTCGACGAGGATCGCGAGATAACGCTTGCCGCGCCCGCCGCGCCCCTTGAGGCGGCGCCACGCCTCCTCCGGGTCGACGCGGTAGGTCTCGGGCGCCGTCAGCACCGCCATCTCCTCGTCGAGCCAGTGCGCGCGGCCCGTCGTCTTCATGCGCCGGGCCAGCTTCTCGTAGACCGGACGCAGGTGCGTCACGTCGGCCAGCGCGTACTCGATCTGGCGCTCGGACAGCGGCCGGCGCGACCAGTCGGTGAAGCGCGAGGCCTTGTCGATCGTCACCCCGATCGTCTTCGCCAGCAGGTTCTCGTAAGAGATCTGGTCGCCGTAGCCGCAGACCATCGCGGCGAGCTGCGTGTCGAACACCGGGTGCGGCACCTGGCCGGTGCGGTGGTAGAAGATCTCGAGGTCCTGGCGGCCGGCGTGGAAGACCTTGAGAACGCGCTCGTCGGCCATCAGCTCGTAGAGGGGCGCCAGGTCGAGTTTCTCGGCCAGCGTGTCGACCGTCGCCGCGTCCTTCGGCCCGGCCAGCTGCACCAGGCACAGCCTCGGCCAGAAGGTGTTCTCGCGCATGAACTCGGTGTCGACGGTGACGTAATCCGCCGTCGAGAGGCGGGCGCAGAGATCGGCGAGGGTCCGGGAATCGGTGATCGGTTTGGGCGCCATCTGCGCGCGAGTGTTACACGGTTTCGCGCGGCCCCGGAAGCCGGAAATCCGGCATGGTATCCGTGCGCCGAGTTCCGCGAGGGATACCGCGACGAGGCGATGCGCACGCCGCAGCCTTGAAGGGCCGGGCCGGGCCGGGCTGCCGCCCGCCATCCCCTCCCTTGACAAGACGCGCCGATCCATGCCCTTTGCGCGCGGAATTCTGCACCGCGATCCGGGCCTCCCCATGCACGACTACCGCACCCACACCTGCGGCGCGCTGCGCCCCGACCATGTCGGCGAGACCGTCCGCCTGTCCGGCTGGGTCCATCGCAAGCGCGACCACGGCAACCTGATGTTCATCGATCTGCGCGACCATTACGGCATCAGCCAGGTCGTGCTCGACGTCTCGAGCCGGATTTTCCCGGTCGCCGAAGCGCTGAGCAACGAGTCGGTGATCCGCGTCGACGGCAAGGTGGTGCGGCGCAGCGAGGAGACCGTCAACCCCAAGCTCGCGACCGGCGAGGTCGAGGTGCAGGCGGCCGAGATCGCCGTGCTGTCGGCGGCCGAGCCGCTGCCGATGCCGGTCAACCAGGATGCCGGCTATCCCGAGGAGATCCGCCTGCGCCACCGCTATCTCGACCTGCGGCGCGAGGACATGCACCGCAACATCGTGCTGCGTTCGGGGATCATCGAGTCGATCCGCCGCCGCATGCGGGAACAGGGCTTCACCGAGTTCCAGACGCCGATCCTGACCGCGTCGTCGCCCGAGGGCGCCCGCGACTACCTGGTGCCGAGCCGCATCCACGCCGGCAAGTTCTACGCGCTGCCGCAGGCGCCGCAGCAGTTCAAGCAGCTGCTGATGATCGCCGGCTTCGACCGCTATTTCCAGATCGCGCCCTGCTTCCGCGACGAGGACGCGCGCGCCGACCGCTCGCCGGGCGAGTTCTACCAGCTCGATTTCGAGATGTCGTTCGTCACCCAGGAGGACGTGTTCGCCGCGCTCGAGCCGGTGCTCGCCGGCGTGTTCGAGGAGTTCGGCGGCGGCCGCGCCGTGACCGCGCCGCCGTTCCCGCGCATCCCCTATCACGAGGCCATGGAGAGGTACGGCTCCGACAAGCCGGACCTGCGCAACCCGCTGCTGATCTCGGACGTCACCGAGGCCTTCCGCGGCTCGTCCTTCGGCCTCTTCGCGCGCGCCATCGCGGGCGGCTCGGTAGTGCGGGCGATCCCGGCGCCGGGCGCCGGCGCGCGGCCGCGCAGCTTCTTCGACAAGCTGAACGACTGGGCGCGGGGCGAGGGCGCCGGCGGACTCGGCTACATCATCTTCGAAGACGCCGGCGGCAAGGGGCCGATCGCCCGCAACCTCGATGCGGCGCGCATCGAAGCGGTCGCCGCGGCGACCGGGGCGGAGCCGGGCGACGCCGTGTTCTTCGCCTGCGACAAGCCGGACAAGGCGGCGGCCTTCGCCGGAATCGTGCGCACGCGGCTCGGCAACGATCTCGAGCTGCTCGAGAAGGATGCCTTCCGGTTCTGCTGGATCGTCGACTTCCCGATGTTCGAGCTCGACGAGGCGACCGGCAAGGTCGAGTTCAGCCACAACCCGTTCTCGATGCCGCAGGGCGGGCTCGAGGCGCTGGAGACGATGGACCCGCTGGAGATCAAGGCGTACCAGTACGACATCGTCTGCAACGGCGTCGAGCTGTCGTCGGGCGCGATCCGCAACCATCTGCCCGAGATCATGTACAAGGCGTTCGCCATCGCCGGCTACGGGCCGGAGGTGGTGGAGAGCCGCTTCGGCGGCATGCTGAGCGCGCTCAAGTTCGGGGCGCCGCCGCATGGCGGCTCGGCCCCGGGCATCGACCGCATCGTCATGCTGCTCGCCGACGAGCCGAACATCCGCGAGGTCGTCGCCTTCCCGATGACGCAGACCGCCGAGGACCTGATGATGCAGGCGCCGGCGCCGGTCGAGCCCGAGCGCCTGCGCGAGCTGCACATCCGCCTCGCGCCGCCGCCGAAGAAGGGCTGAGCGGCCCGCACACTCCGCACAACCTTTCGTCCCTTTTAACGCCCGGCCGGGGCGGGGCCGGCGTCCGCGACCGGCCGCCCGCTACAACCCATTGCCGGCGTCCGCGACCGGTCCGCATCCAGCCCCGAAGTAAAAATCCGCGCCGATATGGTTAATATAAAGTTAAAATCCGCCTCCAATATATTAACAAGAAGTTAATAGCCGAAAAATCGATACGAAAGAAGCATAAAATTAGATATTTTTCGCCTTATTCATAAAATGTCACTGTAATTAAAAGCGATATAACTTGCATTTTCGGCCCGTTAGCTATTGAATGGCCTTCGAAACGGGACAAAACATTAAATGCAATCTTTCGCGTACATACGTTATTCGATAGCCGCCGGCCTGATGGTCATTTTAAGCGGCTGTTCCGTCTCGCCCGCCGTCGACGCCGTCTCGCTGACCGTCGACGGCGTCAGTTTCCTCGTCACCGGCAAGGGCATGACCGACCACGCGATCTCCGCGGCGTCCGGCCAGGATTGCGCGTGGTTCAGGGTGGTCAAGGGCCAGAGCCCCTGCGTGCCGCACGATGACGATGTCGCCGGTGACCGCATGGTATTCGAGCTCGACGACTCGCCGTGGACCGAGAGCCGCGTCGTGCTGGCGGAGGAGGGCGACCCGCTCGCCGTCGGCGCGTCGGTCGCCACGCTCGTCGAGCCCCTCGGCGCGGCAGTCCGCGTCGAAGCGCGGTCCACCGCGATCTCCGCCGTGGCGGCGGACCGGCCGCTGGTCGGCGCCGCCGCGGACAAACCGGGCACCGCCCTGGAAACGGCCGCACTCGTCAAGCGCAAGCCGACGACCGGGGATGCGTTCCTGAGCCGCGCGACGCGGCTGTGGCTGCCGCCGGAGGCCGGCGAGTAAAGCGCATCTCCCCATTCAGCAACGGTATCCGGACGGATGCACGGCGGGCTTCGGCCCGCCGTTTCGCGTATTCGGGCGGCACGAACCCCCGGGGGCGATTGATCCCGCCGGCCGGTTGCGCTATCCGCAGGTAGCCCGTAACGCCTGCCCGTCGACCGGGACCGGTGCCGCGGGCGGAGCGGCGGACGGCAGGCGGAGGAGTGCGCGATGCGGCGCGGCGTGGCGGGGGACAATGCATGAGGGTGATTCTGGCGATCGCCGCGGGCGGCGCGCTCGGCGCCGTGGCGCGCCACTACATGACCCACCAGGTGGCGCTGCTCGCCGGCTCCGGATTTCCGTGGGGCACGCTGGCGGTCAACGTGCTGGGATCGTTCATCATGGGCCTCCTCGTCGAGGCGATGGCGTTGTTCTGGTCGCCGGCGCTGGAGCTGCGCGCGTTCTTGGTCGTCGGCGTGCTCGGCGCCTTCACCACCTTTTCCACCTTCTCGCTCGACGTCGCGCTGCTCTATGAGCGTGGACAGCTCGCGGCGGCGGCAGCTTACGTCGCGGCCTCGGCGCTGCTCACGGTGCTGGCCCTGTTCGCGGGCCTGGCGGTGGTGCGGACGGCGGCGGCATGAGCGGCGTCGAGACCGTCGAGGTCGGGCCGGACGAGGCCGACCTGCGCCTCGACCGCTGGTTTCGCCGCCACTATCCCGGCCTCAGCCACGGCCGGCTCGAGAAGCTGCTGCGCACCGGCCAGGTCCGGGTCGACGGCCGACGCGCCCGCGCCGGCCAGCGGCTGTCGCCCGGTCAGCGCGTGCGCGTGCCGCCCCAGGCCGGCGGCGCGCCGACCGCCGCGCGACCGGCGAAGGGGTCGCCGCCGAGCGACGCGGACGCCGCCTTCGTGCGGGCGCTCGTCATCCATCGCGACGACCACGTCATCGCGCTGAACAAGCCGCCGGGACTCGCCGTTCAGGGCGGCACTGGCACGCGCCGGCACCTCGATGCGATGCTCGACGCGCTGCGCGACGGCGAGCGCGAGCGGCCGCGCCTGGTGCACCGCCTCGATCGCGACACCAGCGGCGTGCTGCTGCTGGCGCGCAGCGCCGCCGTCGCGTCGCGGCTCGGCCGGAGCTTCCGCGGCCGCGACGTGCGCAAGATCTACTGGGCGTTCGTCGTCGGCGTGCCCGAGATCGCCGCCGGCCGCATCGACATGCCGCTCGACAAGCGCGGGCCCGCCGGCGGCGAGCGCATGGCGGGCGACGAACGGACCGGCAAGCGGGCGCAGACGCTCTACCGGATCATGGGCCGCGTCGGCAACCGGGCGAGCTGGCTCGCGCTGTGGCCGCTGACCGGGCGCACGCACCAGCTCCGCGTCCATTGCGCGGCCATCGGCACGCCGATCGTCGGCGACGGCAAGTACGGCGGGCGCCATGCCTTCCTGCAGGCCGACGGCGTCGCCCGGCGACTGCACCTGCACGCGCGCGAGATCTCGCTGCCGCACCCCTCGGGCAGCGGTACGTTGCGCGTCCGCGCCGAGCTGCCGCCGCACATGGTGGCAAGCTGGCGCATGTTCGGGTTCGACGCGGGCGATACCGCGGATCCGTTCGCCGACATGGCGTGACATCGCTCGCGCCGGCGGTTGGTAATCGCCGTCACCGGCACTATCTGTGTGCGATGGCGAATCCGGCGAACATGGCGTCGACGCAAGCGGACGCACCGAACCTGCGTCTCGCGGTCTTCGACTGCGACGGCACGCTCGTCGACAGCCAGCACAACATCGTCGCCGC
>JBFHDX010000170.1:0-5913 GCA_041584475.1 Alphaproteobacteria bacterium
AGTCTGGTCGCGGGTCTCGGCACGGGACTCGGCGCCGTGCCGATCTTCTGGCGCAGAGGTTTCGGCGAAACCGCCCAGGCGATGATGCTGGCAAGCGCCGCCGGCGTGATGCTGGGGGCGACGGTATTCTCGCTTACGCTGCCGGCGCTCCAGATCATGGCCGCGCGGACGGGAAGCGAGGCCGCCGGCGTCGCGCTCACCGGAATCGGCCTGCTGCTTGGCGCCCTGGCCATCTGGGTCATGCACGCGCTGGTGCCGCACGAGCATTTCGTGAAGGGGCCGGAGGGCGGGTTCGCCGCCTCGCTCGGGCGGCAATGGCTGTTCGTGCTCGCGATCACCCTGCACAATTTTCCCGAAGGAATGAGCGTCGGCGTATCGTTCGGCGGCGGCAACGTCGGCAACGGTCTTGCGGCGACGCTGGGTATCGGCCTGCAGAACCTGCCCGAGGGCCTCGCGGTGGCGGCGGCGCTTGTCGCCGAGGGGACGACGCGTGGGCGCGCGTTCCTGATCGCGCTTCTGACCGGGCTCGTCGAGCCGGTCGGCGGCGTGATCGGCGCCGCGGCCGTCGGCCTGAGCGATGCCCTGCTGCCGTGGGCGCTGGCCATGGCCGGCGGGGCGATGCTGTTCGTCATCTCCGGCGAGATCATCCCCGAGACGCACGCCAAGGGACGCGAGCACCGCGCGACGCTGGCGCTCGTCGGCGGCTTCGTCGTGATGATGGGGTTCGACGTCGCGCTCGGATAAACGCGCGACGCTTCGAGCGAGCGGGTATCCCCTGCCTTATCCCGCGAAGGGATCGCGCACGAGGATCGTGTCCTCGCGCTCGGGGCTGGTCGACAGCAGCGCCACCGGCGCCTCTATCAAATCCTCGATGCGCCGGATGTACTTGACCGCCGTCGCCGGAAGTTCCACCCAGCTGCGCGCGCCCTGCGTGCTCTCCGACCATCCCTCCATCGTCTCGTAGACCGGCTGGGCCGCCGCCTGGTCGGCCATCGAGGCCGGGAAATAGTCGAATTTGCGGCCGTTGACGCGGTAGCCGACGCAGACCTTCAGCGTCTCGAGCCCGTCGAGCACGTCGAGCTTGGTGAGCGCGATGCCGTCGATGCCGCCGATCTTCACCGCCTGGCGAACCAGCACGGCGTCGAACCAGCCGCAACGCCGCCTGCGCCCGGTAACGGTGCCGAACTCGCGCCCGCGCTCGCCTAGCCGTTGGCCGATCTCGTCCTCGAGCTCGGTCGGGAACGGGCCGGCACCGACCCGCGTCGTATAGGCCTTGGTGATGCCGAGGACGTAGCCGAGCCGGCCCGGTCCCATCCCGGCGCCGGCGGCGGCGGCGCCCGACACCGTGTTCGACGACGTCACGAACGGGTAGGTGCCGTGATCGATGTCGAGCAGGAACCCCTGTGCGCCCTCGAACAGGATACGGTGGCCGGCCCGGCGGGCGCGATCGAGCTCGCGCCAGACGCTCGACGCGTAGGGCAGCAGCCGCGGCGCGAGTTCGAGCAGCTGCTCGATCAGCTTCGGGCCGTCGATCTCGTCGAGGCCCATGCCGCGCAGCAGCGCATTGTGGTGGGCGAGCAGGCGATCGACCTTCGCCTCCAGCGCCTTGCGGTCCGCGAGGTCGCAGACCCGCACGGCACGGCGTGCCACCTTGTCCTCGTAGGCCGGGCCGATGCCGCGCCCGGTCGTACCGATCTTGCCCTTGCCGCTGGCGGCTTCGCGCGCCTGGTCGAGCTCGCGGTGCAGGGGCAGGATCAGCGGCGCGTTCTCGGCCAGCTTCAGCTGCTCGGGTGAGACGTCGACGCCGAGCGAGCGCATGCGCTCGATCTCGTCGAGCAGCGCCCACGGATCGACGACGACACCGTTGCCGATGATCGAAAGCTTGCCGCGCCGCACGATGCCGGACGGCAGCAGGCTCAGCTTGTAGGTCGTGCCGTCGATGACCAGCGTATGGCCGGCGTTGTGCCCGCCCTGGAAGCGCACGACGATGTCCGCGCGCTCGCTTAGCCAGTCGACGATCTTGCCCTTGCCTTCGTCGCCCCACTGGGAACCGACGACCACCACGTTGCTCATTTTTGTCCGACCTTGTCGTTGCGGTTCAGGAATCGAGCGCGGCGACCGCGTCGTCGCGCAGCACGTGCGTGCAGCCGAGGCGGCGCGCTTCGCCGTCGGGGTCCGCCTCGGCGGCGAGCCCGGCGACCGTGATCCAGCCCTGCTCGCGCAGCGCCGTCCCGCGGCCGGGGGCCGTACCGTGCGGCAAGTAGAGGCGCTCGCCGTTCGCCGGCGCCGGCAGCGCGCGGAGCACGCTGTCGAGGAACAGCGAAAAGCCGGTGGCGGGCTCGCCGCGCGCGGTGTGATAACGGCCGCCGCGTCCCATTTCACCGCGCACGCCGCGGGCGAAGACCGTGAAGCTCAGCCCGGTCTGGTACTCGAAGCCGCGGTGTTCGGCGGGATCCACGGTGAGCGTCAGCTCCGGCGCCGCCTCGCGCAGCAGGGTGACGACGTCGTTCAGCCGCTTGCGTTCCGCGGCGGCCGGCTTCGGCAGCTTGAGCGCGTCGAGCGCCCCGAGCGCGCGGTCGACGGGGCCGGCGGCACGCAGCAGCGCGCCGAGCAGCGCGGCGGTATCGCCGCCGACGGCGGCGACGGCGGCGGCGTCCTTCCGGTCCAATGCCTCGCGCACCGTCTGCCGTGTCGCGTCGTCCAGCTTCAGCGCCCGACCCAGCGCCGGCACCAGCGTCGGCAGGTTGATGTCGACGGAAAGCCGCGGCACGCCGACGGCGGCGAGCGCCTCGATGGCGAGCAGGATGATCTCGGCGTCGGCCGTTGCCTCCTCGGCGCCGACGATTTCGACGCCGGCCTGCACGAACTGCCGCTCCGGGCGAAGCTGCGTGCCGCGTACGCGCAGCACGTGGCCGGCATAGGCGAGGCGCAGCGGGCGCGGCGCCTTGACCAGCCGCGTCGTCGCGATGCGCGCGACCTGCAGCGTCATGTCGGCGCGCAGGCCCATCATGCGCTGGCTGACCGGGTCCATGAGACGGAACGTTCCCGTCGCCATGGCCTGGCCGGCGCCGTCGAGCAGCGAGTCCTCGAACTCGATCAGCGGTGGCGACACCCGCTCGTAGCCGCGCGCGGCGAAGGTCGCCACGAGCCCGGAGACGACGGCCGCCTCGTGCGCGGCGTTCGGCGGCAGCACGTCGCGCAGCCCGTCGGGCAGCAGCGCCTTCCTTGCGGCCTCGTTCATCGCTGAAATCCGGTCTGTCCGTGCTAGAAAACCCGCCGTCAGATACCGCTTTTGGCGCGCCGGGGCAAGCGATGCGCTGAACCCCCGGGGTCGCGACACAGGTCGCCGCGGCTCAACGCCGGAGCAACATCACGGAACCGTCCTGCAGGCCATAGACCACGTCCGGCGCGCCATCGCCGTCGACGTTCGCCAGCGCGAGCGACGTCACGATCCGCTCGCCATGCGCGATGCCCCAGCGCGCGGCAAGCGTGCCGTCGGAAAAGCCGAAGGCGAACAGCGTCCGGTGCTGCTGATCGGGCAGCAGGATCTCGTCGGCGCCGTCGCCGTCGAGATCGAGGATCGCCGACATGCCGAGCACGGTCGATCCCATGGCGTGGTTGGACACGCCGGCACGGCGTGCGATCTCGACCAGCGCGTCGCCCAGCCAGCGGTAGAGTATCAGGATGCCGCCGATATGCGGCGTCCTGACGACGGCCAGCTCGACGCTGCCGTCGCCGTCGAAATCACCGGCGCCGACCGGATTGAGCCAGCGCTGGGCGACGCCGATCGGCGCCGACTCGGCGAGCCGCGCCAGACGGCCGCCACGCCGGCCGAACAGGGCGAGCGCGGCGCCGCGGTCGAGATAGCTGTGCACGACGAGGATCTCGTCGCGCCCGTCGCCGTCGATGTCGGCCAGGCGCGGCGCTCGGTCCTCGAACACCGATTGCGGCGACAGGCTGTACGACAGGATCTCGCCGCTGCCGGTCTCGATCTTCAGCACGGAGGCTTCCCGCCGGTCGCCGAACACGCCGTGCGCATAGCGGTCGGTCGGTTGCGCGAGCCAGGCGCTGCGGATGTCCCGGCCGCCCGCCACCACCACCGAATTCGGCAGCAGGTCGGCGGGCAGCGCGGTCACCGGCTCCGGCGGTACCGGCGCCAGGGCGAACCGTCCTTCGGGCAGGCTTACGAGCCGGTACTCGCCGTTCGCCGAAGTTACGATCGCGGCACCGTCGCGGGCGACGACATCGCGAATCCCCGCCACCTGCCCGACGCGTTGCGGGACCGGGACGCGGGCGTCGTCGTGCCCGGCCGCGCTTCCGGCAAGCGCGACGAGAAACACCGTAACCAGCGTTGCGATCCTGCGGAGCGGCACCACCCTTGCCTCCCGCGTGTCAGAATTCCAAAGCCTTCGCCTGCAGCACGTTGGGCAAGGCCGCGATGCGATCGAGCAAGTCGCGGTCGACCGCCTGGTCGACCTGCAGCAGCGCGATCGCGTCGCCGCCTTCCTCGGCGCGTCCCAGATGGAACGTCGCGATGTTGACCCGCGCCTCCGCGAGCGTGTGGCCGAGATCACCGATCACGCCCGGCTTGTCGCGGTTGGTCAGGTAGAGCATGTGGGGCCCGAGTTCGGCCTCGACCGGGATCCCCTTGATCGAGACGATACGCGGGCGCGCGCCGCCGAACAAGGTTCCGGCGACCGAGCGGGTCATGCGCTCGGTCTTGACCGTCAGACGAATCAGCGTCTCGTAATCGGCCGGTTCCGTCCGCTTCACCTCGGTGCAGCGGATATCCCGCTGGCGCGCGATGACCGGCGCGCTCACCATGTTGACCGAATCGAGCAGCGGCCGCAGCAGCCCGGTCAGCGCCGCGGCCATCACCGGCCGCGTGTTCAGCGTCGCGACGTGGCCCTCGAACTCGACGGTGACGGCCTTGATCGCCGTCTCGGTGAGCTGGCCCGCGAAACTGCCGAGCAGTTCCGCAAGCGCCATGTAGGGACGCAGGCGCGGGGCTTCCTCGGCGCTGACGGCCGGCATGTTGAGCGCGTTGCTGACCGCCCCGGTCAGCAGGTAGTCCGACATCTGCTCGGCGATCTGCAGGGCGACCTTTTCCTGCGCCTCGGTCGTCGCCGCACCGAGATGCGGTGTGCAGATCACGTCGTCGCGCCCGAACAGGATGTTCTCGCGCGCGGGCTCGACGGCGAAGACGTCGAGCGCCGCACCGGCGACGTGCCCGGAGTCGAGGGCGGCGGCGAGATCTTCCTCGACGATGATGCCGCCCCGCGCGCAGTTGATGATGCGCACCCCTTTCTTCATGGCGGCGAGCGCCTCGGCGTCGATCATGTTGCGCGTGGCGTCGTTGAGCGGCACGTGCAGGGTGATGAAATCGGCGCGTGCGAACAGCGCGTCGAGCTCGACCTTTTCGACGCCGAGATCCTGGGCGCGCTCGGGCGACAGGAAGGGATCGAAGGCGATGACGCGCATCTTCAGGCCCTGGGCCCGCTCGGCGACGACCGAGCCGATATTGCCGCAGCCGACGAGTCCCAGCGTCTTGCCGGTGATCTCGACGCCCATGAAACGCTTCTTCTCCCACTTGCCGGCGTGCGTCGACACGTTGGCGGCGGGGACCTCGCGCGCCAGCGACAGCATCAGCGCGATGGCGTGCTCGGCGGTCGTGATCGAATTGCCGACCGGCGTATTCATGACGACGATGCCGCGCTGGGTCGCCGCGGCGACATCGATGTTGTCGACGCCGATGCCGGCGCGGCCGACCACCTTCAGGCTCTGCGCCGCCTCGAGCACCGGCGCCGTGACCTTCGTCGCGGACCGCACGGCGAGCCCGTCGTAGCCTGCGATGCGGCGCACCAGCTCGGGCTCTGCCAGCCCGACCTCGACGTCGACGTCGAGCCCGCGCTC
>JBFHDX010000171.1:0-5843 GCA_041584475.1 Alphaproteobacteria bacterium
CCACAGGTCGCGCGTGATCGCGTCATGCAGATCGGCGTGTCGCAGATATATCTCGGTCGCCTCGATCGCCATCGGGCTGTCGAGCACGATCTTCCAGCGCTCGAGCCCCCAGTCCGCATGGTTGCGGGCGAAGTGAAACAGAAGGTCCTGGGTGCGGCCGACCGCGAAAGCGGGGATGAGCACGTTGCCGCGATCGTCCTGTGCCCGCCGGATCACCTCGCCGAGCTCGCGCAGCGTGCCCTCTCGCGTGCGGTGAAGCCGGTCGCCGTAGGTGGCCTCGAGCAGCACCAGGTCGGCTTCGGCGACCGGCGCGGGGTCGCGCAGGATGGGCGCGCCGCGATGGCCCAGATCGCCGCTGAACACGAGCTTGCGGCGTTGTTCGTGTTCTTCGAGCCACAGCTCGACGATGGCCGAGCCGAGGATGTGACCGGCGTCGCGCAGTCGCAAGGTGACGCCCGGGAGGATCTGCTGCTTCTCGTCGTAGGCGAGGCTGCGAAACCGCCGCATCGCGATGCTCGCGTCGCGCATCGTGTAGAGCGGCTGCACGGGTTTCAGCCCCTTGCGCTGCCGCTTTCGGTTCTCCCATTCGGTCTCGCGCTCATTCAGGTAGGCAGCGTCCCGCAGCATGACGCGGCACAGATCGCGCGAAGCCGCGTGCGTGTAGACCGCACCGCGAAACCCCGCCCCGACGAGCAACGGTATGCGGCCGGAATGGTCGATATGGGCGTGGCTCAGCACGACGGCATCGATCGTTGCGGGATCGAACGGAAACGGTGCGCGGTTCCGTTCCTCGTCCTTGCGGCTTCCCTGAATGAGGCCGCAATCGAGCAGGATGCGTCGACCCGCGACCTCGACGAGGTGGCACGAGCCGGTTACCTCGCCGGCAGCACCGTGGAATTCGATATGCATCGACGCAACGCTGAACGCCCAGCCCGCCGAACGCATTGAGGTGCGTCAAGCGGCTGACGAACTCAGTCGAGTGGAAGGAAGCGGTCGCGCTCTTCGGGCGAGGGCGGTCTGCAGGACGACAGGCGCCCGAAGAGGGCATATCGGTTTCGCGCAACCCGATCGTAGGCCCAATCGCGCAGGCCGCGGGGCAACACGCGAAGGCCCCGAAGCCAGGACCAGGGGCGTCGCAGCCCAGCGGCAATTCGCAGCGCCGCCTCCGACCTCTCGAATACGTGGCCGTCCGCGACGAGCAGCATGGTCTCACATGCGTCCGGCGCATGCCCGAGCTCGCGAAGCATCTCGCGTCCCGCCCGTGACTGCATGGCGGCGAAAACGAACCGGCGGTCGCGGTCGTTGCTCAGAACGAAGCGAACGAGCGCATTGCAGAGAATGCAGAGACCGTCGAACAGGATGAGCGCTTGCCCTGGTGTCTCCGGTGATCGGCCCGGCCGATCATTCCTGACGGATCGCCGACTCATCGAAAATGCGCTGCCAGACCCACGCCAGCCCCGACCAGTCGCGCTCGCCGGAACGCAGCACCGGCGGCACCATTGCCAGTTCCGGACTCTGCCGCTCGGCGACCTCGAAGGTGAAGACGTAATCGGGTTCCACGCCCATGCGCAGATCCCGCACCCTGAGCACCCCGTCCACCTCGGCCATCGCGTAAAACCCGCCGCTGAACCGGGCGATCTTTTCCACGGGTGTCGGGTCGGGGAGCAGGTCCGCGAGCGCGATATGTCGGAGGTGCACGTGCACCGCGGCCGGTGGCCCGTCATCGAGGATCGAGACATAGACGTTGGCGTAGCGGTCACCGTCGACCGCCACGCCGCGCCAGAGCAGCGAGTTGAAGGGCATTGGGATCAGCTTCATGCGCTCGTGTCGGAAACCGTCGGCCTCCAGCGCCGCGAGCACATGACCCCGCGCAATGTCCTGGGCGGCCAGCGTCCACACGAGATAGCCGCTGCTGAGAATGATACCGAGCGCCGACGCACGCTGCGCCACCCGCTCGTTGCGCGGCTCGAGCAGCGACACGAGCAGCGCCGCCAGCAGCGGAAGCGTGTAGAGCGGGTCGATGATGAATATGCTCGACCAGCTTATCGCCGTGTCGAACAGTGGCCACAGCAGACGTGTCCCATAGGTCGTGAAGGCATCGAGCAACGCATGCGTGCCGAGCGCCGCGAAGGTGAGACCCCAGCACAGCCAGCGCTCGTCTCGAAGCCGACGGTCGACGAACCGCAGCGCCTCACCGAATACCGGCGTCGCGGCCGCGTGCATGACGATGGAGTGGGTTGCCGAACGGTGCCCGACGAAGGCATCGATCGCCGTTTCCGCGGGCACGAGCACGTCGAGGTCGGGCAACTCGGCGATCACGCCGCCGATGATGGCACCGCGGCGCGCACCGACCTTGCGGCCGATCGTCACGGTCCCGATCGCCGCCCCGAGCGCGACCTGCGTCAGCGGATCCATCGCCGGCTTTCGTGTTCAGCTGGACAACAACTCATGCACGATTAGGTGGCGGCGGAACCGCACCGAGTCAACGGCCGACGCTCCCGCACGCGCGGCTCACCGCCGGGCCGCCTTGAGCTCGACAATGTTGCCCTCGGGATCCTCGACATAGATCGACGGGCCGTTGCCCTCCGCCCCGTATCGGCTCTCCATCGGCCCGGCGGCGATGCCGTACCTCGCGAGATGATCGCGGATCGCGTCCGGATCGAACGGCTCGATGCGGAGACACAGATGCTCCATGTTGCGTCCTTCGCGGCCCGGGGCCGCGCCACCCTTGCGGCCGAGCTCACCGTCGACCGGCACGAGGTCGATCAGGCTCGCGCCGGCGCGCAGCTGGATGAGCCCGATCTCGTCCTTGCGGCGTTCCTCGGTACATCCGAGCACGTCGCAATAGAAACGCGTCATGCGCCCGGCGTCGACGACGCGCAGTACGACGTGGTCGATGGCGAGTATGCGAAACATGTCGGGATCCTGTCTTGTCGATCGGCGCGGGCGGCGTCAGCCGTCGGGCGCACGAACCTCGTTCTCGAGCACGCCGATGCCCTCGATCTCCATGCGCACGACGTCGCCGGGCCGAAGATATTTCGGCGGGTTGAAGCCGATACCGACGCCTGCCGGGGTGCCCGTCGCGATGACGTCGCCCGGGATCAGCGTTATCCCGGCGGCGATCGTCGCGATCGTCGTCGGCACGTCGAAGATCAGCAGCTTCGTGTTCGAATCCTGGCGCAATTCGCCGTTCACCCAGGTTCGGACGAACGCATCGTCGAGCCTGAATTCGTCGGCGGTAACCGCGACCGGCCCCATCGGGCAGAACGTGTCCTGCGACTTGCCTATCAGCCACTGGCTGTGCAGGCCCTGGAGGTCCCGGGCCGTCGCGTCGTTAATGATCGTATAGCCCCAGACATGCTCGAGCGCGCGCTCCTTGGGAATCCCGCGCCCACCCTTTCCGATGATCACGCCGAGCTCGACCTCGTAGTCGGTGGCGGTGCTGACCGCCGGATCCTGGATGATCGGCTGGCCATGCGCGATCACGGTCTCCGGCACCTTCGAGAATATGATCGGCGCCTTCGGCACGGCCCCGGCGGCTGCACTGGAATCGAAGCCGCTCTTGGCGAATTCGTGGGCGTGATCGAAATAGTTCTTGCCGACGCAGAAGATGTTTCGACGCGGCCGCGGGACCGGCGCCTGCAACGTGACCTCGGCCAGCGGCACGGGATCGCCGGTCGCCGGGAGTGCGTCGCCCCGGACGCTGCGATCGACCAGTGCCAACACGCCGCCAGCGGCCTCCTCGACCGAGAGCTGCAGCGGCCGGACCGTCTTCCCGTCCGCCTCCAGTACCCCCACCCCCGGCGTGCCGTTGCGCTCGAAAGCTGCGAATCTCATGCGTCTCGATCTCCATTCTGTCCACGCCGCGGAGCGGTCCGCGGCCTCGCTGCCCGATGCGGGCCTGGTGTTATAGCGCAATCGCGGCGCGTAACAACTCCGCAGGGACTTCGCTTGTTGCGCCCTGCGCCAAGGCCCGAACACCCAAGCGGGCCGGCGGCCCCATCATCGGCACGCCTGCAGCGCCGCCGCGATCGCCTCCGCCTCGCGCCGGTCCATGCTCAGGCGCCACTTGGCTTTGCTGCGGATCCACGCCGCCGGACAGGGGCAACGGAATGCCGCGTCCGGCGGCAGGTAGCCGGCGCGGTCCACGGTGAACGTGACCTGCTCGGCCATTGCCAGGCAGGTCAGGAGCGCGACCAGCAAAGCCGCAGGGGGGATACGAGTCCGCATTGCGGTGTCCGCTGTCGACGATGTTTTGATGCCATCTCGGGACCGCCGCGGCGGCGTGTCGAGTCGGGGATCGGGCGCGGCCTCCGCGACAATCCGGCTTTCGGCTATTGCATTTGCGAGCCGCGCCGGTCAAAGCTGACCCCGTGACGGGTGGCTGGGGTCGGGACGGCGAATCATCCAAGCCTGGCCCCACGGCCGGTAACCGGACCGTTTCCCGATCCGGCCCTCGAATCCAGACCGGGACAAAGAGAAATGACGGAGAATTCGGTCGACTCCCGACAAAGCTTCTCCAGGAACGCGATCGACGCCGCGATCAAGATCGGGCTGCTTGGCCTGCTCGCCTACTGGTGCCTCGATATCCTGCGCCCCTTCATCATCGTTCTCATGTGGGCGGCGATCCTGGCAATCGCCCTGCATCCCCTCTGCCTTCGCCTCGCCGGGCTCCTGGGCGGCCGGCGGGGTGCCGCCGCATCCGTGCTGACGTTGATTGCCGTGGTACTTCTCGTCGGCCCGATCGGCTCACTGGGGGTGATGTTCGTGCAGGATACGCAGTCGCTGCTGTTCGCGGTCCGGGATGGAACCCTGCATGTGCCGGCGCCCGACGTATCGGTCAGGGACTGGCCCGTGATCGGTGCCCAGCTTTACGATTTCTGGGCGCTCGCGGCAACGAATCTGGGGGAGGCGTTGGCCATCGCGCAACCGCAGTTGAGACAGCTGGGCGAAATACTGGCGGCCGGCGCCGCCAGCACCGGGCTGGCGCTCATGCAGTTCCTCGTCGCGCTGATTCTGGCGGGCTTCATGCTGACCCGGTCCGCGGCCGCAAGCAGGTCCTCGACGGCGCTGGTAGAGCGCCTCGTCGAGCGCCGCGGAGAGGCCCTGATCCGCATGATCGAAGGGACGGTGCGGACCGTGACCCGCGGCGTGCTCGGCACCGCCGTGATTCAGACGCTGTTCGCCGGGGCCGGCATGATCGTCGCGGGCATTCCCGGCGCCGGGCTGTGGACGTTTTTCTGTCTGTTGCTCGCGGTCGTCCAGCTTGGTCCCGGCCTCGTGCTGATTCCGACGATCATTTACATGTTCGTCGAGGCGAGCACCCTGGGCGCGGTTCTCTACCTGCTCTGGGCCGTGCCGGTGATGCTCATGGACAACGTGCTGAAGCCGGTACTGATGGGACGCGGGTCCGAGGTGCCGGTTCTGGTGATCTTCCTCGGCGTCGTCGGTGGCACGATGGCTTACGGCCTGATCGGCATATTTCTCGGCCCGGTGGTGCTGGCGGTGGGCTACACGCTGTTTTCCGCCTGGGTGTCGGGCGACGCGGCACGGCCGGCCAATGCGGCGACCGGTTGACTCGGGTTGGCGGCCGGGTCGGGACGAACGCGCGGCGATATCCCTTAGCCCGGCTTGGTCGCCCGCTGTCGCGCCCGCACCGCGGCCACGGTATGCTCGATCGTCAGGCCACAGCAGCCGCCGATGACCTGTGCGCCGGCGCGGATCCAGTCAGCGTAGAATTCCTCCAGCCGCTGTGCCGGAATGACGTCGACGAAGCGCCAGTCGGGCATCTCGAAATAGCCGGAGTCGGGATAGGCCATCAGCGGGCCGGAAAACGACCGCGC
>JBFHDX010000172.1:0-5808 GCA_041584475.1 Alphaproteobacteria bacterium
ACCCCTCCCCCGCAAGCGGGAGAGGGGCATAGAGAGGTTTGGCTCCGTCCGCGAGTTCGCCCGAGACAGTAACGCGTTTCCCTAGTCAGGAATGCTGTTCGCTTGCCCGGCTTGCTGCGCCTTTTCCTCTTCTTTCTTTGCCGCGATGATTTCCTCGGGCGAAGGAGGCATATCCTCTAGTGCGCATTTCTTTTCAACTGCCGTAGTGCGAAGCGCCTCATATTCACCCTTCAACTGCGCATATTCCGCGGCCTCGGGACCGTCTCCGCCCTCAAGGAAAAAAAGCGTAGGCCAGAAAAGAACAAGCCCAACGCCCATTTGGGCCGCATCCGCATCGGCTTCGTTCTTCAGTGAAAAATAAAGATCGGTCGTGCGCCTGGACACATGATCCATCTCTATCGCCACCTGGTCGCAGTCGTAATTCCTGTATTTAAGCGGCGATACGTATGCCGTGCTGATCTTGTCTGGATTGGTCGCACAGCCCACTACGATTGTGGCTGCAATGATTGTGACAAGTTTCTTGTACATTACTGTGCCCCCCAACAATGGTCGCTCAAATCGCAGGCCAGAAGAGTTTTCTCAGTGCGTTCCCGCTTTACGTCGGGACCGCAAAGTTTCTGTATTGGCTTAGGGACTTGCAACTGCTGACGGGTGCCCAGTCCCATGTTTGCCACGGCATGCTACCAAGGAAGTATCAAATTCGCGAGTCCCTGCCAGCCGCCCACAACGCAACGTGCTCGGGTCCTCGCGAAGAGCATGCCCGCAAGCCGTATGGGTCCTGATCCTGCCGGTGATGGCACCATGCAAAGGCGAGGAGGTGAAGCGGCGATCGCGCGGCGCCACAGGGCCCTGATCAAAGATTCGGGGCCCGTGTCCCGTGGCCACCCCGGCGCGCGGTCTTGGCGCTGTGGCGCGATACTCGGGCCGTCCCACTGGCCGGTTGCGATACTCGGTGTCGGATTGGGACCGGCCAGCGCCATGCGCGCCGGATCGAAGATCCGTCACGCTCTCCCGGAGCCATCCCGCTGGCCGGTTGCGAAACTCGGCGGAGGATAAGGAGCCTCGCGCCGCCACGGGCACCCGATCGCAGATCGGGTGCCGTGCTCCCGGGGCCAGCCCGGCGCTCGGCGGAGCGTGTGGGTGTCAGTCTATGATCGCCCCGTGCGCGCCGGCTTCGATCGTCGCCTTCTTGTAGCGGTCGCGCGGGACGATCTCGGCGACCGGGCCGCCCGGCGCGCGGAACTTGACGGGAAGCTTGCCGGGCGCGCTGAGGATCTCGGCGCCGGCGGCGGTAAGCGCCTTGGCGACGGCATCGACGTCGTCGACCTCGATGCCGAAATGGTGGATGCACGGCGCCGGGCCGGCGAAGTCGGCCTCGTCGGCCTGTTCGCTCTCGTACTGCATCAGCGTCAGGTCCGTCGTGCCGTCGGTCAGGTGGCGCGAGATGTGGCCGCCACGCGCACCCTCGCGCTGCACCGTATGGACGTGGGTGAAGCCGAACACCGCCTCGTAGAAGCGGCTCGTCCGCTCGGCGTCGGCGACTTTCAGCGAGATGTGCGTGATCTTCGGCATCGGCGGGAATCCTTCGTCGTCTGCGGCCGCGGGCGGCCGGGGCTTCGAGCTTAAGTGACGCGATCGCCGGGCGACAAGGCGTATTTCGCGCGGCGATTCCCCCTTCCCCGGGCAGGGCATTCGGGCGTACTCTGGCCCCGTCCGGCGCCGCCCGGCCCGGCACCGATGGTGCCATCCCGGCCGCGCACGGACACGGCTTCGCCCGCATCGCGTCTCGCTCTCGGGTCCGCATGTTTCGGGGCCCGCCCGGCTGCCGTCCGGTCCGGCGATCCGCGCCACTGCGCCACGGACCCATCGGGACGGAAACGGGGAGACGGCCGAGCCGGCGGAGCGCAAGGACGTTCGCAGCAATGCGGCATGCAGGGCCGCGCCCCCCGCTTATACCGGGGCCGGGCGCGGCGTGGCGGCGTTTTCGCGCGGACTCGCGCGCGATTTGATGGGAGGCAGATCATGCACAAGACGATCTTCGCGGCGGCGGCGCTCGCCGTCGCCTTCGGCTTCGGCGCCGCGGCGCCGGCCGAGGAGAAGGGCGAGTGGGTCGGCCTGGCCGTGCTCGTCAAGACCGCATCGAACACGGTGCCGGTCCCCGGCCGGGAGGGCCACAGCGTGCGGCTCTACGAGTACGACGGCGTCGTCTTCAACGACGAGGGCGAGTCGTTCCTCGACAAGGCGCGCTACCAGGTCGTCTATGTCGGCGACAGCGGCGGGATGATCAACGGCGGCTACAAGACCTTCACGCAGGATGCGGACTCGCAGGTCGTCGCCCGCTTCCAGGGTACCGGCGGCACGGCGCCGACCTTCACCGGCACCTGGCAGTTCATCGCCGGCACCGGCAGGTACGCCGGCATCACCGGCAACGGTACCTGGACGCTGACCTACGTCTCGGACACGACGGCGTGGGACGTCCTCGAGGGCGACTACAAGATCCCGTGAGCATTGCAGTTCGCTGACGCGGGGCCTGCCCGGCGCGGCCGGGCGGGCCCTTTTTTGGGGCGATGGAATGCGGGGGGAGCAAGCCCCTCTTCCGGTTTCGCGGGGGAGGGGTTGGGGCCGGCCAGCGCCATAATGGCCGGATCGATGCAACGCGTCTCCCAGCGTAACCGCGCGGCGCCACGGGCGCCGGATCACAGATCCGTCGCCTCGATCCCGTGGCCATCCCGCCGCGCGGTCTTGACGCTGTGCGCCGATGCTCCGGCCAACCCGGCGCTCGGCTGCGCGCGTTGGCTCGGTCTAACTAGCCGGCAGATGCCGCATCAGGGCGTCGATGTCGTCGATGCGCACGGTGCGGCCCTCGAAGCGGGCGAAACCCTCGTCCTGCACGCGGCCGATGTTGCGCGACATGCTCTCGGGCGAGGTGCCGATCAGCGCCGCGAGATCCTGGCGGGACAGCGGCAGCTCGAGCACCGCGCGGCCGTCCGCGTCGAGCCCGCCGAAGCGCTCGTAGAGCACCATGAGCACGTTGAGCAGCCGCGTGCGCACCGGGAAAGTGACGCCCTCGAAATAGCGCTGGGCGAGCTCGTCGGCGTCGCGCACGCTGTGATCGAGGAAGCGCAGGCCGAGGTTCGGGTTCTGCGTCAAGAGCGCACGCACGGTGGCGCGGTCGATGAAGCAGACGCGGCCGGGCAGCAGCATCTCGGCGGTCGTCAGGTGATCGCTCTTGCGCAGGAAGGCGCGGTAGCCGACCGTCTCGCCGGCGCCGCACAGCCGCAGCAGCGTCGAGTTGCCGCGCGCGTCGAGCTTGCGGATGCCGACGAGGCCGGTCTGGATGCAGTACAGGCCGGCGCACGGCGCGCCCTGGTCGAACAAGGTGGTGCCGGCCTCGCGCTCGCGCGGCTGCTTGACGCGGTCGAGCAGCGCGAGCTCCGCGTCGTCGAGCGCGCACCACTCGGCGGTGCGGCGCGTCTGGCAGCCGAAGCAGGTGACGCGGGTCTTGCCCGCCATCCCTCCATGCCCCCCCGAAGCCCGCCATCCCCAAAGCGCCCGCGCGCGGCGGCGGCCGGCGGCGGGGCGGGGACGACGTGCATGCACAATGTCGCGCCGGATTGATGCTTATCAAGGCGGTGGATCGGCGCGCCCCTATCCTTGCACGAAACCAGCGAACCGGTCTATTCGCATGGAAGACAGGAAAGCGCAGATCGAGGCGGCCGCCCGCAACCTGATGGAGCGCTTCGGCGACGCCGCGGCGCGCGAGGCGGAGCGGCGGATCGGCGAGCTGGAGAGTTTCGGCGATGCGGACGCGCTCGCCTTCTGGCGCGCGGTGCGCGACGCGGTGCTGCAGGACGGCGCCGGCAACGGGCGCGAGGGCTGAAGAAACTTCCGGGTCAATTCGGGGACACGGTATCTATTCCGACAGCGAATCAAGCACCGTGTCCCGGCAGCTCCGCGAGCGCGTGTGCCTCAGCGGGCGTGCTCGATGCCGGCGTGGGCGCAATCGAAGACGCGGTGCGAATAGACCTCGAAGCCGAGCATCCCCTCGACATAGTCGCGCGCCGCCGGCACGCCCTCGCCGGCGCGGGCCTTGCGCGCCATCACCTCGGCGAAGCGGTGGCGCAGCTCGGCCTCGACGGCGTCGCACAGGAGCCGCACCAGCGCGTCGGGCGAGCCGCTCTCGAGCGCGGCCTCGGCCGCGGTCACCGCGGGCCCGACGTCGAGCCCGGCCGGCTTCAGCCCGGTGTAGGGCGCGCCCTCGCCGGCGCGGTGGATGCGCACGACCGTCTCGAAGAAATAGAGCTCGGCGACCTCGCGGGCGTCGGTGCCCTGGCCGGCCGCGCGCAGGGCCAGGTCGAACGCGGCCCGCACCTCGTCCTCGCCGTCCGCGGGCACGAACGGCAGCACGACGTCGACATCCCTCGTCGCGAGCGCGCGGCGCGCGGCGCCGACGACCGGGCCGTCCATGGTATCGCAATGCGGCGGCATGACGCGTACTCCTTCCGGCAAGGGTGAGAGTGACTCGGGCGGTGCTCCCGGGCGCCGCCGCGAACCTTGGGCAGGTCATGGCACAACCGGTGTGCCGGCGCATTGACGTGCGTCAACGGAATCCGGGATCGGAAATTCGTCCCCGAATCTGCTTTGTCGCCGGCTCGCCGTGCGCTAGACCGGCCGCATGGCGCCGCTCGAGCTCGCATACGAGGCGGTCGGCGACGGGCCGCCGCTCGTCGTCCTGCACGGGCTGTTCGGCAGCGCCGGCAACTGGCGCGCGGTGGCGAAGCGGCTCGGCGCGCGGCGCCGCGTCTGGTGCCTCGATCTGCGCAACCACGGCGCCTCGCCGTGGGCCGACGACGTCTCCTACGCGGCGCTCGCCGGCGACCTCGAGGCCTTCCTCGCGCGCCACGGCATCGCCGGCGCCGCGGTGCTGGGCCACAGCATGGGCGGCAAGGCGGCGATGGCGCTCGCGCTGCAGCACCCCGAGGCGGTCGCGGCGCTGATCGTGGTCGACGTCGCCCCCGTCGCCTACGGCCTCGACCTGCAGGCGTATGTGCACGCGATGGCCGGCGTCGAGCTGGCGCAGGCGGAGCGGCGCGGCGAGGCGGATGCGCTGCTGGCGGAGGAGATTGCCGATGCCGGCGTACGGGCGTTCCTGCTGCAGAACCTGGTGACGCGCGACGGGCGGCTCGCCTGGCGCCTCAACCTCGCCGCCCTCGACCGCGGCATGGAGACGATCGCCGGCTGGCCGGAGGCGTTGTCGGCGCGGCGCTATGACGGGCCGACGCATTTCATCGCCGGCGGCGCGTCGCGCTACATCCGGCCGGCGCACCGCGACGCGATCCTCGCGCTGTTCCCGGCCGCGACCTACACGGTGATTCCCGGCGCCGGGCACCGGGTGCACGCGGAGAAGCCCGACGCCTTCGTGCGCGCGGTCGAGCGCTTCCTCGAGGCGGCCGGCGCCTGAGCGGCGCCCGCGGTCGCTACAATTTCGATTAAATAATCCTGAAATTGCGACGGTTTCGAAATTCGTCTACGATCGCCGCACAGGGAGGGTGAGCGTCACCCCGAGAACGAGCGTTTCGACCGGCCCGCGCGGCTCGCGCACGGGCGGGGCAGGGTGTTGCTTGCTCCCTGATGCGGGATGCGCCGCGACGGCGGTCCCGGCCCGGCCCCGGCCGGGCACACCGATGGACAACGAGACTGGGAAGAGAAGCATGATTGAAAATCCGAGACCAGCGCGCCGATATATGACCGCAATCGGCGCGGTTCTGTTCGCCACCGCCCTGCCGTTCGCCGCTGCCTCGGCGCACG
>JBFHDX010000173.1:0-5787 GCA_041584475.1 Alphaproteobacteria bacterium
CGCCTCCGGCCTGAATTTCTTCAACGTCCCGGGCGTCACCGATGCGGCCAGCCGCCGCGACATCGTCGTGCTGCGGAGCCTCGTCGACGCGCTCGACGCGCTCGCCGGACCCGAGTTCGCCGCCGCCTTCGCCGGGTCGCCCTCGCAGGACGATTATCGCTGGGGCCGGCTGCACCGGCTTACGCTGGCGCATCCGCTCGGCGGTCCCTTCTCGACGCCGCCGGCCGGCGGCGCCGTGCAGCCGTCGTTCGCCGACCTCGGGGGGCTCGCGGTCGACGGCGGTTTCGAGGTGGTCGACGCGTCGCGACCCAACGCGCAAAGGCCCACGGCGCCGGTCGCCGGCCCGGCCTTCGGCGACCGCAGCGAGCGCTTCACGTTCGGCGCTACCGCCCCGACCCGCCGCTTCGTCGCCGAGGTCGACGACGACGAGCGCATCGTCGCGCGCTCCAGCCTGCCGGGCGGCGAGAGCGGCGTGCTCGGCAGCCCGTTCTACGCCAACCTGCTCGGGCCGTGGCTGACCAACGACAGCCATCCGCTGCGCCACGCGCGGCGGACCTTTGCCCGGTTGCCGCTGGAACGCGTCAAGTTCGAGCCCGGGCCGACCGGCTGAGCGTCCGCCGGGGCTGCCGGCAGCGGCGCCCCGCGGAGTGCCGCGATCCAGGCACCGGCGCTTGCGCCGGTGCCTGGCGGTGGCCCGATGCGGCTGCTTAACCACCCGTTCAGCTTTCCTCTGCGATGATCTGATCGGCGTCGTCGTCGCTCGACGCCCCGCGGAGAGACTGATCTACATCAATGTTTCTGCCCGACCTTTGACTGTATGTATGCGACAGAGTACGGGAGCGGCCCGGCGATACTGCTTCGGGAGTAGGCGCGAGGTCGGAGAGGATGTGCCCGCAAGACCGGCACGACCAGTCATAAGTAGTTGAAGGAATGTCGGGTTTTCCCATTATCAGGCGAGAAGATTTCTCGGATACGACGTTTCTCCTCGAGATCGCCCACCCGGCGCTGGCACGGGCCTCGAAACCGGGCCAGTTCGTCATCGTCATGACGCATCCGAAGGGTGAGCGCATTCCGCTCACCATCGCGGATTTCGACCGCGATGCGGGAACGGTCACCCTCGTCGTCCAGGCGGTCGGCAAGACGACCCGCGAGATGCAGCAAATCTGCCGGGTCGGCAGCGAGATGTTCGGTCTCGTCGGGCCGATGGGCGAGCCGAGCCGCATCGGCGAGGCGCGCAAGGTCGTGTGCGTCGGCGGCGGCCTCGGCGTCGCCCCGATCTTCCCGCAGGCGCGAGCCTTTAAGGAGAGCGGCGCCTACGTCATCGGCGTCGTCGGCTTCCGCAACCGCGACCTCGTGTTCTGGGAGGACAAGTTCGGTGCCGTCTGCGACGAACTGATCATCTGCACCGACGACGGCTCGGCCGGCATCAAGGGACTGGTGACCGACGGCGTCAAGCAGGCGATCGAACGCCACGACGACATCGACGAGGTCGTCGCCATCGGCCCGCCGATCATGATGAAGGCGTGCGCCGAGGTTACCCGGCCGCACGGCATCCGGACCATGGTCAGCCTCAACCCGATCATGGTCGACGGCACCGGCATGTGCGGCGGCTGCCGCGTCAAGCTCGGCGACCGCATGAAGTTCGCCTGCGTCGACGGGCCGGACTTCGACGGCCACGAGGTCGATTTCGACGACCTGATGAACCGGCTGCGGCGCTTCGCCGAGGACGAGAAGGTCGCCGTCGAACGGTGGTCGGAGACCTGCCGCCAGCGCGAGCTGCTGCAGGCCGGCGGTTCGGGGGATTGAACGTCGCTCCCGCGGGCGGCGCAGGGCGGGTTTTCCCGGGGGTAGGACCGGTCATGGCGAAAAAGAAGACGATCCGCACGATTCCGCAGGAGCGGGCCCATATGGCGGTCCAGGATCCGGCGAAGCGGATCACGAATTTCGACGAGGTCGCGCTCGGCTTCACACTCGAGGAAGCGCTCCTCGAATGCGCCCGCTGCCTCGACTGCCCGGAACCCGCCTGCGTTCCCGGCTGCCCGGTGGCGATCGACATCCCCGGCTTCATCATGAAGGTCGTCGACAAGGACTACCGCGGCGCCTACGAGATCCTCAGCGAGGCCAACCTGCTGCCGGCGATCTGCGGCCGCGTCTGCCCGCAGGAGGACCAGTGCGAGGGCGTCTGCCCCGTCGGCGATACGCTCGAGCCGGTCGCCATCGGTCGCCTCGAGCGCTGGGTCGGCGACCAGGCGATCAAGGAAGGCTGGAGTTCGCGTCCCTACATCGAGAAGAACGGCTTCAAGGTCGGCATCGTCGGCTCCGGCCCGGCCGGCATGGCGTGCGCCGCGGATCTGGCCAAGGCCGGCTGCGAGGTCACCGTCTACGAGGCGCTGCACGAGCCGGGCGGCGTCCTTCGTTACGGCATTCCCGAATTCCGCCTGCCGAACGATATCGTCGACGCCGAGATCGCCAACCTGCGCGATCTCGGGGTGGCGTTCGAGTGCAACACCCTGGTCGGACGGCTGTTCACGATCGAGCAGATGCTCGACGAAATGGAGTACGACGCCGTGTTCATCGGCACCGGCGCCGGCTCGCCGCGGTTCATGGGGATCCCGGGCGAATTCCTCAACGGCGCGCTGTCGGCCAACGAGCTGCTGACGCGCTGCAACCTGATGCAGGCCGGCAAGTTCCCCGATTACGACACGCCGCTGCATCTCGGCCGGCGCATCGCCGTGATCGGCGCCGGCAATACGGCGATGGACGCGATGCGCGTCTCGCTGCGCATGGGCGCGGAGAAGGTCTATTGCGTCTACCGCCGCACCGAGGCTGAGAGCCCGGCGCGCAAGGAGGAGATCCATCACGCCCAGGAGGAGGGCATCGAGTTCCACTGGCTGACGGCGCCGGTCGAGATCCTCGACGACGGCGAAGGCAACGTGCGCGGCATGCGCTGCATCCGCATGGAACTGGGCGAGCCGGACGAATCCGGACGCCGCAGCCCGGTGCCGGTAGAGGGCAGCGAGTACGAATTCGAAACCGACATGGTGGTTTACGCCATCGGCACGACCGCGAACCCGATCCTCGGCCAGACCTCGAAGCTCAAGCTCAACAAGTGGGGCTACCTAGAGACCGACGAGACGCTCGCCACCTCGATGGCCGGGGTCTATGCCGGCGGCGACATCGTCACCGGGGCCGCCACGGTGATCCTGGCGATGGGGGCCGGGCGGCGCGCGGCACGGTCGATCCGTGAGTATCTCGGCATCCGCGACAGCGAGGCGGCCTACCGGGACGAGGACGATCCCGATGACGGCATCTTCGGCATCGGCCGGGATGAGAGGAATTTCAGGCGGCTCAGGGTCGCATAGGACGAACGCCATGAAACCGCAGAGCAGGGCAGAGATCGATCGCGAACCCGACGGCGCCCGGGCGCGGCGCAAGCCGGCCGCGCCCGCGAAACGTCGGGGTGCGGCGAAGAAGCCGAAGAAGAACGGTGCCGCGGCGGCGTCGAAGCCGGCGCTGGCGGTGTCCGAGCACATCGTCGAGATCGTCAGCGATTCCGGCGAGGGCGCGCAACGTTGCGGCCAGTCGCTCGGCGCCCTCGCGGCGCGCATGGGGCTCGGCATCTGGACCGTCGAGATCATCCCGGCCGAGATCCAGCCGCCGGCGCGCAGCGTCGCCGGCGCCAGCGGCAATCGCGTCCGCCTGGCGTCGCGCCGCATCATGAACGGCGGCGACGAGGCCGACCTCGTCGTCGCCTTCAACGAGCAGGTGCTGCTCAGCCGCGTCCGGGCGAACGAGCTGAAGCCGGGCTGCATCATCCTGCTCGAGAACAAGTGGCGCACAGATCCCGACCCGGCGACGGCCGAGGCCTATGCCGGGGTCTACGAGGAGCTGGTCGCGAGCGGCTACCGCGTCTACGAGATTCCGATGGAGGAGGAGTGCGTCAAATACGTGCCGGATACGCGCCGCGGCAAGAACATGTTCGCGCTCGGCATGCTGTGCAGCATCTACAGCCTCGATCTCGAGATGGCGCGGGCGCAGGTCCGCTTCGTGTTCCGCAAGAAGGACGAGAAGATCGTCGACTTCAACCTCGAGCTGCTGCAGGCCGGCCACGCCTGGGCCGAGGACAATCTCGACCTGAAATTCTCGATCGAGGCCTCGCGGCCGCAGGAGCCGCAGATCGTCGTCAACGGGAACACCGCGCTGGCGCTCGGCGTGGTGGCGTCGGGCATGGAGGTGTGCGCGATGTACCCGATCACGCCGGCGACCTCGGCCTCGCACTATCTCAGTGACATCTTCGAGAAGGTCGGCTGCGTCGTCCACCAGGCGGAGGACGAGATCGCCGCCTGCGCCTTCGCCATCGGCTCGTCCTATGCCGGCAAGTGCGCCATCACCATCACCTCCGGTCCGGGCCTGTCGCTCAAGCAGGAAGGGATCGGGCTCGCCGTGATGGCCGAGATTCCGCTCGTCGTCGTCGACGTGCAGCGCGGCGGGCCGAGCACGGGCCAGCCGACGAAGGCCGAGCAGGGGGACCTGCTCGCCGCCTGCTTCGGCGGGCACGGCGACGCGCCGAAGATCATCATGGCGGCGGCCACGATCGAGGACTGCTTCTACTCGGTGATCACCGCGCGCAAGATCGCCGAGGCGTTCAACATGGTCGTCGTCGTGCTCACCGACGCCAGCCTGGCGACGGCGCAGCAGCCCTTCCCGCGGCCGCGCTTCCGCGAGGACTGGCTGGCGCCGCCCATCGACCAGAGCGCGGTGCCGCCGGGCGCCAAGCCCTACGACTGGGATCCGCGCACCGGGCTCGCCGCGCGCTTCATCCCCGGGCAGCCCAACGGCATGCACTGCCTGACCGGCCTCGCGCACGATCGCGGCAGCCACGTCGCCTACGATCCCGAGATCAACGAGGAGGGGATCCGCAACCGCAGCCTCAAGCTGGCCACGTTCCAGAAGACGTTGCGCCTGCCGCCGGTGTTCGGCGGCGACGAGGGCGATCTGCTGCTCGTCGGCTGGGGCAGCACGAAGGGTGCCATCGAGGAGGCGGTCGAGACGCTGCGCGCCGAGGGCCACAAGGTCTCGTCGCTGCACCTGAAATTCCTGCAGCCGATGGCCTCCGGCATCGACGGCGTGATGCGGCGCTTCAAGCAGGTGATGACGATCGAGAACAACTGGTGCGACCGGCCCGACGGGGACCTCATCAACCCGGACAACCGGCGTTTCTCGAGCCTGGCCTGGCTGCTGCGCGCCCGCTACCTCGTCGACGTCGAGTGCTGGGGCGAGACGCGCGGCCAGCCGATCAAGCCCGGCTCGATCGTCGAGGTCGCCCGCCAGCGGCTGCAATAGCGCAAGGATCAAGCGATGACAGCACTGCGCACCGAATGCCTCCTGAAGCTGATCGACGAGGAATACGCGATCCGCGACTATCAGAGCGAGATTCCGCCGCGCTGGTGCACCGGCTGCGGCGACAACAGCATCCTGACCGCGGTGCAGCGCCTGTGCCGCGACGAGCAGCTGCCGCCCGAGAAGACGGTCTTCGTCTCCGGCATCGGCTGCTCCAGCCGCCTGCCGCACTACATGAACGCCTACGGCTTCCACGGGCTGCACGGCCGCGCGTTGCCGGTGGCCGAGGGCATCAAGCTGCGGCGCCCCGACCTCCATGTCTTCGTCACCACGGGCGACGGCGACTGCTGCAGCATCGGCGCGGCGCACTGGATCCACGCCATCCGCTACAACATGAACATGACCGTGCTGATGCACGACAACCAGATCTATGGCCTGACCAAGAAC
>JBFHDX010000174.1:0-5734 GCA_041584475.1 Alphaproteobacteria bacterium
CGCCGCGCCCACGCCGCGCACCCGATCTCGGCGCTGCAGTCGGAGCTGTCGCTGTGGACGCGCGACCTCGAGGCGGAGGTGATTCCGACCCTGCGCGAGCTCGGCATCGGTCTCGCGGCGTACAGCCCGCTCGGCCGCGGCTTCCTCGCCGGCATCATCCGCGATCTCGGCGCCGACCTGATCGAGAAGGACCGGCGCCACGATCACCCGCGCTTCCACCCGGAGAATTTCGAGCGGAACCTGCAGCTGCTGCCGGTGCTGGAAGAGGTCGCGGCGGCGAAGCGCTGCACCATGGCGCAGGTCGCGCTGGCCTGGGTGCTGGCCCAGGGCGACGACATCGTGCCGCTGCCCGGCACCAAGCAGGCCGCGCGCGTCGACGAGAATCTCGGGGCCCTCGACGTGCGGCTCGACGCGGCGGATCTCGACAAGCTCGGCCGCGTGTTCCGGCCGGGCGTGACCGCGGGCACCCGCTATCCCGCCGGGCAGATGAAGCGGATCATGATCTGAACCGGATCGCAAACGGATCGAAGGGAGGATGGGCGATGCAGACGCGCGAACTGGGCAAGGGCGGCCTCAGGGTCCCGGCGATCGGGCTCGGCTGCATGACGATGACGGCGATCTACGGACCGGCCGACGACGAACGGTCGATCGCTACGATCCATCGCGCGATCGAGCGCGGGGCCGGCTTCCTCGACACCTCCGACATGTACGCGCAGGGCAAGAACGAGGAGCTGGTGGGGCGCGCCATCGCCGGCAGGCGCGACCGGGTGATCCTCGCGACCAAGTTCGGCAATCTGCGCCTGCCGGACGGCAAGAGCGGCGTCAACGGCCGGCCGGAATACGCGCTCGAGGCCTGCGAGCGCAGCCTCAAGCGCCTAGGCGTCGACGTCATCGACCTCTTCTATCAGCACCGCGTCGACCCGGACGTGCCGATCGAGGAGACGGTCGGCGGCATGAAGACGCTGGTCGAGCAGGGCAAGGTCCGCTATCTCGGCCTCAGCGAGGCCGGGGCCGAGACCATCCGCCGCGCCCACGCGACACACCCGATCAGCGCCCTGCAGTCGGAGTTCTCGCTGTGGACCCGCGACCTCGAGGCCGAAATCCTGCCGACCTGCCGCGAGCTCGGCATCGGGCTCGTCGCCTATGCGCCGCTCGGTCGCGGCTTCCTGACCGGCACCATCGAGACGCTCGACGGGCTGGCGGAGAAGGACCGGCGACGCGACATGCCGCGCTTCCAGGACGGCAACCGGCAGCAGAACCTGCCGCTCCTGCAGCCGCTGCGCGAGGTCGCCGAGGCGCGTCGCTGCACGCCGGCGCAGGCCGCGCTCGCCTGGGTGCTGGCGCAGGGCGAGGACGTCGTGCCGATCCCCGGCACCAAGCGGCCGGAGCGCGTCGACGAGAACCTGGCCGCGCTCGACGTCGTGCTGAGCAAGGACGACCTCGCGCTGCTCGACCGCGTGTTCAGGCCCGGGGCCGCGACCGGGACCCGCTATCCCGCCGGCGGCATGAAGCGCGTCGGGCTGTAGCCGCCGGCATCGGCGAATCGGTTCGCGGCGATGTGAGCCCGCCGCGACGGGACCGTGTGCTAGCATTTCCCTGAACAGGAGCGGGAGGCACCATCATGGGCAAACCGGTCTGCGCCGTCGTCGGCGTCGGCCCCGGCAACGGGGCGTCGTTCGCGCGGCGCTTCGCGGACGAAGGCTACGCGGTCGCGCTGCTCGCCCGCAGCACCGACTTCGCGGCGCGCCTCGCCGGCGAGCTGCCGGACGCGCGCGCATACGAATGCGATGCCGCGCGACCGGGTGATATCGAGCGCGCGTTCGCGGCGATCCGGGACGATCTCGGCGATGTCGAGACGCTGATCTACAACGCCGGATCGGGCGTCTGGGGCTCGATCGAGGAGGTCTCCGCCGAGGATTTCGAGACCGCCTGGCGGATCAACGCGCTCGGCGGGTTCGTGGCGGCCCGGCAGGTGATCCCGGCGATGAAGGCGGCGGGTCACGGCAACATCGTCTTCGTCGGTGCCACCGCGTCGCGGCGCGGCGGCGCCAAATTCACCGCCTTCGCCGCCGCCAAGGCGGCCCAGCGCAGCCTCGCGGAATCGACCGCGCGCCAGCTCTGGCCCGACGGCATCCACGTCGCGCTGCTCATCATCGACGGCGTGATCGACCTCGAGCGCACGCGCAAGCGCATGCCGGACAAGCCCGACGAATTCTTCCTGCGGCCCGACGACATCGCCGACACGGTGTGGCGGACGACGCGCCAGAACCGCTCCGCCTGGTCGTTCGAGGTCGAGGCGCGGCCGTTCCGGGAGACCTGGTAGCCACGACGCCGGCGCCGCTTTCTGCGCAATCGTGATCGACGCACCCTTGTCGGCCGCGATTTGCGGCATTATTTTACGTATCGAAGCAGGAAAAAACATTATTGCACATCAAAGAAAACGTAAAAATGTCCAAGATCTACGTGCTGCACGAGAACGACGCCTGGACCGCACCGCTGGCCGAGGCGTTCGCCGAGCAGGGACTGCCCTGGGAATCGTGGTTCCTCGACGAGGGCACGGTCGATCTCGCCGCGCCGCCGCCGGACGGTGTGTTCTACAACCGCATGAGCGCGTCCTCGCACACCCGCGACCACCGCTACGCCCCCGAGCTGACCCACGCCGTCCTCAACTGGCTGGAAGCGCACGGGCGTCGGGTGATCAACGCGTCGCGCGGCCTCTACCTCGAGGTCAGCAAGGTGGCGCAGTACGCGGCGCTGGCCCGCGCCGGCATCCGGACGCCGCGCACGGTCGCCGCGGTCGGCCGCGAGGCGGTGTTGCGGGCGGCGCGCGAATTCGCGGGGCAGCCCTTCATCGCCAAGCCCAATCGCGGCGGCAAGGGAAACGGCGTGCAGCTGTTCCGCTCGGTCGCGTCGCTGGCGGCGATGCTCGACGATGCGGCGACGGGCCGGCCGCTCGACGGCATCTGGCTGATCCAGCAATATGTGCAGCCGCCGCGCCCGGTGATCACCCGCTGCGAATTCATCGGCGGGCGCTTCTTCTATGCCGTCGAGATGGACGCGAGCCAGGGCTTCGAGCTGTGCCCGGCCGACGCCTGCGAGATCGGCGACGCGTTCTGCGCCACGGACGGGGCGGCGGCCGAGCGATTCCGCATCCTCGGGGATTTCGACGATCCGCTGCTCGAGCGATACGCCGCGTTCCTGCGGGACAACGCCATCGAGGTCGCCGGCATCGAGTTCGTGCGCGACGCCGACGGCACGCCCTACACCTACGACGTCAACACCAACACCAACTACAACGCCGCGGCCGAAGCGCGGGCCGGCCGCTTCGCCATGCAGGAACTCGCGCGGTTCCTCGGTGCCGAGCTCGAAATCGAGCGGCGACGCCGCGCCGCGTGACGCCCTGCGCCGGCGCTAGCACATCATCGGCTTACGTGGAATCGGCACCGGCCCGCTCCCCCACCCGGCCACCCACAGCGTACGATACCGTTGGGTGGCCGGGTGGGGGAGCGGGTTGGAGCGAACGAAACGGATAATGCTCTAGGCCCGCGGGCGGACCGTCAGCTCGGTGATTTCGCCGCGCCAGTAGGTGAAGGGCCCGCTGTCGAGCAGCCAGCTGACCTCGCCGCGGCGCGGAATGTAGTAGCCGCCGACCGTCCGGTAGTCCGAGAACCAGCCCTCCCAGCGGCGCGGGACGGTGCGGCCGTGCTCCATGCGCGGCCGGTCCTCGGCAACCACCGTGTGGATGCGGCCGCGCCGGTCGAAATACAGCAGCACCGAGCCGCGCCCGTCGCCGGAGCCGGCGGCGACCTCGACGATGCCGTCGCCGACCTCGCGCCACTCCAGCTCGGGATTGGCGCGCACCGCGTCGGGAACCCAGACCAGCTCGGCCAGGTAGCGCATGACCTGGCCCCTGGCCAGCGCCACGCCGCCGGCCTCGACCAGCGGCACCGATCCGAACAAGCGCACCGCCAGCCCCCCTTCGCCGTCGACGAAGCGGTCGACCACGGTCAGCGGCGCGAGACGGCCGACATGGGCGCGCCACAGGAAGCCGGGCCGGTCGACCGCGAAATGCTGCACCGCCTCGAAAGGGTGCCACGCACCTTGCGGCGCGAGGCGCATCTGGCCGCGCTGCCGGATGCGGACCAGCCGCGGGGCCGCGCCGTTCCGCGGCGTCGAGCGTCGGGCGAAGGCGGCGACGATGTCCGGCACGTCCGCCCGCTGCAGCGGCTCGTCCGCGGCGGCGGCGAGCCGGGCGACCGAACGGGAGACGCCGCGGCGGAACCGGCTGCCGAGCAGCAGGTGGGCCAGCGCCAGCACTACCAGCGCCAGCGCGATGCCGACCGTCAGCGTCAGATGGAGGCTCATGGTCCCGACTGTGTCGTCGGCGCGCCCGGCCCGTCAAGCGCGCGTCGTTCAGGACGCGGCGGGCGTGCGCGGCGCCGGCGGATGCGGAACCGGCCGCGTGCCGCGCTGTTCGCGCAGCTGGTGCTCGCGCAGGGCGATGTAGGTCGTCGATCCGAAGATCATCGCGCCGCCGAGCCAGGTGAAGGCGTCCGGCACCTCGCCGAACCACAGGAAGCCGAGCGCCGCCGCCCAAAGCAGCTTGAGGAAGTCGAACGGCATGACGACGTTGGTGTCGCCCTGCTTCAGCGCTTCCGCGACCATCATCTGGCCGAGCGTGCCGCCGATGCCGGCCAGCACCAGCCAGCCGAGCTGCTCGAGCGTCGGCCACTGCCAGTAGAACGCGGCGGCGGCCAGCGACATCGGCATCATCAGCAGCACCATGTAGGCGGTGATCGTGACGCTCGAGTCGGTGCGGCTGAGGATCTTGATGAGGATCAGCGCCCCGGCCCAGACAAGCGCCGAGCCGACGGTGAGCAGCGAGCCGATGTCGAGCTCCGCGAAGCCCGGCCGGATGACGACGAAGGTTCCGCCGAAGCCGAACAGGATGGCGAGCCAGCGCCGCAGGCGGACGCTCTCGCCGAGGAACAGCATCGCCATGATCGTCGCGAAGATCGGCGCCGTGAAGGCGAGCGCCGAGACCTGCGCCAGCGGCGTGATGCTGAGCGCGTAGAAGAACATCAGCATCGCCACCAGGTTGACCCCGGCGCGCAGCGTGTGCAGCGGCAGCTGCCGCGTCTTCAGCGGCCCGAGCCCGTAGCGGATGAACCACGGCGCGAGCGCGAGGAAGCCGAAGAACTGCCGGAAGAAGGCGATCTCGAACGGGTGCAGCTCGGCCGAGACGTGCCGCACGGTGGCGTGCATGCCGACGAAGGCGACTGTTGAGGCCGCCATCAGGGCGATGCCGCGCAGATTGCCGGACATGCCGGCGACGATTGCGGAGACGCTTTCGGACAAGTGCGGATTTCCGTTCGTAGGAACGCATATGATGTACCGGATGTCCGGCTTCGCCAAGCCCCGCGTCACGACCCTTGACCCGGGCCGTCCGGCAGGGCATGCAACGGGCGATCCGGGCACGATGGAGGGAGCGATGAGCGTCACGATCTACCACAACCCGCGCTGCAGCAAGTCGCGCCAGACGCTGCAGCTGCTGAAGGAGAGGGGCGTCGAGCCCGAGATCGTCGAGTATCTGACGACGCCGCCCGATGCGCCGACGCTCGACCGGCTACTCACCAAGCTGGGCCTCGAGCCGCGTGCACTGATGCGCCGCAAGGAAGCGCCGTACCGGGCGCTGAACCTGGCCGACCCGTCGCTGTCGCGGGCGGCGCTGATC
>JBFHDX010000175.1:0-5721 GCA_041584475.1 Alphaproteobacteria bacterium
CCGATGCACAGGTCGGCGACCTCGAAGATGAAGATCGAGTTGCCGTCGGGCTCGACGGTCCCGGCGTAGCCCCTGATGTCGGTCGAGACGTTGCGGACCAGCACGTCCTTGACGCCGAGATGGTGCTCGGCCGGGCCGCCCTCCGGGTTCCAGCCGCGCAGCACGTACTCGATCGCCGGGTCGGGGAAGTCGGTATAGTGCGTCTCGTGCGCGTGGTTCATGGTGACGACGTGCGGCACCGGACCGAGTCCCGCATAGCCGGCATAGTCGGTGGCGATGATCACGCCCGCCGGCGTCGTCAGGCGGAACGTCGAGTGCCCGACATAGGCGATCTCGACTTCGGGCGCCGCGGCCTGCACGCGCGCGAGCTTGACGGGGACGACGCCGGGCGCGCGCTCGACGAAGGCGATGCAACGGCTCGGCCGGTCGGCGAGCGCCGGCAACGCCCAGACGACGGCCAGCACGGCCACAAACGGCAAACGCAGCATGTCCCGGGCCTCCGCTCCCGGCCGGTCCGCGGCGGTGCGCGTCACCGCACCGGGCCGGCATTTGCGCCTGCGATCCATAGTGGCGCATTTCGCGGAGCGTGGCCAGCGCAGCGACCCGTCGGTGTCGTTACTTGTCGGTGGCCAAGTATAGATTGCCGCCCCTGGCGGCGCCGGCGACGCCCGAAGCGGTCGGCGTGGGGCGCCTATTTCACAGCAAATCAGTCGGGTTTACGAATCCCGAAATGCCCATTGCGCGACTCGATGTCCGACTTTGCGACTCCGGGAAGCGGCGCGGGTCGTTTTCGGGCCTCGCCGGCCGCGTCCGTCCGCTGCCGGGCGGTCCGACGCACGCGCCGGCCTGCACCGATACTGGAACATTACAGAAACGGGTCGCCGATTACCTCTTTCGGCGCATGTCTTCGCCGGAATTTAGCGGAAAATTAACTTCGGAAAACCATGATCGAGGCAATTACACCTAGTTTCGCGAGGCTGGCATACGTCTTGCTTGATCCCGGCGATCGATTCCCGCTCGCGCAGCTGCGGGCCGGTCGCGCGGGTGCCGCCGAGCGCCCTGCAAACGGAATTGTGAGGAGATATCGATGAAGCTGAAATTCTGTACGGTCGCACTGATCGCCTTCGCGTGGGTGGCTGGTCCCGCCCTTGCCGGACAGGTCCCGTCCCCGGCCGGCGCCGAGGTCTACATCATCTCGCCGAACAACGGCGACGTTGTGAAGGGGCCGGTGAAGATCGTCTTCGGGCTGCGCGGCATGGGCATCGCGCCGGCCCTCGTCGAGTGGCCGAACACCGGCCACCACCACGTCGTCGTCGATACGGGCGTGCCGAACGGCAGCAAGCCGATCCCCAAGAACGACGGCAAGCACCATTTCCATTTCGGCGGCGGCCAGACCGAGGGAACGATCGACCTGCCGCCGGGTCGGCATACGCTGCGGCTCGTCTTCGCCGACCACGAGCACTACACGCACAATCCGCCGGTGGTCTCGCAGCCGGTCACGATCACCGTCGAGTAGGACGGCGGCGGAGCGTCGAAACAACCAACGAACCCGATCCCCGGTGCCGACGCGCGAGCCGTTTCCGCGCGGCACCGGGCGGCAGGGAGAGACAGGCGAGCGCACCATGAGCTGGACGATCGAAAAACGCGTGATCACGGCGGTCTGTGCGGCGGTCATCGCCGGCGTCGCCGGGCTCGTCTCGGCGCTGGTCTGGTCGTACACCGAATATTCGCGTGCCCACATGGAATCGCGCAGCCGGCTGTTCACCGAGCTGGTCAGCGCCGAGGTGAGCCCCGGCCTCTACACCCGGGCGCCGGCCGCGATCGAGACCAAGATCGCCAAGTTCATCGCCGCCGCGCGCGGCAGCCTCGCGCGCATCGACACCTACGACGCGGACGGCAACCCGCTGACCAGCTACCAGTCGGATCGCCTGCCGCCGTACGACGTCGAGACCGCGTTCCGCAACGCCCGCGCCGCGCTCGCCGGCGGCGAGCCGGTGGTGCTCGACGCGCCCGAACATCTTGTCGTCATCCAGCCGTCCTTCATCGGCGGCCAGGAATTCACCGGCTACGTCGCGATCGCCTGGAGCCGGGCGCAGGTCCAGACCATCGAGCGCGCCGCCAAGCGCCGCGCCGTCGGCATCTCGGCGATCATGCTGCTGGCCATCGTGATCGTCCTCGTCGTCGCGCTGAAGCGCCTCGTCACGCGGCCGATCCGCGGCATGACCGCGGTCATGCGGGCGCTCGCCGAGGGCGACACCGAGGTGCGCATCGTCGGTCAGGACAAGCGCGACGAGATCGGCGCCATGGCGCGGGCGGTCCAGGTGTTCCGCGACAACAGCGTCGAGATGCGCCGCCTGGCCGACGACCGGTCCGCACAGGAGCGCCGCGCCGAGGAGGAGAAGCGCCGCGCCATGCACGCGCTCGCCGACGAGTTCGAGGCGTCGATCAAGGCGATGGTCGAGAAGGTCTCGGAATCGGCCTCGCGCATGCGTGCCACCGCCGAGGCGATGACGCAGAAGGCCGCCGCGGCGAGCCGCCAGTCGGCCGCCGTGCGCACCGCCTCCGAGGAGGCCTCGTCGAGCGTCGGCACCGTCGCCGAGGCGACCGAGGCGCTGTCGGCGCTGTCGAGCGAGATCGGCCGCCACGTCGTGCAGTCGAGCGGCATCGCCAAGCAGGCCGTCGACGACGCCAGGCAGACCGACGACAGCGTCCACCGCCTGACCGCCGCGGTCGAGAGGATCGGCGACGTCGTCGGCGCCATCCAGGACATCGCCGGCCAGACCAACATGCTGGCCCTGAACGCGACGATCGAGGCGGCGCGGGCCGGCGAGGCCGGCAAGGGCTTCGCCGTCGTCGCGAGCGAGGTCAAGAACCTCGCCAACCAGACCGCCAAGGCGACCGACGAGATCGCCGACCAGATCACGACGATCCAGGAGGAGACCGGCAGCGCGGCCAAGATCATCCGCGGCGCCGAGGGCACGATCCGCGACATGAACGAGATCGCCGCCGTCATCGCCGACGCGGTCGAGAAGCAGGAGGCGCGCACGCGCGAGATCGCGGCCAGCGTGCGTCAGGCGGCGAACGGAACGCGCGAGGTCTCGGAGACCATCGGCGAGGTCCACACGTCGGCCGACGAGACCGGGCGCTCGTCCGGCGAGGTGCTCGAGGCGGCGGCGGAGCTGTCGCGCGAGGCGGAGACGATGCAGCGCGAGGTGGAGAAGTTCCTCAGCGCGGTGCGCACCGCGTGAGGCGCCTTTACCGCGGCGCGATGCGATCCGCGCGCTAGCGCACCGTCATCACGGTGCAGGGCGCGACGTGGCTCACCTTGTGCGAGACGCTGCCGACGAGCAGTCCCTTGAGGTCCGAGAAGCCGCGGCTGCCCATGACGATCAGGTCGACGCCCTCGTCCTTCGCCGCCTGCAGGATGCGCTGCGCCGCGTCGCCGTCCTCGACGACGCTGCGCGTCCTCGTCGCCCCCTGGGCGTGCGCCGCCCGCTCGGCGACGCGCAGCACGTGCTCGGCGACCTGGGCGAGCACCGCCTCCTCCGTATCGCCGCCGTTGGTCGGCACCATCGACACCGGGAACCGCGCCTCGGGGATCGCCGCGATCGCCTCGGCCAGCGGTCTGCCGCGGCGCGGGCCCTCGATCTCGGCGAACGCCCGCAGCCCCTCGTCGAGGTGGCCGCGCAGCAGCACGTGCAGCAGCACGATCTCGGCGCCGTACTTGGCCGCCAGGTCGGCGGCGAAGCGCACCGCCTTGGTGGCGTGTTCCGAGCCGTCGGTCGGTACCAGGATCTTCTTGATCATGACGATCTCTCCTGCGGCGGGGGCGCGGTTCCGGTCGCGCCGGGGACTCTGCGGGCGACGGCCGCTGCGGCGCATTGACCTGGGTCAAGATGCGGGTTTCGAAGGCACGGGACAGAGCAGGGGACTCAGGTCAAATAGGTGACACAGCACTGGTTTCGTGGGCGAATTCAGTACTGTGTCCGCTTTTTTCCCGCCGCTAGTCGGCGAGGCTGCCGAGCCCGCGGTCGGATTCCGCCACGTGGTCGGCGAACCACGCCTCGAGGCAGCTGCGCAGCGTCATGCCGCAATCGACGCAGCGGCCCGCCTCGTATGCCTCCATCATGGCGCGGATCTGGTCGAGCAGCCGCTCGTGGTCGGCCTTGTGGGCCTCGTAGAGGGGGTATTTCTTCTCGCGCATCAGCCGTTCCTCGAGCGCGAAATGCGCCGATGCGCGGGCGTACAGCGTGCCGAACAGGTCGGACACCGCGCCCGGCCCCTCGGCCTCGGCGTGCTCGAAGCGATCGCACAGCTCCTCCATCACGCCGATCAGCCGGCGGTGCTCGTAGTCGAGGCTCTCGATCCCGGTGTTCAGCTGGTGCTTCAGGCTGGCGAGCGACATGGGCACTTTCCCCCGTGCCGGACCTCAGCGGCGACGCTTGTCCGCAAGACCAGTCTAACAGTGCGGTCATGCGGCCACAACACGGGCCGCTGCGGGGCCGAACTGCCAAATCCCGGACGGCTCGGTATACTGGCGCACGGGGTCGCGCCGTCCCGCGGCGCCCGAGCGCGGAGGAGGAGATGACCGCAACCCAGGTGAGGTTCGTGTTGCTGGCGGCGCTCGTGCTCGCCGTCGCCGCGTCCGTGCCGGCCCGTGCGGCAGACGACGGGCCGCGTTTTCCCGGCGACAGGATCATGCCGGCGCAGTGGCAGGCCTATCTCGACGAGACGCGGGCGAAGCCGGGCGCACGCGTCTCCGAGGCCGTGAACCAGATCATCGTCGACGTGCCCGCGGAGCTCGCCGTCTACCTGTTCACGGCGCGTGCGCATCCGGCGTATCCGGCGGTCGTCCGGCGCCGCGTCGTCCTCCGGGACGGCTCGATCGGCGTCGATCGCAGCGGGCACCATGCCGGCGACCGCGCGGCGTTCGCGGCCTGGTGGCGCCGGTTAGACGATCTCGAGCGGCAGATGACGGACGATCTCGAGTGGGGCGCGCGCCGGTGAGCGCGGACCCCGAAGCCCGGGTGCCGGACGCCCGGCCCGGGCCCGACCTCGCCGCGCGCATCCATCTCGGCGTGCTCGCGGCGCTGCAGCTCGTCATGGCGCTCGAGCTCGCCCTGCTGCTGTGGCGCGGCGACTGGCTGGCGGCGGTCCTCGTGCTGGCGATCATGGGCATCACGCTGGCGCCGGTGCTGCTCGGCGACCGGCTGCCGGTCAGCATCCCGTCCGAGTTCCAGGTGCTCGCGGTGATCTTCGTCTTCGCCGCCCTGTTCCTTGGCGAGGTGCGCCGCTGGTACGAGCGCATCTGGTGGTGGGACATCGGCCTGCACGCCAGCTCCGGCCTGCTGCTCGGGCTCGTCGGCTTCCTGCTCGTCTACGTGCTGAACGAGAACGAGCGCGTCGACCTCCACATGCGGCCGCGCTTCGTCGCGCTGTTCGCCTTCCTGTTCGCGCTCGCCGTCGGCGCCCTGTGGGAGATCTTCGAGTTCGCGATGGACCGGCTGTTCGGCGCCAACATGCAGAAGCCGATGTTCGGCGACCCGTCCGGCCTCACCGACACGATGTGGGACCTCATCGTCGACGCCGCCGGCGCGTTCGCCATCAGCACGCTCGGCTGGTGGTACATGATCCGCGGCGAGCGCTCGTTCATCGAGGCCTGGATCCGCAAGTTCGTCGCCCGCAACCCGCACCTGTTCCGGCGCCGCCGGGGGTGAGCGG
>JBFHDX010000176.1:0-5705 GCA_041584475.1 Alphaproteobacteria bacterium
CAGGCCGCGGCGGTCCGCGGCGAGGATGCGGTGCGTCAGCGTCATGGCGTCATTCCTCGCGCGTCAGCACGCGCAGCACGTTCTGCACCGTCAGCACGCTGATCCAGCGGTTGCCCTCGCGCGTCACGCCGGCGATATGCGGCGTCAGGATCAGGTTCGGCACGTCGCGGAACCGCGCGCCGGTCCCGGCGGACAGCGGCTCCTCGGCGAACACGTCCAGCGCCGCGCCCGCGATGGCGCCGCGCCGCAGCGCATCGGCCAGCGCCGCCTCGTCGACGATACCGCCACGCGTCGTGTTGATCAGGATCGCACGATCCTTCATGCGCGCCAGCGCCGCGGCATCGATCAGGTCGCGCGTCGCCTCGGTGAACGGCGTATGCAGGCTGATGACGTCCGCGTTCTGCAGCAGCTCGTCGAGTTCGAGCCGCATGACCCCGTGCTCGATCCAGGCCGGATCCTCGGCGTGCACGAACGGGTCGGTCGCGACCAGCCGCATGCCGAGCGCCCGCGCCCGCACGGCGACGTGCCGGGCGATGTCGCCGAAGCCGACGAGGCCGAGCGTGCGCCCGGCCGCCTCGCCGCCGATCAGCGCCTCGCGCGGCCAGGCGCCGGCCGCGACCCGGTCGGTCACCCCGTAGGCGCCGCGCAGCAGCATCAGCATGGTCACGATGACGTACTCGGCGACGCCGATGGCGTTGGCGCCGCGCGCCGGACAGACCTCGACGCCGCGCGCGGCGCAGGCGGCGAGGTCGATGCGCTCGAGCCCGACGCCGAGCCGGCCGACGACGCGCAGCCGTGGGCATTCCTGCAGCAGCGCCGCGTCGACGCGCGTCCGGTTGCGCACGATCAGCGCCCGCGCGCCGGACGCCTCGCGCAGCAGATCGTCGGGCCGGTCGACCAGCGTGCGGTCGTACAGCACGTCGTGCGTGCGCGCGAGGTCTGCCGCGACCTCGTCGTCCATGAATTCGGTGATCACGATATCGGCCATCGCCCCTGCGCGCTCCCCGCCTGTCAGGCGAGCCGGAGGCTAGCACGCTATCGCGGCGCGCAGAAGCGCGGCGGGCGTCGGCCCGCGCTCGTCAGGCGCCGCCGGCGCCCCCCTCGGCGCCGGACGGTGGTCCGGACGGGGCGCTTCCTTGGGCTATCGTCATATCGTCGAGTGCCGGCCAGTGGATGAATGCGAAGACCCAGAGCATGACGACGTCGACAACCGGCACCAGGACGATCAGCGCCCACCACGGCGAATAACCGGCGCGCCCGATGATGCGGCCGTACACCCAGAGAAGGAAGACGAGAACGACAAGCCAGAAGACCATTCCGAGCAAGCCGAAGACGAAGCCGCCGTCCATGCCGTAGCCACCGGGACCGGTATCATACATGGCTGCCGCCTTGCCTGCCGGGGGCCCGTGCCGGCCACTCCGCGAAGGCCAGCATGAGCACGATGACCAGGCTGCCGATCGGCGGCAGCACCAGGAATAGCAGGATCCACCAGCCGGAGAATCCGGCCCGCGTCAGGATGCGCCAGAGCGGCACGCCGATGACGATCCAGAGCACCGCGAAACCGGAAAAGAGCATGCCGAAGCCCATGCCCATCGACATTGCGTAGTACCCGTCCATGGCAGCCCCCCTTTGTATGGTCGTGCATGTGCGAGGCTAGCAGACGAGGCGCGCAGAGGCGAGCGGCGGCGGGTCGTTCACGGGCCGGCATGATCGGACGCCGACTCCCCCCGCTGTTTCCAGGCCGGCACGCGGACGCTCGCCGACTTCAGCTGGCCGCAGGCGGCGGCGATGTCGCGGCCGCGCGGCGTGCGCACCGTCGCCATGATGCCGGCGGCGCGGACGATATCGCCGAACCGCTCGATCCGCCCTGGCTGCGAGCTCTCGTAGCCGCTCCCCGGCCAGGGATTGAACGGGATCAGGTTCACCTTGGACGGGATGCCGGAGAGGAGCCGCACGAGGCCCCTGGCGTCGGCATCGGAATCGTTCACGTCCTTCAGCATGACGTATTCGAAGGTGATGCGCCGAGCGTTCGACAGCTCCGGATAGTCGCGGCACGCCGCCAGCAGGTCGGCCAGCGGCCAGCGCCGGTTGATCGGCACCAGCTCGTCGCGCAGCTCGTCGCGCACCGCGTGCAGCGAGATCGCCAGCATCACGCGCATCTCCGCGCCGGCACGACGGATCTCCGGCACGACGCCCGAGGTCGACAGCGTGATGCGGCGGCGCGAGTAGCCGAGCCCGCGCTCGTCCTTCATCAGCGCGACCGCGGCGCGCACGTTGTCGTAATTGAACAGCGGCTCGCCCATGCCCATCAGCACGATATTGGTGATCTGCCGGTCCTCGCCGGGCGTCGGCCATTCGCCCAGCGCGTCGCGCGCCACCATGATCTGACCGACGATCTCGCCGGCGTCGAGGTTGCGCACCCAGGCCTGCGTGCCGGTATGGCAGAACGAACAGGTGAGCGTGCAGCCGACCTGGCTCGAGACGCAGAGCGTGCCGCGCTCGTCGTCGGGGATGAACACGCTCTCCACCTCGTTGCCATCGTCGAGCCGCAGCAGCCATTTGCGGGTGCCGTCGGACGAGATCTGCGCGCTGACGATCGCGGGCCGGCCGATGCGATAGAGCGACTCCAGGCGGCCGCGCAGCGCCTTGGAAATGTCGGTCATGACGTCGAAGCCGGTCGCGCCGCGGGCGTAAATCCAGTTCGCGATCTGGTCGGCGCGGAAGCGCTTCTCGCCGAGCTGGGCCATCGCCGCCGCCAGCTCGTCACGCGACATGCCGAGCAGCGCCGGGCGCGAGTCCGCGGGCGATCCCGTTGCCGACGGGGCGCCGGGCATGAAATCCGCGAGGACGGGCGAGCGATCGGTCATCCGGCTGATATAGGTCGCGGCGGACGTACAGGCAAAGCAAATCGGGACGTGCCGGGGCGGCTTGCCGTCCGGCACCGGCTCGGTCAAACTGCAGCGAGTCGCATCCGAGCCGGGGACCGTTCATGGCCTATGACGAACAGGAAATCGAAGCCGCGATCTCGTTGCTGATCGACGAAATGGAAGGCGATCAGGGCGACCGCCGCGAGATCTGGATGCGGCTGCAGACCCTGCTCAACCAGATCCGCGCCATGGGCATGCCCGTACCCGAGAATCTCAAGCGCATGGAGGCGGATCTCGAGGCCGAGTTCGGCAGCGGCGACACCGACTCGGGCTGACGCGGCGAGCGCTAGAGGATTATCCGATCAGTTCGCACCGGCCCGCTCCACATAAGTGGATCATGTACTAGCGGGCCCGGCAGGCTTCGGTGATCTTGTTGTGGGCCGCCGAAAAGCCTGACAGCGAGAACGTGTCAATCGTCTTCGTGCCGCGGCTGGAGACGCCCTCGACGGTCATCGTCGCCCCGGCGCGCATGGCGCGGACGAGCGTGCGGTCGTCGCGGCTGGAGCGGGTCCAGGCATTGCCGTCCTTGCTGAACAGCTCGTACTCGGCGGCACCGATGCGCACGACGACCGGGGTTTCCTTCTTGAACGTATAGCCGATCGTGAAGCTGACCTCGTCGACGCGGTTGGCGGCCGGCCGGTGGGTCACGAAGACGTAAACCTCGCCGCGTCGCTCGTAGTCGCCCTCCGATTTCAGCGGCTGGCTGAACATCGTGCAGACCTCGGCGCCACCTTCGTCGTATTTGCGCGCGCTCCAGTCCTTGAAGGTGCCGAGATCCTCGACATCGTCCTGGGCAAGTGCCGGCGACGGGGCGACCGCGAGCGCGGCGAGCATGGAAAACGCAGTGAGTGTGAGGAGTATCCGCATCATCCTGTTCCGTTTTACCCAGAAGTATGGCGTCTTGATGGCGGGTTTCCGGCATTTGCAGCCTTGCGGCCGCGCCGCAGGACCGGGCCGCCGTGGGCGTGTTCGGGCAGGGCCTCGACGGGGCCGCCGGCCTTCGGGGGACGCTTCGCGAAGCGACCCCGGGTGATCAGCCGATCGTACATCAGGATCACGCCGGCCATGCCGACATTGATGCAGAAACGGGTCGGGATCCTGACCGTGAAATCGCAGCGCTCCAGCAGCGCGCCGGACAGCGAGCCGCGCTCCGGGCCGAGCACGTAGGCGGCGCGTTCGGGGTGGCTGAAGCTCGGCAGGTCGACCGCGTCCTCGACCAGCTCGACGCCGACCAGCCGGCAGCCGCGCGGCAGGCGCAACGCGTCGAGCGCGGGATATTCATAGAACGGCAGGTGCTTCGCCGTGCGCGAGGTATCGGCGCGGTTGAGCGACCGCAGATCGACGGCCGGCGCGATCGCGAACACGAAATCCGCGCCGAAGGCATGTGCCGACCGGTAAAGGCTGCCGACGTTCATCGGCTTGGAGATGCCCTCGACACCGATGCCGAAATAGCCGCGCGTCAGACCCATGGCGGGATAACTTGCACGGGCCGGGCCGAACAGGCAAGGTATTCGCGCCCATCAGCTCCATGGCGGGAAACCATGCCGCTCGACACGCCCCCTGCCGCGCACGCCCGCGTCCCGGCGCCCGGCGCAAACCCCGTCCTCGTCGAGGTCACGCGCGGGACGCTCGTCGAGAGCCGGCACCGCGGCAGCGCCGTCGTCGTCGACATCGCGGGCAAGGTAGCGGCGCGCTGGGGCGATCAGTCGGCCCGAATCTACCCGCGCTCGGCGGTCAAGCCGCTGCAGGCGATCCCGCTGGTCGAGAGCGGCGCCGCCGACGCCGCCGGCCTCGGTGACGAAGAAATCGCCGTTGCCTGCGCCTCGCACGGCGGCGAACCGCGCCACACCGGGATCGTGGCGGCGTGGCTCGAGCGCATCGGGCTCGCTGTCGGCGACCTCGAATGCGGCGCCCATTGGCCGAGCCACGAGGAGTCGGCGCACGCGCTGGCGGCGAAGGGCGAACCGCCGACGGCGCTGCACAACAACTGTTCCGGCAAGCATACCGGCTTTCTGGGCACGGCCAGGCACAGGGGCGAGGCGACGCGCGGATATGTGCGCTTCGATCACCCGGTGCAGCAGCGCCTGCTCGGAACGCTCGAGGCGATGTGCGGCCTCGAGCTCGGGGATGCGCCGCGCGGCATCGACGGCTGCGCCATCCCGACGATCGCCGTGCCCTTGGAAAATCTCGCTTTCGCCATGGCACGCTTCGGCGCCCCGGACGATCTGCCGGCGGAGCGCGCCGCCGCCTGCCGGCGCATCGCCGCGGCGATCGCAGCCGAACCCTTCATGATCGCCGGCAGCGGGCGCTACTGCACCGAAATCGTCGCCGCGACCGGCGGTCGGGCGATCGTCAAGACCGGCGCCGAGGGTGTGTTCTGCGCGGCGCTGCCGGAGTACGGGCTGGGCGTCGCGCTGAAGTGCGACGACGGCGCCGGACGCGCGGCCGAGGTGATGATGTCGGCGGTGCTGCGCCACGTCGGCGTCATCGACGAGGCGCTGGAGGCGAAGCTCGCGACCCGCCTGACGATCCCGGTCACCAACCGCAGCGGCGCCCATGTCGGAGACGTGCGGCCGGTGGCGTTCGACGGCGACTGAGCGGAGCGCCGGCGCCGGACATCCGCCTCAGTGGTAGCCCTCCTCCGGATCCATCTTGCCGCGGAACACCCAGTAGGAATAGGCCGTATAGGCGAGGATCAGCGGAATCAGCACGGCGGCGCCGACGAGCAGGAAGACGAGGCTGTCCTCCGGCGCCGCGGCGCGCCAGATCGAGATGTCC
>JBFHDX010000177.1:0-5528 GCA_041584475.1 Alphaproteobacteria bacterium
GGAACAGTCGGCGGTCTGCCTCGGCTGCCACCAGGGCGACCAGCGCATCAACTGGCACATGAGCAAGCACGAAGCGGCCGATCGGACCTGTTCGTCGTGCCACAACGTGCACGCGCGCAAGGACCCCATGCTGGTCAAGAAAGACCAGGTCGAGGTCTGTATCACCTGCCACACCGACAAACGCGCGGCGATGTTCCGGCGCTCGCGGCACCCGCTGCGCGAGGGCGTCCTCGCCTGCTCCGACTGCCACAACCCGCACGGTTCGTTCGGCAGCGAGAGCCTCGTCAGGGCGAGCGTCAACGAGACCTGCTTCGGCTGCCACGCGGAAAAGCGCGGCCCCTTCCTGTGGGAGCATCAGCCGGTCGCCGAGGATTGCTCTATCTGCCACTCGCCGCACGGCTCTAACCAGCCGAAGCTTCTCAAGGCCCGGGCGCCGTTCCTCTGCCAGACCTGCCATCAGGCGGCGTTCCACCCCAGCACGCTGTATGACGGCGGCGCGGTAACGAGGGCGGACACCCACCTGCTCGCCAACGCGTGCCTCAACTGCCACCCGCGGGTGCACGGGTCGAACCACCCGTCCGGACCGCGCTTCTCGCGATAGGCGAAGGGGGAACCGAGATGCGACACGATTCGATGAACAGGAGCCTTACCATGACGACCCAGAAAGCCCTGATGTTGACGGGCACCGCGATCCTCTGCCTGTGGCCGGTCGCCGCCGGGGCGCAGCAGGGCGAGCCCAACATGATCCTCGACGGTTCGGTCGAGGCCGGCGCCGGCTACGTGACCGAGGATTCGTTCAAGTTCGGCGAGTACACCGGCCTCGTCGACGAAAGTGCGTTCTTCATCGGCAATTTCGACTCCACCATGCGCGATGCGCCCGATGACGGGACGGCTTTCTACCTCGAGATGCAGGGCCGCAATCTCGGCCTCGAGAACCGAAGCTTCGAGCTCGAGGCCGGCTCGCAGGGCCGCTACGGGGCGACGCTCAATTTCGAGCAGATTCCCCACTACCTGCAGCAGGATGCGTTGACTCCCTACAGTGGCGAGGGATCGAGCATCCTGTCCCTGCCCCCGACCTGGCCGACGCTGGCCGCGAACGCCGGCACCAGCGCCATGCCGCTCGCCTCGACCCTGCGACCGATCGACCTCAAGACGGAGCGTGAGCGCTTCGGCGGCGGCCTGTTCTGGCTGCCGCGGGAGAACTGGCGCTTCGACGTCGACTACCGCAACGAGACCAAGCGCGGGACCCAGACGACGTTCGGCATGTTCGGCGAAAACGGCGGCAATCCCGGCTCCGTGGCACTGCCCGAGGTCATCGACTACGAGACCAACGAGGTCGATGCGACCGCGAACTATTCGAGTGGCAACCTCCAGTTCCAGGCCATGTATTCGGGCTCGTTCTTCAACAGCGGCGAAACCGCACTGCGATGGGAGAATGCCTACACCGGCGGTATCGAAGGCTTTGGACCGAACCCGTGGACCGACATCCCCGACGAGGGACAGATGGCGCTGGCGCCCGACAACCAGGCCCACAATTTCACGCTCTCGGGCGGCTATTCGGTATCGCCGACGACCCGTATCACCGGCAGCGTGGGCTACGGCATCATGCTGCAGGACGAGGATTTCCTGCCCTTTACGATCAACACTCCAGCGATCCCCACCCCGACGCCCCTGCCGCGGACGTCCCTCGACGGCGAGATCAACACGCTGCGCGGCGACATCGGCATTTCCTCGCGTTTCAGCGAACGTATCGACGTATCCGGCCGCTACCGCTACAGCGAGCGCGACAACAAGACCCCGCGCGGTCAGTACGCCTACGTGCCCAACGACGTCGGCACGCAAGGCAGCAACGGGACGCGGGTCAACACCCCGCACAGCTTCACGCAGCACCTGGTGAACCTCGATGGCGGCTACCGGCTGGGTGATTACAGCAAGGTCTCGCTCGGCTACGAATACGACAACATGGAGCGCACGTTCTCCGAGCGCGACAAGACCGAGGAACACACGATAGAGGCCAAGCTGAGCGGTCGCGCGACCGAGACCATCGATGGCTGGCTGTCCTATTCGTTCGCGATGCGGGACGGAGACGCCTATATCGGCAACGCGCCGCTTCGCGAGAGCACATTCCCGGACCCCGGCGCCGCGGCGTTCGAGAACAACCCCGACCTGCGCAAGTACAACCTCGCCGACCGTACGCGCAACGAGGTGCGGGCCGCCGCCAACTGGATGACGTCGGACGCGCTTGCCCTGTCCTTCGGGGCGAACTATTCGTTCGACGACTACGACGAGACCGATTTCGGACTGACCGAGGGCGAGAATATCGGCGGCAAGGCGGACCTCTCCTATCGTGCGAGCGATTCGCTGACCACCTACGCCTACTATGCGTACGACCAGATGGGCTTCGTCCAGACGGGCAGCAGATTCACCGGCGGCGAGACCCCTCCCGTCGATGCGACGCGGTTCTGGTCGATCGATACGACGGACGAAATCCACACGCTCGGCGCCGGTCTTGTGTGGAGCGGCTTGGTCGAAAACGTCAAGCTGACGCTCGACTATGCCTTCTCCCTCGGGCACACGAGCTATGATGTCACCGGCGGGACGGGTGCCAACGGGGCCGGAACGGCCGACGACCTTCCGGACGTCGACACCGCGATCCACAGCGTGAACCTGACGGCCGACTACGAGGCCTCGGAGGCCGTGACGTTCCGGATCGCCTATCTGTTCGAATACTACGATTCCGAGGATTTCGAGCTCGACAACGTCGATCCGGACACCATGGGCCGGGTACTCTGGTTCGGCGGCGGCTCGCCGAGCTACACCGCGCACGTGATCGGCGCCTCCACCGTGCTGAGGTTCTGATCGCCGCGTCCGGCGGCAGCCGGGCCCCTGCCGGGGGGCGTGAAGCCCGGCACCGAAGATGCTGCCCGTCGGCGCCGCTTCCCGCAGGGAGGCGGCGCCGATGTGGCGTCGGCACCGTGGAGCTGCGACCACGCGGGCGCCTCCCGGGCCGCGCTGCAACGTCCGAATCAAGGCCGGGCCCCGTTTGATTGTCGCGCCCGACTGTCTATGATGGCGGTATCGGATCGCGGGACACGGGAGGGGCGATGTCGGCCCTGTTCGACGCGCTTGGCGCGGAGATGCTGGCGCGACTCCAGTTCGCCTTCACCATCTCCTTCCATATCGTCTTCCCATCCTTCAGCATCGGGCTGGCGAGCTATCTCGCCGTTCTCGAGGGCCTGTGGCTGTTCACCGGACGCGCGGTGTTCCGCGACGCATTCAGGTACTGGCTCAAGATCTTCGCCGTGGTGTTCGGCATGGGCGTCGTCTCGGGCCTCGTCATGAGCTACCAGTTCGGCACCAACTGGAGCGTCTTTTCGGACAAGACGGGGCCGGTTCTCGGACCGCTGATGGGCTACGAGGTGATGTCGGCGTTCTTCCTCGAAGCCGGGTTCCTCGGCGTGATGCTGTTCGGCGAGAAGCGCGTCGGCCCGCGGCTGCATTTCCTCGCCACGCTCATCGTCGCCGGCGGCACGCTGATGTCGGCGTTCTGGATCCTCAGCGTCAACAGCTGGATGCATACGCCGGCCGGGTACGGCGTGAACCATGTCGGCCAGTTCGTCGCCGTGGACTGGTGGGCGGTCATCTTCAACCCGTCGTTCCCGTACCGGTTCGTCCACATGGTATTGGCGTCGTACCTTGCGACCGCCTTCGCGGTCGGCGCGGTCGGCGCTTGGCATCTGCTGCGTGACAGCGGTAATCCGGCGGCCCGCCTGATGTTCTCGATGGCGATGTGGATGGCCGCGCTCGTCGCACCGATCCAGATCGTCGTCGGCGATCTGCACGGACTCAACACCCTCGAACACCAGCCGGCCAAGATCGCCGCGATGGAGGGGCATTTCGAAACACAGGCCGGGGCGCCGCTGATCCTGTTCGGCATGCCCGACATGGCGGCGGAACGCACGCGCTACGCGATCGGGGTCCCGAAACTCGGGTCGATGATCCTGACCCACGAATGGGAGGGGCGGGTGATGGGACTCAAGGCCTGGCCGCCGGAAGAAAGGCCGTATGCGCCGCTTCTGTTCTGGAGTTTCCGCATCATGGTCGGGCTCGGCGTGCTGATGGTGGTCGTCGGGCTCTGGTCGCTCTGGCGCCGGGTACGCGGCGGCCTGTACGAGGACCGGCGCCTGCACCGGGCGACCCTGGTGATGGCGCCGTCCGGATTCGTGGCGCTGCTCGCGGGCTGGATCACCACCGAAGTGGGGCGGCAGCCCTACACGGTCTATGGCCTGCTGCGTACCGAAGATTCGATCTCGCCGGTGGCGGCGCCGGCGGTCGGGGTTTCGCTCGCGGGATTCGTCGCGGTCTATCTGATCGTCTTCATTCCCGGCGTCTTCTACCTGCTGCGTCTGATGGCGCGCCGGCCGGTCACCTCGGAGAAGGAGTTCACCGGGATCGAACCATTGCGCGCCGCCGGCATCGTCCCGGGCGCGCAAGGCGGACGACGACCGCGGCCGCACCACGGGGGAAGCGATGCCGATGGCCATTGATCTCGCTTTCGTCTGGGCCCTCATCCTGGCTTTCGCGGTACTGGCCTACGTCGTGATGGATGGCTTCGATCTCGGTATCGGTATCCTGTTCCCGCTGTTGCGGACGCAAACGCATCGCGACACGGCGATGAATTCGGTTGCTCCGGTCTGGGACGGCAACGAGACCTGGCTCGTGCTCGGCGGCGGAGGGCTGATGGCGGCGTTTCCGCTGGCTTACGCGGTCCTGCTGCCGGCCCTCTATGCGCCGATCGTGGTCATGCTGCTCGCCCTTGTATTTCGCGGGGTCGCCTTCGAGTTCCGCTGGCGGAGCGAGCGCCACAAGCACCTCTGGAGCGCCTCCTTCTTCGCCGGCTCGGTGGTCGCCTCGCTGTGCCAGGGCATCGCGCTAGGCGCCATCGTCCAGGGCATAGCGATCGAGGGTCGCAGCTATGCCGGCGGCTGGTGGGACTGGTTGACGCCGTTCAGCGTGCTGACCGGGCTGGCGCTCATCGTCGGCTATGCGCTGCTCGGCTCGACGTGGCTGATCATGAAGACGTCGGGCGAACTCAAGTCAATCGCGACGCGCTACGCCTGGGCCTCCGGGGCCGGAACGATATCGCTCATAGGCATCGTCAGCCTGTGGACGCCGCTGCTCGACCCCGCGTTCTGGGAGCGCTGGTTCAACTGGCCGGCGAGCGCGTATACCGTCTTCGTGCCGATGCTCGTCGCCATGTGCGTGGCGCTGCTGGTCCAGGGCCTGCGACGGGGCTACGACGTGCAGCCGTTCCTTGCGAGCCTCGGCCTGTTTCTGCTGTCCTATGTCGGGCTCGCGATCAGCCTGTATCCCAACATCGTGCCGCCGGACATCTCGATCTGGCGCGCCGCGGCGCCGGAGGACAGCCTCGTCTTCCTGCTCGTCGGCGCCGCCGTGCTGATTCCGCTGATCCTCGCCTATACGGCCTATTCCTACTGGGTGTTCCGCGGCAAGATGGATCCGGAGGA
>JBFHDX010000178.1:0-5500 GCA_041584475.1 Alphaproteobacteria bacterium
GAAGCGCCAGCCGGAAGCCGAATTCGTCGCCGAGCAGTGGCCGGCCTTCGGCAAGATCGACGCCGGCGCCGAGGCGCAGGCGCTGCTCAACGCCGATCCCGAGGCGATCTACAACGTGACCTTCGGCAGCGACCTCGCCAAATTCGTCCGCGAGGGCAAGCTGCGCGGCCTGTTCGAGGGGCGCGAAGTGGTGAGCCTGCTGTCCGGCGAGCCCGAATATCTCGACCCGCTCAAGGACGAGGCGCCCGAAGGCTGGATCGTCACCGGCTATCCCTGGTACGCCATCGACACGCCGGAGCACCGGCGCTTCGTCAACGCCTATCGCGCCAAGTTCAAGGATTATCCGCGGCTCGGATCGGTCGTCGGGTACAGCACCTTCGTGGCGATCGCCGCGATCATCGGCGCGGCGGGGTCGACCGACACCGAGGCGATGATCGCCGCGGCGGAGGGGATCACGGTCGAGTCCCCGCTCGGCGCCTTTACCTTCCGCGCCATCGACCACCAGGCGACGATGGGCGCCTATGTCGGCCGCACGGCGCTGAAGGGGGGGCAGGGCGTCATGGTCGACTGGCGCTACGCGGACGGCGCCGACTACCTGCCGAGCGACGCGGAGATCAAGAAGCTGCGCGGCGAATAGCGGACCGGTCGCCGCCGCGCGGCCGGCTCGTGGAGCGTCCCGCCGGGGCGGCGCCACCGCCGCTCACGCGGCGCTGATCGATCGGCGCAGCCCGCGGATGCGTTTGGCGAGGCCGTGCGCCTTCTCGCCGCCGGCCGAGGCGATGATCGTCGAGGCCCGGTCGAGCAGCGCGCGCGCTTCGGCCGGCTTCCCCTCGCGACGGTAGATGCCGGCGAGCTCGGCGAGGCACTCGGCGGTCTTCGGGTGGCCGTCACCGTAGATGTCCTGTCGATGCGCGACCGCCCGTTGGTAGAGCTCGGCGATGTCGCCCTCGCGGCCGGCCCGGCGAAACAGCTCGGCGACGAGGCCGAGCGTCTTCGCATTGGCGATGACGGCGACCGACAGGTCCATTTCGGCCGCCACCCTCTCGCACAGTTTCCGCGCGTCGGCGTCGCGGCGTTGACGCTCGTAGAGTTCGTGCAGATCGTGCACGATCGCCGCCACCTGCGGATGCGAGGCGCCGAAGGCGCGCTTCGTTGCGGCCATCGCCCGTTTCAGCAGATTTTCGGCGTCGCGGTGCCGGCCGGCGCGCAGGGCGACGATCGCTTCGGCGTGAACGAAGACCGGGTTTTCCGGGTTCAGGCTGGCGACCCAGCGCAGCGCCGTCGACGCCGATTCGGGGAACGTCTTCAACATGGCCTTGCGGCCGGCTAGACGGGGTCTGCGGGGACTCGTCGCGGCACCCAAGCCTGGCTCCTCTCTGCAACGGGCCGGCAGCGTGCCCCACATCTGCGAGCCGAAACCCGATCCTTCGATCCCCGGCTCGATCGCGCGGCCGACATTTGTACACGTATTGCGTGCGCACGCATTCGTAGTGAAAACGCGCGCGTCGACAGTTTATTCCGCGCTCAGCGGAATAATCTTGCCGGCCTCGCGCAGCAAATTGTCGCAGCCGGCGCCGTGCCGGGGCGCGCTTGCCCTGCCTGCCGAGCGCCGCTAAGAAAGCAGGAGGAATAGGGCCGACGCGCTCGTCAGCGCCCGCCAAACGGGGGGGATCATGCCCGCGGCGTCATCACCGGTGTCGGTCGCGCGACCGCGAGGGCCCGCTTCGATTCCGGCCGGCCGCGGGTGCACCGGGCCGACCCGCGGCGCCGGGCGACGGCGCGGACCGCGGCCCGGGGGCCGGACACCATGACCGGCCTGATCCTCGTCCAGTTCCTCACCGGGCTCGCCAGCGCCGCGTCGCTGTTCCTCATCGCCGCGGGGCTATCGATCATCTTCGGCGTCACCCGAATCGTGAATTTTGCGCACGGCTCGTTCTACATGCTCGGCGCCTACATCGCGTACAGCCTTGCGGAGCGCATCGCGGCGGGCAGCGCGCTCGGATTCTGGGCCTCGGTGCTGCTGGCCGCGGTCGCCGTCGGGCTGATCGGCGTCGTCGTCGAGATCCTGCTGCTGCGGCGGATCTACCGCGCGCCCGAACTGTTCCAGCTGCTCGCGACCTTCGGCATCGTGCTCGTCGTCCAGGACGCGGCGCTGTTCCTGTGGGGGCCGGAGGACCTGCTCGGCCCGCGCGCCCCGGGCCTCGACGGCGCGGTCCGGATCGCCGGACATTTCCTGCCCGAATACGACCTCGCGCTGATCGCCATCAGCCCGCTCGTGCTGGGTGCCCTGTGGCTGCTGTTCCGCCGCACCCGCTGGGGCGTGCTCGTGCGCGCCGCGACGCAGGACCGCGAGATGGTCGCGGCGCTGGGGGTGAACCAGTCGTGGCTGTTCACCTCGGTGTTCTTTCTCGGCGCCTTCCTCGCCGGGCTCGGCGGCGCGCTGCAGCTGCCCAAGGACGGTGCCAACCTGTTCATCGACCTGAACGTCATCGCCGCCGCCTTCGTCGTCGTCGTCGTCGGCGGCATGGGCAACATCACCGGCGCGTTCCTCGCCGCGGTGCTGATCGGAGAATTGCAGGCCTTCGCGATCCTGACCTTCCCCGAGATCACGCTGGTGCTGATGTTCCTGGCGATGGCCGTGGTGCTGGTGGTGCGGCCGTGGGGACTGCTGGGCAAACCGCCGGCGGAGCACGGCGCCGGCCGCGGCCCGGAGCCGATGCTGCGACCCTCTTCGCCGAACGTCCGCATCGCCTGGGCGGCGCTGCTCGCGCTGCTGGCGGCGCTGCCGCTGTTCGCCGAGGATTTCACGCTGGTGCTCGCCATCGAGATGCTGATCGCCGCGCTGTTCGCGGCCAGTCTGCACTTCATCATGGGCCCGGGCGGCATGGTCAGCTTCGGGCACGCCGCCTATTTCGGGCTCGGCGCCTACGGCGCGGCGCTGCTTGTCCACTATCTCGGGACGCGGATGGAGATCGCGCTCGTCGCGGCGCCGGTCATCGCCGGCCTCGGCGCGCTCGTCTTCGGCTGGTTCTGCGTGCGGCTGTCGGGCGTCTACCTGGCGATGCTGACGCTGGCCTTCGCCCAGATCGCCTGGTCGGTGGTCTTCCAGTGGTACGAGGTCACCGGCGGCGAGGACGGGCTGCTCGGCATCTGGCCCGCAGCGTGGTCCGGCGACCGGGTCGTCTTCTATTATCTGGTGCTGGCCGCCACCGGCGTCGCCATCCTGGCCCTGCGGCGCATGATCTTCGCGCCGTTCGGCTATGCCGTGCGCGCGGGGCGGGATTCCAGGCTGCGCGCCGACGCGATCGGCATCGATGCCAAGCGGTTCGAGTGGATGGCCTTCCTCGTCGCCGGCGTGATGGCCGGCATCGCCGGCGGCCTCTACGTCTTTTCCAAGGGCAACGTGTTCCCCGACGTACTCTCGATCCCGCGCTCGGTCGACGCGCTGGTCATGGTGCTGCTCGGCGGCGTGCAGACGCTGTCGGGCCCGCTGTTCGGCGCCGCCGCCTTTACCTGGCTGCACGACGAGATCTCGCGGCTCGATTATTGGCGCTTCATCCTCGGCGGCGTCATCGTCGCGCTGGTGCTGCTGTTCCCGCAGGGTCTCGGCGGCATCTGGCAGCAGCTCGAGACGCGCCTCGGCCGGGGCGGCGCGGCGGCGGAGGAGGCCGGGCGATGAGCACCATCCTCGAGGTCGACGATCTTTGGAAGGGCTTCGGCGGCGTGCAGGCGGTCGCCGGCATCGGCTTCGCGGTGGACGAGGGCGAGCTGCTGGCGATGATCGGCCCGAACGGCGCCGGCAAGTCGACCTGCTTCAACATGGTCAACGGCCAGCTGCGCCCGGACCGCGGCGCGGTCCGCCTGCACGGCGAGGACATCGCCGGGCTGCCGCCGCGCGCGATCAGCCGCCGCGGCGTAGGCCGCACGTTCCAGATCACGGCCACCTTCGGCTCGATGAGCGTGGCCGAGAACGTGCAGGTCGCGCTGATCTCCCATCACCGCAGGCTGCGCGGGCTGTGGCGGCCGGCCGCGTCGCTCTATCGCGACCAGGCACAGGCGCTGCTCGAGCGCGTCGGCATGGCCGGGCAGGCCGACCGCGCCTGCGGCGTGCTCGCCTATGGCGACCTCAAGCGCGTCGAGCTGGCGGTGGCGCTGGCTAACGAGCCGTCGCTCCTGCTGATGGACGAGCCGACCGCCGGCATGGCGCCGTCGGAGCGCGTCGAGCTGATGACGCTGACCTCGGCGATCGTGCGCGAGCGCGGCATCGCGGTGCTGTTCACCGAGCACGACATGGACATGGTGTTCGGCCACGCCGACCGCATCATCGTCCTCAACCGCGGCGAGCTGATCGCCGAGGGCAGTGCCGAGGAGGTGCGCGGCAACGCGCGGGTGCGCGAGATCTATCTCGGCGACGAGGCCGCGGCCGATGCTTGAGGTTGCCGGCCTGCACAGCTATTACGGCCGCGCGCACATCCTCGCGGACCTCTCGCTGTCGGCGGCGAAGGGCGAGGTCGTGGCGCTGCTCGGCCGCAACGGCGCCGGCAAGACGACGACGCTGAAATCGATCATCGGCATGGTGCCCCCGGCGGCCGGCTCGATCTCCTTCGACGGCCGGCGCATCGACGGCATGAGCCCGCACGCGATCGCCCGGCTCGGCCTCGGCTACGTGCCCGAGGACCGCCGCATCTTCACCGAGCTGAGCGTCGCCGAGAACCTCGAGGTCGGCCGCCAGCCGCCGCGCGTGGGCGCGCCGTCGTGGGACGAGGAAACGCTGTTCCGGCTTTTCCCCAACCTCGCCGGGATGCGCGACCGCCCGGCCAGCCGCACCAGCGGCGGCGAGCAGCAGATGTTGACGATCGCGCGCACGTTGATGGGCAATCCGCGCCTGATCCTGCTCGACGAGCCGTCGGAGGGCCTGGCGCCGGTGATCGTCGCGCAGATGGCGCGGACCATCGAGGCGTTCAAACGCCAGGGGCTGACGGTCGTGCTGTCCGAGCAGAACATCCGCTTCGCGACGCGCGTCGCCGACCGCGCCTACATCATCGAGAAGGGCCGCATCCGTTACGAAGGGACGATGCGCGAGCTCGCCGCCGACGAGGCGATCCGGCGGGCCTATCTGGCGGTCTGAGTGCAGCCAGGAGTTGCACGATAGCGGCGCGCGGCGCCCGACCCATTGAACAGATGCGGCGCCGAATCGGGTGCTGGAAATCGCGCATTTCCGCCACGTGTCCTTGTTGGCAACAACACACGTTATAGTCGTATTTCCGAACCGTGGCCACAGCCATCCGCAGGCCGGAGACGGGAGGGAATCAGGGGAACACAGCGAATTTGGGGGATCAAGGGGGACACGAACTAAGGGGACACAGTACTTATTTCACGCTGCCTGCGATGACAGACGCGATCGGAACAAGAAGTGAGATAAGTACTGTGTCCCCCCAATTCTCTCCTTGGTTCCATGATACCGGACGACGACAGCATGACCGCGACTCCAGCCATCGTC
>JBFHDX010000179.1:0-5271 GCA_041584475.1 Alphaproteobacteria bacterium
GGCCTGCAGCACCATCGCCGAATCGGTGTAGTAGGGGCCGTGCCGCGGGTCGACCCCCTGCGCGCCGACGCCCTTCAGCCATGTCGCCCAGTCGACCGAGGCGTCGTCGTGGATCAGCGTGTGGTGGCGCAGATCGTCCGGCTCGCGCAGCGGCTGCTCGGCTTGCAGCAACGCCGGGCTGCAGACCGGGAAGATCTCCTCGGTCATCAGGCGCACCGAAAGCAGCCCCGGATACTCGCCGCGGCCGTAGCGGATCGCCACGTCGACGTCGTCGCTGCGGAAGTCGACGAGGTGGATCGACGGGCTGACGCGCACGTCGATCTCGGGATGGCGCTGGCGGAAGCGGCCGAGCCGCGGCACCAGCCACTTCCAGGCGAAGGACGGCAGCACGCTGACGGTCAGCGGCCCGGCCGAGCCCGGCGCCGCCAGCCGCTCCATGCCATCGGCGAGGTGGGCGAGCGCCTTCTGCACCGCGGAGAGCAGCTCCTGGCCCTCCTCGGTCAGGCGGATCGCCCGGTTGAGCCGGCGGAACAGGCGGACGCCGATCGCCTCCTCGAGCGTCTTGATCTGGTGGCTGACCGCCGCCTGCGTCACGTTCAGCTCGTCCGCGGCGCGCGTGAAGCTGAGGTGACGCGCGGCGGCCTCGAAGGCGCGGAGCGTGTTCATCGGCGGCAAGCGGCGGGCCATCGCGGCGCGATCCGGCAAAGATTCGGATTAATTTCTCTTATCCGTTAGATGAGAAATGATCCTTTGTCAATCGCCCGAAGCGCCCTTAATTTCAGCGTCAAGAGCAGGGAAAACCTGTGCAACTTACCCACACGACGCAACGCTTTCGATTAGGAGAAGAGGGATGAACATCTACACCGACCTGCACGTCGCGCAGCACCCGGCGGTAGCGTCCGCCTCGCTGAAGACGACCGTCGCCGGTGTCCTTTCCCGGCTGCTGGCCACGCTCGATCTGTGGTATGAGAGGCACCACCAGCGCCGCCAGCTCGAGCTGCTCGACGACCGGCTGCTGCGCGATATCGGCCTCGACCGGGCGTCCGCCTGGCACGAGGCGTCCAAGCCGTTCTGGCAGGCCTGAGCCGGGGAAACGGGGAGCCGTTGGGGAACCACCTGCTGTACGCCGCGACCGTGCTGATCTGGGGCTCGACCTGGTATGCGATCAAGCTCCAGCTCGGCACGGTCGAACCGGACCTGTCGGTCGCCTACCGCTTCCTCATCGCGGCGGGCGTGCTGATCGCCTTCTGCCTCGCCACCGGCCGCAGCCTGCGTTTCGCGCCGCGGCACCACCTCTTCATCGCGGCCCAGGGCCTGTTTCTGTTCTCGCTCAACTACTTCCTGTTCTACCACGCGACCTTCCACCTCACGACCGGCGTCATCGCCGTCGTGTTCTCGCTGATCCTGCTGATGAACATGCTGAACGGCGCGTTGCTGTTCGGCAGCGTGGTCGACCGCCGCGTGCTCGTCGCCGCGCTGCTCGGGCTCCTCGGCATCGTCCTCGTGTTCCGGCGCGAGCTGGCGGCGCTCGATCCGACCAGCGGGCCGGTGATCGGCCTCGCGCTGTCGATCGTCGCCACCTACTCCGCCTCGCTCGGCAACATGGCGTCGCTGCGCAACCAGCGCGCCGGCCTGCCGGTGATCGAGGTCAACGCGCTCGGCATGGCCTACGGCGCCGCCTTCACGCTCGCCTTCGCGCTGCTGCGCGGCGCGCCGCTCGCGTTCGACGCCTCGCCCGCCTATGTCGGCTCGCTCGCCTATCTGGCGATCTTCGGCTCGGTGCTGGCGTTCGGCTTCTACCTGACGCTGCTCGGCCGCATCGGCGCCGACCGCGCCGCCTACGCGGCGGTGCTGTTCCCGGTGGTGGCGCTGGTCATCTCGACGGTCGTCGAGGACTATCGCTGGAACGCGCCGGCGCTGGTCGGCGTCGCGCTGATCCTCGGCGGCAACCTGCTGGCGCTGGCGCCGCCGCGCAAACGCCCGCTCGCCGCCGAAGCGGCGGCCCCTCAGCCCGCCGAGCCGGCCGGATAGCGCAGCAGCATCTGGTTCATGCCGTTCAGCGAGCGGTACAGCGCCGCGAACTGCCGGCGGAAATCCTCGTCCGTCGCCGCCGCCCCGAGTGCGGCCCGGATCTCCGCGACGCTGCGGACGCCGTCGACGTGACCGAGAATGGCAGCGCCGAGCGGCGGCAGGCGCAGCGTCACGCCGATGCCGTCACCGCCGAGCTTGACCGAGCCGTCCGACCCGATCGCAGCGGCGAGCGCCGGCCCGTCGATCTCGCGCAGCACCGGCACCGCCGCGTCGGACGGCCGCGCCACCGTCTCGCCGCGGCGCCCGGCCGGCACGCAATAGACACTGTGCTTGTGCATCGCCCCCGACAGCAGCTCGGCGAAGGCGCAACGGTCGAGCCAGTCGAGACGGCGCAAGCGCGCGCGCAACGCCTTGTCGCGGATGTAGGTGTCCGGTTCGTACATCGCCGGCACCATGAAGGCGACCGGGCGGAGCGCCGCCCGCTCCAGCTCGGCGACGAGTTCCGGCACCCGGTAGGCGCGGTCGCGGCCGTGCAGCAGCAGGTCGAACAGCGCCGCGTCCTCGCGCCGGTGGTCGCCGACGATCGGGTTGCGCCGCAGCCAGTTGGTCGGCGGCAGGGCATCGATCAGCCGCCGGGCGACGGCGACGCGCTCGGCGCTCGAGCCGTCGGCGGCGATCGCCCGCAGCATCGCCTGGGCGTGGTAGACGCCGGTGCGGCCGAGCTCGCCATAGACCATGAGGCCGATTCCGCCGTCCGCGCTGCACGCCTCGGCGAGCGCCCCGAACCCCGCGGACGGGTCGGGCAGGTGGTGCAGCACGCCGCAGCAGTCGATGTAGTCGAAGCGTCCGTAATCAGGGGCGTCGAGCAGCGAGCCGGTGTGGAACTCGATGGCGTCGAGGCCGCGTATGCGGGCCCGCTCCTCGGCGACGCGCCGGCTCGCGCGCGACAGATCGAGATAGACGATCTCGGCCGGACAGCCGGCGTCGGCCAGCTGCTGCGCCAGCATGATCAGCGCGTCGCCGGTGCCGCCGCCGGCGACGAGCACCCGGAACGGCCGCGACCAGTCGCGGCGCCCGGCGAACACGTAGTGGTCGATCTCGAGGATGTGGCTGGGCGTGCCGACCAGCAGGCGCTTGCGCTCGTCGTCGGGATTGCGCGGCGGGTAGGGCAGGTCCTCGTACTGGTCGCGCACCGGGTCGGTCATCGGGCTAGTCGCCCATGGTGATGATCGTCTTGCCGATCGCCTTGCGGTCGAGGACGTGCGCCAGTGCCGCCTTCGTCTCCTCGAGCGGGAAGGTCGCACCGACGAGCGGCTTCAGCCTGCCGTCGAGATACAGCCGCTCGAGGCCGGCGAACGAATCGCGCAGCACCTGGAGACCGTGCGTCGCGTAGGCGCCCCAGTAGTAGCCGACCGCCGAGATGTTCTTGACCAGCAGGATGTTCGCCGGGATGCGCGGGATCTTGCCGCTGGCGAAGCCGACGATGATGATGCGCGCCTCGAACGCGGCGCAGCGCAGCGAGGCGGCGAACGCGTCGCCGCCGACCGGGTCGTAGATGACGTCGGCGCCGTGCCCGCCGGTCAGCGCCCTGACCCGCTCGTGAACCACCTCGCGTGTCGGGTCGATCACGTGATCCGCGCCGTATCGCTTGGCGACCTCGCGCTTCTCGGGAGTCGAGGCGGTGGCGATGACCCTGGCGCCGAGCGCCTTGCCGATCTCGACGGCCGTCAGCCCGGCACCGCCGGCGGCGCCGTGGACGAGCAGCGTCTCGCCGCGTTCCAGCTTTGTGCGGTGGGTCAGGGCCACGTGGCTCGTTCCGTAGACGATCGGAACGCCGGCCGCTTCCTCGTAGCTCATGCCGTCGGGGACGCGCATGATCCGGTCCCAGCCGGCGATCGCCTCCTCGGCGAAGCCCCCGTGATCGAGTACGGCGATGGCGCGGTCACCGGGCTTGAACCAGCGGATTTCGGCGCCGGTCTCGACGACGTCGCCGGCGATTTCCATGCCCGGCGTGAATGGCAGACCCGGCGTTGCCTGGTACTTGCCGCGGATCATCAGCGTGTCGGCGAAATTGACCCCGGCGGCGCGTACTCGAATGCGCACCTCCTTCGGCCCGGGCGCGGGCGAGGCCATGTCGACAAGCTTCAGCGCCTCGGGCCCGCCGAACTCCTCGATCCTGATCGCACGCATTCCGCCGTCTCTCCCCGGCCCGCCGCTTCGTGCCGAGAAGGCCATTCTTCGCCACAAATTGCAAGGGCCCAACCAAGGCGTCGCGGCATCTTGATCGTTATTTCGCCAGCTGGCCGAAATGCGGAATCAATGCTCGCGCAAAAAGTATAGAGGCTAAAAGATTTGATCCAAATCAAATTCCCGTAAAAAGAATCTCAATTAACCGCTTGGTAACGATCGGCGTCGTAACACTGGCGAAAGTCCGTACACGAACAAGGTTTTTTTCGCTCGTTCAGGTCGTGGTCACGCCAATGCCCAATGCTCCCGCAATCCGCCCGCAGCAGGCGCGGAGCGCCTTATCGTCAGGGATTCTCGATGCCGCTGCGGCCGTTCTGGCCGGAAGATCCGGCGCGGGACGAAGGCCGCCATCGCTGAAAGCGGGGTGGAAATATCCCGCAAAAGTAGAATTCCGCCGCGCGTCCCGGCACGCGGCGAGCAGTCCGTGGTGGCGCCGCCGCTCCCGCGTGACGGCGCGTTTAACCACCGAATCACCCAACTTGCACCTGGAGGGGAACCGATGACCGGTCCGGCAAGGTTGAAGGCAACGGCAGCCCGAGCGCTGCTGACGATATTGATGCTGCTCTGCTCCACCGCCGTCTACGCGGCGGAGGGCGGCGAAGCGGCCCCGTCCGACGCGGCGATGCAGGTCGCGCAATACACGGCCTCTGGCAGCAAGGACTGCCTCGAATGCCACGACGACCCGTCGGTCAACCTCATCCTGCGGACGCCGCACGCACAGGCGGCGGACGCGCGGACGCCATTCGCGAAGCAGGGCTGCGAGACCTGCCACGGACCCGGTGCCGCCCACGCCGACAATCCGGGCGTCTCGATGGAGATCCGCTTCGGGCCGCGCTCGGAAACGCCGGCGGCGGAACAGTCGGCGGTCTGCCTCGGCTGCCACCAGGGCGACCAGCGCATCAACTGGCACATGAGCAAGCACGAAGCGGCCGATCGGACCTGTTCGTCGTGCCACAACGTGCACGCGCGCAAGGACCCCATGCTGGTCAAGAA
>JBFHDX010000180.1:0-4938 GCA_041584475.1 Alphaproteobacteria bacterium
ATGCACGATGCTGCGCGAAAGTCAGGTGCTCTTCACCTATCTGCATCTCGCCGCCGACCGGCCGCAGACCGAAGGGCTGATGCAGTCCGGCTGCACGGCAATCGCCTACGAGACGGTCACCGACCGCGACGGGCACCTGCCGCTGCTGGCGCCGATGAGCGAGGTGGCGGGGCGGATGAGCGTGCAGGTCGGCGCCCATTGCCTGGAGAAGGAGCAGGGCGGTTCGGGCATGCTCCTCGGCGGCGTGCCGGGCGTGGCCGCGTCGCGGGTCGTGATCATCGGCGGCGGCGTCGCCGGCACCAACGCGGCGCGCATGGCGATGGGCCTCGAGGCGCACGTGACGGTGATCGAGAAGTCGCTGCCCCGGCTGTACGCGCTCGACCTCCAGTTCGGCCCGATGCTGAACACGATCTTCTCGACCGTCGATGCCATCGAGACCCACGTGAGTGGCGCCGACCTGGTGATCGGCTCGGTGCTGGTGCCCGGTGCGGCGGCGCCGAAGCTGGTGACCCGCGACATGGTCAAGGCGATGCGGCCGGGCTCGGTGCTCGTCGACATCTCGATCGATCAGGGCGGCTGTTTCGAGACGTCACGGCCGACGACGCATGCCGATCCGACCTACGTCGAGGAGGGCGTGGTGCATTACTGCGTCACGAACATGCCGGGCGCGGTTGCCCGCACCTCGACCCAGGCGCTCAACAACGCAACGCTGCCGTTCGCGCTCGCGCTCGCGGACAAGGGCGCGCGGCGGGCGCTGGGCGAGGATCCGCACCTGCTCGCCGGGCTCAACGTGCATCAGGGCAAGCTGACATACCAGGCCGTGGCCGAGGCGCTGGACCTTCCCTACACGCCGGCCCAGGAGGCGCTGGGCCTGTAGGCGCGCAGAGTAGCGTCGACGGTACTTCAAAAAAAGCCGGCCCCGTGCGAACCGGGGCCGGCCGGAAATCGGATCGCGATGGCCGGTTTCGCGGCCGCCGCGATCGAGAGCGTTACGGCGTTCCCGGCGTGTACCGGAAGATCCAGAGGCCGCTGTCACGGTCGCTCGCCAGGATCAGCCCGTTCTCCGTCGGATGGTCCGTTGCGACGTGGACGCCCCACAAATTGTTGCCGTTCGCGTCGATGTAATGGCCGAGCGGCGTGAGGCCGGTATCGTCGAAGCCGACGATCTGCAGCCCCAGCTTGTACCACGAGATATACGCGATATTGGCGACCGGGTCGGTCTCCACATTGTGCATCGTCAGATCGTCGCCGAAATTGACCAGGGTCGGATCGTGCACCTCGACGGGCGCCCAGGCGTCGATCTCTTCGAGCGTCTCGGCGTTGATCAGATGCAGCGGCCCCGATCCGTCGAACTTCGACAGCGCGAAGATCCTCGGGCCGCGAGTCCCGATGACCGGCTCGTCCACGGGCGGAACCGGGTAGGGCACAGTAAAGTCCGGTGTCGTGCCGAAGAGCATGTGCATCAGGCGATGCCCGGTGCACAGCCCGTGCGTGGTGATGTCGAACTGATGGCCCTGGCCGCCGCAGAAGAAGGCGTCCGGCTGGGCCCCGCCGCCGGCACCGTTGTGGTGGTTGGCGATGATCACCGCGTCATAGCCCGCGAGCTGCCCCGACTCGATCTTCTCCGAGAAGAAGCAGGCGCTGTGGTCATGGTTCGGATCCTGGACCGGCCCGCGCTGGAACACGACGATCCGCTCTTCGCTCGGCAGCAGGTCGCTGTCGGGAATGGCGACGTCCGCCCGCGGCACGCTCCCGCGGTCGTCCGGGCAACCGTAGCCGCCGAACACCGTCGGGCCGTTCAGCGTGCCGTCCGGCCGGTCGAACACCGGCACCGTCCAGCCGAACTCGCCGGCGCCCCACTCGCCCTCGGCCGGGTGCCCGGCCGTGGTGACCCGGAAATCGCTGCGCAGCGGGCCTTCCTCGTCGCCGGCCAGGACGAACCGGCCGTCGGCGCTCCAGACGGCCGCATGCGCGTTGCCTTCCGCCTGGAGGGCCTCACCCAGCCGCTCGAGGATCAGCGGATCGGGATTCGGGTAATCCGAATCGCCCTCGAACACCGGATTGTGCGGATTGCTGACATCGAGTACCACGAAGCCACCGTCCCAATAAGACAGCAACAGCTTCCACTTGCCGTCGATCTTCTTGGCCCACACATCGTGCAGGAAGGCGTCCGAGCCCCACGCATCGACGTTCATCTGCGGCCAGTCCGGCCCGCCGGTCTCGGCGATCAGCACCGGGTTGCGCGGGTCGGTGATGTCGAGGATGTCGACGTCCAGCAGTTCTTCGTCGTCGACCAGCGCGGCATAGGCCCGGCTGCCATCCTGCCAGGCGTAGACGTTGTGCACCTGGCGGGCGCGCGGCAGCGTGCTGCCGTCGCTATTGTCGACATTGTCGCCGACGCCGCTGGCGAGCAGCTCGGCCTTCGGTATCGCGGTCACGTCCCAGATCGAGATGCCGCCGACCGCCTGCGGACCCTCCTTGCAGATCTCGTTCGAATGCATCAGCAGGTCACCGCTGAATCCAGAGTCGAGATTGCTGAAGCTGAACACCTTCACGTCGTTGGTTCGCGTTCCGGGCCGCGACGGCAGGAAGCGGACCTTCTGCGGGTTGGTCGGATCGGAGATGTCGACGACGTTGACGCCCATCGCGCCACAGACGACGTCGAACGTGCCGAGATAGGCGAAATTGCCCTTCGACCAGACATCGGTGACGATACCCGGCCGGCTGTTGGTGCGCGGCAAATCAAGCTTGCCGATCAGGGTCACGTTCGAAACCGATCCGGGGATATGCAGGCCGCCGGCGCGATCCTGCGCCTCGTGCCTGCGGTGCTCTTCGATCGGCGTATCGATGATTCCGTCGGTCGTCGAGCGGACTCCGCTGCGATCGGGTACCGGGACGGTTTCCTGCTTCGCCGCCCACGCTCCCGTCGCCGTCATCATGGCGACGGTCGTCAGTGCAATGCCAAATCTTTTCATGATTGCCTCTCATGCCTCTCTCTGAGGCGCCGCTACCGGACGATGAGATCGGCCCGCGACCCATTGGTTGGGCGCGGAGAAACCGACCGGAAATCGTCAGCTATTCGACGCCTGCGGTTTATGTTGACCTGCGCCAGGTCGCATCCCTTGTTCGACGGGATGGCACCAACGTAGCCGACACGCGAAGCGGTCGCGAGAAAAAATCGAATTTTCTGGAACGACATTGGCCGATGACTCAGCGTCTGCCGGCATTGCCGCCTAAGACGCCCGCGTCGACGCGCGAAGCCGTGCCCCTCGACACGGCTCACGCCGCGGCGTAGCCTCGCCGCGCCATTTCGTTCCTCGATGCATCGGAGGCGAGCGTGAGCCGCGGGTTCCTGTACAGCGACGGCACCGCGGGGCAATACCCGGACTCGTACTACGCCGCCACCGCGCATCCCGGCGCACCGTTCCCGCGGCTCGACCAGGACGTCTCGAGCGACGTCTGCGTCATCGGCGGCGGCTACACGGGCCTTTCCGCGGCGCTGGAACTCGCCGAGCGCGGCCTCGACGTCGTGCTGCTGGAGGCCCACCGTGCCGGCTGGGGCGCTTCGGGCCGAAACGGCGGACAGGTCGGCTCCGGCCAGCGCAAGGACCAGGGCGCGCTCGAGCGGCTCGTTGGCCGCGAGGACGCGCGCCGGCTGTGGCGGATCGGTGAGGAGGCGAAGGCCCTGGTCAAGGATCGGGTCGCGCGCCACGGCATCGGCTGCGACCTCAAGCCGGGGCTCCTGCACGTCGCGCACCGGCGTCGCCATGTCGCCGACGAGCATGCCTATGTCGAGAAGCTGCGCGCCGAATACGGGTACGAGGAAATCCGTCCCGTTGGCGATGAAGAGGTGCGCGAGATGCTGGGGACCGCCGTCTATTTCGGCGGTTCGCTCGACCTTGGCGCGGCGCATCTGCACCCGCTGAATTTCGCCCTCGGTCTCGCCGGTGCGGCCCGCGCCGCCGGAGCCCGGATCTTCGAGCACAGTGCGGTCACGCGCTACCGGGCCGGCGAGCCGGCAACGGTCGAGACCGCGGCGGCATCGGTGCGCGCGCGCTTCGTGATTCTCGCCTGCAACGGCTATCTCGACGGACTCGAGCCGCGCATCGCCGCCCGGGTCATGCCGATCAACAATTTCGTCATCGCCACCGAACCGCTCGGCACGAAGGCTGCCCGCGCGCTGAATCGCGACGACGTTGCGGTGGCCGACTCCCGGTTCGTCATCAATTACTTCCGGCTGTCCGCCGACCATCGCCTGCTGTTCGGGGGCGGAGAGACCTATTCGTACGATTTCCCGAGCGACATAAAGGCCTTCGTACGCCCGCACATGCTGCGGGTCTATCCGCAGCTCAAGGAGGCGAGGATCGACTACGGCTGGGGCGGCACGCTCGGCATCACCATGACGCGCATGCCCTGTTTCGCGCGACTGGCACCAAACGTGCTTTCGGCCGGCGGCTATTCCGGCCACGGCGTCGCGCTGGCGACACTCGCCGGGCAGATCCTCGCCGACGCGATCGAGGGCACGCTCGCGCGCTTCGATGTGATGGCGCGCATCCCCTCGCGCCGCTTTCCCGGGGGTGCGGCCCTGCGCGGCCCGCTGCTCGTGCTGGCGATGCTCTGGTACGGCCTGCGCGACCGGCTATGAGCGGATAGAGCGGGCATCGCGAAGGCCGCAAGCGGACGCCGCATCTTGCATCGACGCTGGGGCCGTGCTTGGCGCCGCCGCCGTCCCCGCCCGATGACGCGTTACCCGCCGCCATGCTAGAGTGCCCGCAAACGGGGACCGTCAAGAGGCATCCCCGGTCTGCAAGGCGGGATTGGCGGTTGGTACGGGTCAGCTTTACGGGCAATCTGCGGCGTCACGTTGCCTGCCCGCCGGCCGAGGTGGCCGGCGAGACGGTGCGCGCCGTGCTCGATGACGTCTTCGCGAGCAATCCG
>JBFHDX010000181.1:0-4893 GCA_041584475.1 Alphaproteobacteria bacterium
ACGCCTCGAACTGCCTGCCGCTGGCCGGCACCCTGCCCAAGGACCGCGACGCGCTCCTCGCGACGGTCGCCGCCGCCCGCGCCGGTGCCGCGCCGATGCGCCCGGCCTGGATCAGGGGGTTGTGAGACGGCCGACCCATCGACACGGAGCTGCTCGTCGAAATCGTGAGACGGGCTGTTCTCCTGGTCGTCATCCTCATCGCGATTGCGACGAGGAGGCGATTGCGTCGCGAGCAATATTTGCGCCGAATGATCGGCTGGTTCGCTGCTTTGGGACTGACCGCATACCTCTCGGAACACGGCGAAACAGCTGAACTGATTGCTAATCTGTTCGCCTTGGCACTGTATTTCCTGATCTTCCGCTGGACGACGATGCGCTTCAACGACGTCGGTTACAGCCGCTGGATGTTCGTCGCCGGGATCGTCCCGGTGATGGCGATCGTCGCCGTCGTCCAGCTCTGCTTCCGGGACGGCGCATCCGGTCCGCAGGACCGCAGGGTCCAGGCATAGGACACGGCTGCAGGGCGAGACATCGCCGCGCCCTCACTCGCCCTTGCGGCCGACCGCCTCCATCTTCTTCAGCCATTTGCGGCGCTTCGCGTCGCCGATCACCTCGACGCCGCCGATCAGCGTCTCGCGGATCGGGCCGATGCCGACGAAGCCGAGGATGTTACGCTCCAGGCTCTTCAGGCTGTGCGCGCCGAAGTACCAGCGATAGAAACGGGCCGGCATGCCCATGGTCAGAACGATGCGCGCCGACGTCCCGGCCAGCGGCTCCTCCGACATGCGCCCCGTCGCGTCGATCTCGTACGCGAAGCCGGGGCGGAAGACCTGTTCGAGGAAGGCCTTCAGGAGCGCCGGCATGCTGCCGAGCCACAGCGGGTAGATGAACAGCAGGTGGTCGGCCCAGTCGATCGCCTCCTGCGCGGCCTCGATGTCGGGCGGCGGCGCACCCTCCTCGTAGTCCGCCCTGCTGCGCAGCACGTGGAAGTCGAGCGCAGCGATATCGAGGCGCCGCACCTCGTGGCCAGCCGCCTGCGCCGCCGTCGTGTAGGCCGCCTCGAGCGCGCGGCAATAGCGCGCCGGGTCCGGATCCGGATGCCCCTGTATGACGGTGATGCGCTTGATCATCGCAGCCCTCCCCCACGGGATGTTCTTCGGCAACAGTGCAGCGCAACGCATCGCACGGCAACGCAAATCGCGCGGCTGTGGCCGTCGTCGGGCGCGAACGTCCCGCGTGCGCGCCGACGGGGTGTCGTCCGTGGTGCAAATGTGCGATGCATTGTCTGCGGACACCAGAAACGAGGACACGACCATGACCGATCCGCTTCCGAGCACCGGCACGCAAGGCCCCCTCCCCTCCATGCGGCTCGACGGCAAGACCGCGCTCGTCACCGGCGCCGGGCGCGGGCTCGGCCGGGCCTGCGCCCTCGCCCTGGCGGCGGCGGGGGCCGACGTGATCGCGTGGAGCCGCACCGAGGCCGAACTCGACGAGCTGGTGGCGGAGATCGCCGGCAATGGCGGCACGGCAACGCGCCGCTGCGTCGACGTCACCGATCAATCGCAGCTCGACCAGGCCTTCGGCGCCATCGATCGGCTCGACGTCCTGGTCAACAACGCCGGCACCAACATCCCGCAGCACTTCCTCGAGGTCGAGGTCGAGGCGCTCGATCGCGTCATGGGCATCAATTTCCGCGCCGCCTTCCTGGTGGCGCAGGGTGCGGCGCGCATCATGGCCCGCAACAGCTCCGGCGCTATCGTCAACATGTCCTCGCAGATGGGCCATATCGGCGGCGTCAAGCGCACCGTCTATTGCGCCAGCAAGTTCGCCGTCGAGGGACTGACCAAGGCGATGGCGCTCGACCTCGCACCGCACGGCATCCGCGTCAACGCCGTCGCGCCGACCTTCGTCGAGACGCCGATGACGCGGCCGCTGCTCGCCGACCCCGATTTCCGCCGCCACGTCCTGGACATGATCCCGCTCGGCGCCGTCGGCACGCCGGCCGACATTGCCGGCGCGGTCGTCTTTCTCGCGTCGCCGGCGGCGGCGCTGATCACCGGCACGAGCCTGCTCGTCGACGGCGGCTGGACGGCGCGCTAGCGCGGTCGCGTTGCGCCCGGCGGCCGGCGGCCGATCGCCGGCGGCGTCGTATTGACGAGGATCATTTCGGGCGGCGCCCGACCGGCGTTAGACTCGCGTATCGGAAACGGCCAGCGAGGTGCCGCGGCTGCGCCGGCCCGCGCCGCGGCAACGGTCAATGGCAAGCCTCATCGACGTCCCAGCGCCGAAAGCGGGACCGGCGGCACGAGCGCCGGCGCACGGCCTCTCGACCCGCGCGTCGCTGCCGGTCGTCGCGATCGCGCGGCCGACGCTCCCCGACGCAGAGCGACGCCGGATCGCACGCCTCGCGAAACGGCTGCTCGCGGACGAGCCGGCGTTGCGGGCGACCGACGCCTTCGGGCCACGCGTCCGCGCCGGCCTGTGGCCGCGGGGCCGGGCCCTCGCGTTCGAGGACCACGGCAGCGTCGAGCTCTTCCCGGCGCGGGCCGGCGCACCGACCGAATATCGCGCGCTGCTGCTTGCCGGAGACGGCGATTTCGTCGCCATCGGGGAACGTCCGGACCCGTCCTTCGAGGCCTATTGCGCCGAGCTGCTGGGGCTCGGCCGGGTCGATCGCCTGGTGGCGCCGGCCAGCGGCCGGGTGAACCGTTTGCCGTTGCGTCTGCTGCGCGATGCCGATGCGATGGCGCGCCTCGTCGCGGCCGCCCGCGGCGACGGCGTGTTCACGCTGATCCCCTATGTCGGTATGGGCGGCGTGTGGCGACTGGCGCGCGAGATCGCCGCCCGTTCCGGCGCCGAGCTGCGCGTGGCCGCCCCGCCGCCGCGCCTGACGCGGCGCGTCAACGACAAGCTCTGGTTCGCCCGGCGCGTGGCCGGACTGCTCGGCCGGCGTGCCCTGCCGCCGACCCGTCACGTCTACGGGCCGGCCGCCTTGGCGGCGGCGCTGCGCACGCTGGCGCGACGCCACGGCCAGGTCACGGTCAAGGTTCCCGACAGCGCCGGGTCGCGCGGCAACATCACGATCGGTGCCGAGCACATCCTGCCGCGCACGCTGGCGCAGCTCCGCAGCTGGCTGATCGACATCCTCGGCGCGCTGACCTGGACGGGCCGCTATCCGCTGCTGGTCGGCGTGTGGGACCGCCCGACCGTCGGCTCGCCGTCGGTGCAGACATGGATTCCCCATCGGGCCGAGGGGCCGCCCGTCGTCGAGGGAATCTTCGAGCAGGTCGTCGAGGGGCCGACCAGCACCTTCGTCGGCTCGCGCCCGGTCGACCTTACCGGCGCCTGGCACGAGCGGCTTGCGGGCGAGGCGGCCGGCCTCGCGACCCTGCTGCAGGAGCTCGGCTACTACGGGCGCTGCAGTTTCGACGCGGTGCTGGCGGGTCGCTCGCTCGCCGACGCTGCGCTGCACTGGATCGAGTGCAACGGGCGCTGGGGCGGCGTTTCGATCCCGATGACCCTCGCCAACCGGCTGACCGGTGACTGGCGCCGGCACCCGTTCGTCGTCGTGCAGCGCGAGACCGCCGCCTTCCCACCGCGGCCGTTCGCCGAGGCCTGTCGCAGCCTCGGCAGCTTGCTGTTCCGGCCGGGCAAGGCCGGCGCCGGGATCGTGCTGCTGACGCCGCGGCTCGTGGCCGAAGGCCGCGGCCTGCACTTCATGAGCATCGCCGATACGATGCCGGCAGCGCGGGCGCTCGCCGGCGAGGCCTCGGCGATCCTCTGCGGCAGCCCGGCGACGTCTTAGATGTGGCGCCGCCTGCCCGGCCATGCATAATTCCCGGGCGGTGCAGCACGGCCGGGAACCATCGCGGTGGATTTCATCTTCATGCTGACGTGCGACGACCGGACGATCGCGAACGGTCCGGAACTGCTCGACCGGCTCGCGGGTACCGGCCTGCGCCATATCGGTTTCAAGGACGTCGGCGCCGATGCGCCCGAGCTGCGGCGCATCCGCGAGGCGATCCGCGGGCTCGGCGCGACCAGCTATCTCGAGACGGTGACGACCGGCGCCGAGGCGGTGCTCGAGTCGGCCCGCGCGGCGGTCGATCTCGGCGTCGATTGCCTGCTCGGCGGCACCCGCGTCGAGGAAACGCTGGAGATCATCGAGGGCAGCGGCATCGCCTATTATCCGTTCCCGGGCTCCCCGGCAGGTCATCCGACCAGGCTCGACGGCAGCGCCGCCGATATCGCGGCGGATTGCCGCCGCTTCATGGCGCTCGGCTGCGCCGGCGCGGACCTGCTTGCCTACCGGGCGCGCGTGGCGGAGCCGCTCGCGCTCGTCCGCGCCGCCCGCGAGGCGCTCGGCGACGGCCGGCTGATCGTCGCCGGCAGCGTGAGCAGCCAGCACCAGATCGCCGCGCTCGGGGCGGCCGGCGCAGATGCCTTCACGATCGGGACGGCGATACTCAAGGGCAAGGGGCCAGCCGATTTCGGCGCCGTGCGCGAGCGCGTCGTCGCGGTGCTCGCCGGCCGCGCCGCGTCGGCGGGCGACTTCGCGTAACCGTCATGAGCCGGGCGATGCGGCCGCTCTCCGACTTTCCCGCCGCGCGCCGGCGTGCCATCCGCGTCGTGCTGACCGATATCGACGATACGCTGACCGACCGCGGCGTCCTGCCGGCCGCAAGCCTCGCCGCGATGGAGCGCTTGCAGGCGGCGGGGCTCCGGGTCGTGCCGGTGACCGGCCGGCCGGCCGGATGGTGCGATCACATCGCCCGCATGTGGCCGGTCGAGGGCGTCGTCGGCGAGAACGGTGGGCTGTTTTTTCGCTATCTGCACGAAACAAGGACGATGAAGCGCCGATACTGGAAAGGGGCGGATGAACGGGCGGCGGAC
>JBFHDX010000182.1:0-4824 GCA_041584475.1 Alphaproteobacteria bacterium
GACTCGAACCCCCGACACGCGGATTATGATTCCGCTGCTCTAACCAGCTGAGCTACTCCGCCGCAAAGCGGACACGCTATACGGCTATCGCCTCGACACTGTCAAGCGCACGCCGGGTCCTACACACGGCATATGGGCGGTAACGCCGAACCGTTCCAGCCCCGTTACGCCGCCGCTCGCGCGCCGCCGCCGCGGATCCAGCCGCCACCCAACACCCGCTCGCCAGCGTAGAAGACGCAGGCCTGGCCCGGCGAGATTCCGTATTCGGGTTCGTCCAGCGCGATCTCCGCCCTGCCGTGCCCGACCGGCCGCACGCGCGCCGGCACCGGCGCCATCGCCGAGCGCAGCTTCACGGCGACCCGCTCCCCGTCCGCGCGCATCGGTCGCGCACCGAGCCAGTTCACGTCGCCGAGCGCGACACGGCTGCAGGCAAGCGCGGTGCGCGGGCCGACAACGACACGGCGCGCCTGCGGCTCGAGCCGCACGACGTAGAGCGGCTCGGTCGAGCCCTTACGACCGCCGATGCCGAGCCCCTTCCGCTGCCCGATCGTGTAGCCGATGATACCCTCGTGGCGGCCGATGACGCGCCCGTCCAGATCGACGATCTCCCCCGGGTCCGCGGCCTCGGGGCGGAGCTTCTCGACGATCCGGGCATAATGGCCTTCGGGAACGAAGCAGATATCCTGGCTGTCCGGCTTCTCGGCGACGGGCAGCCGCAGCCGCACCGCGATGCGGCGCGTCTCGTCCTTGTCCAGAGCGCCAAGGGGGAAGCGCAGGAAGGCGAGCTGCTCGGGCGTCGTCGCGAACAGGAAGTAGCTCTGGTCCCTGGATGCATCGGCGGCGCGGTGCAGCTCGGGGCCGGCGGGCCCGCCGACCCTGCGCACATAATGGCCGGTCGCCAGCGCCGCCGCGCCGAGATCGCGCGCGACGCCGAGCAGGTCGCGGAACTTCACGGTCTGGTTGCAGCGCACGCACGGGATCGGCGTCTCGCCGCGCGCGTAGGCATCGGCAAAATCCTCGATCACCGAATCGCGGAACCGGCTCTCGTAATCGAGCACGTAGTGGGGAATGCCGATGCGGTCCGCGACGTTGCGCGCGTCGTGGATATCCTGACCGGCGCAGCAGGCGCCCGTGCGGCCGGTCGCCGCGCCATGGTCGTAGAGCTGCAGCGTGACCCCGACGACGTCGTGGCCCGCCTCGGCGAGCAGCGCCGCCGTTACCGACGAGTCGACACCGCCCGACATGGCGACGATGACCCGCGCGCCGGGCTCGATATCGAGGTTCCGCGTGTCCATGGGCCGGCAATATAGTGCGTTCGCGCCGGAATGCAGCCCCGGCCGGAACGCCGCCCGAACGCGACCGGCCTACGCCTCGACGTGCCGGGCCGCGGACGGCCGCCGGTCAAGTTGGAATCATATCAATTTTTCGCCCAACACCCTTGTCGGCGGTTGTCTAATGCGATTCCCGTCGTTAACCTTGATTCGCAACCGGGCACGAAGTCCGGAGCGATCTGGCGGTTAAGCGACGGGTGCGACGTGCGCACAACGGCAACCGGGGGGACCAGCCTGATGCCAATCTGCTGTCGACTGATTCTCGCTTTCGCATTCCTGATCCCACTCACGCTCGCCGGGCACAGCCCCGCCTCCGCGCAGGCACAGGGGTGCCTGTCCTGCCATGAAGGCATCGAGCGCTTCACCGACGGCCCGATGATCGAGCAGATCGAGGCCATGGGCGCCGATTTTGGGGACCCGGGCGGCTGTGTCGTCTGCCACGGCGGCACGCCGCAGGCGACGACCAAGGAGGCGGCGCATGCCTCCTCCCCGAACGACCTGAAGGAGGCGGGCGGCCCGCAACTGTTCTATCCCGATCCGGGAAGCGTCTGGATCGCCGAAAACAGCTGCGGCCAGTGCCACGCGGGATACGCCGAGCGGCTACAGAAATCGCTGATGAATACCGAGGCCGGCAAGCTGCAGGGCAACTTCTGGTCGTGGGGGCTGCAGGAGGATCACAAGGTCGTGTGGGGGAACTACAACCTCACCGACGAGGACGGCCCCACCCCGGCGATCGGCACCGACGCCTACAAGGCCTACATGACAGCGATGGCGGGGGCGCATCCCGATCAGTTCCCGAACGAGATGAAGCAGGCGCCGGAAGTGGATGTGAACCTCATCCCCGACCATCCCAACATGGCCGGCGTCACCTATTCGCGTCAGCAGTGCCAGCGCTGCCACGTCGGCGTCACGGGGCGTGAGAAGCGCGGCGACTACCGCGGCACCGGATGCTCCGCCTGCCACGTTCCCTACTCCAACGAGGGCAAGTACGAGGGCGGCGACCCGACGATCAACAAGGAGATGCAGGGCAAGCTGCTGGTCCACCGCCTTCAGGCGACGCGCAAGTCGCAGGTGACCGTGGGCGACGTCACCTACAGCGGCATTCCGACCGAGAGCTGCAATTCCTGCCATAACCGCGGCAAGCGGATCGGCGTGAGCTACCAGGGAATCATGGAGTTCCCGTACGGCAGCCCCTACAACGCCGGCGGCGGCAAGCAGCCGCCGCTGCACACCAAGAACTACCAGTTCATCAAGGATGACCTGCACCACGCGCTGGAGAGCCGTCCCGGCAATCCCGAGGGCGGCCTGCTGTGCCAGGACTGCCACACCTCGATCGACATGCATGGCGACGGCAATTTGCCGGGCACAACGCTCGCCCAGGTCGAGATCGAGTGCGCCGACTGCCACGGCACGGTGGACAAGTTCCCGTGGGAGCTGCCGCTGGGTTACGGCGAGGAGTTCCAGCAGCGGATCGCGGAGACGCCGCGCGGTCTGACCGACGAGCTGCCCGACTACATGGCCTTCTCCACCAATTACGAGGCGGAGGACGGTTATCTGCTGACGGCGCGCGGCAATCCGTTCGGCAATGTCGTCAAGCGCGGCTCGAAGGTGATCCTGCATTCGGCTTCGGGGCTCGACTTCGAGGTCCCGGTGATCAAGCAGATCGCGATGGACGATTCGTGGCGCAATATCAACAGCCGCGTCGCCATGGGCAGCATCGCCAAGCACATGGAATCGATGGAATGCTATGCCTGCCACGCCGACTGGGCGCCGCAATGCTACGGTTGCCACATCACCGTGGACTATTCCGAGGGCAAGACCGACATCGACTGGATCGCCAACGCCAATTCGCGGCGGCCGGACGGGCTGACCGCCGACAACGATCTCGGCACGAACGGTCTCACCAGCCCCGGCAAGGTCTCCGAGACCCGCTCGTACCTGCGCTGGGAAACGCCGATCCTCGGAATCAACGGCGAGGGCCGCGTCAGCCCGCTGATGCCCGGCTGCCAGGTGATCACGACGGTGATCGACAAGGACGGCAACACGGTGGTCCATAACGAGACCTGGAAAACGCCGGAAGGCAAGGGCCTCGACCATGCCGCCGTGCAGCCGCATACCGCGGGCCGCCAGGCACGCACCTGCGAGAGCTGTCACGACAACCCGAAGGCGCTTGGCTACGGTATCGAGGACGGCCGGTTCCTGAAGGGCTACGACAAGGGCTTCGTGGTCGATCTGGAGACCGCCCGCGGCCAGACGATTCCCGGCCAGACGCAGACCCAGATCCCGGCGATCCCGACGCTCGATCACGATCTCTCACAGATCGTCACGCGGGACGGCAAGCAGCTCGTCAGCATCGGCTCGCACTGGCCGCTGACCGGGCCGCTGCCGCAGGACATGCGTGAGAAGATGGAGCGCACCGGCCTGTGCATGGGCTGCCACCAGAACATGGCCGATCCCGCGTTCTGGGCCAAGGTCAACAGCCCGGGTTGGGTCAACAACGAGCAGCACCGCGACGTCATGAACCGAGCGGTCCGCGCGCTCGCGAACCAGCGATAGACGGAAGGAGGACGAGCCATGACCAAATTGCGTCTTCTGACCGGCAGCGGGGCGGTCCTCGCCGGCTTCCTCGTAGCGGCTTCCGTCGCCGGCGCACAGATTTCGGGCTACACGGTGGGCGAACTGCTGGGTCCGTGCATCGTCGGCGACAACGACTCGCGCGAGGGGGCGACGTCGGAGACCGAGTGCGAGCAGTACATTCGCGGCTTCACCGATGCCTACATCATGGGCGGCGGCGCGAAGTCCGACAATGTCTGCCTGCCGGCACAGAACCGGGACGACGAGGTGCGCTGGGCGTTCATGCGCTGGGCGCACCAGAACTTCGACGATCGCGGGATACCGGCCGCCGAGGGGTTGCATGCGACCGTAAAGGCCTCGTTCCCGTGCCGGTAGTCCGGTAACCCGACCGCTGGATCAATCGCGGGGCCGGAGAATCCGGCCCCGCCCTCTTTTGGACAATCGAGAATCGTGGTGTCGATCGGTCCCGTCCGCCACGGCAGCGGCGGGCGATCGTCGAACCGGCTTGTCGACGGCAACGAACGGACCACATTGCTCGCAAGCAAACTGTGTTGGCCCTGCTATCACAGTGGTAAGTTCGTGCAATTCGGGTGTGGCGCAGGCGCCTCCGCCCCTCTATATGTCGCGTGATTGCCGGATGGGTTATTTCCAGAGCGCGTTCGCCGGCAGCTGACGATTGGCGGCAAGAGACATGCCAGACGATACCAAACAGCCGGACTCCGGGGGCGCGGTCCTCGAGCACGCGGTCGTCCGCTTCGCCGGCGATTCGGGCGACGGCATGCAGCTGACCGGCGCCCAGTTCACGCTGGCGACCGCCCTGTCAGGCAACGATCTGGCGACTTTCCCCGATTTTCCGGCGGAAATCCGGGCGCCGGTCGGTACGACCTACGGCGTCTCCGCGTTCCAGATCCACTTCGGC
>JBFHDX010000183.1:0-4665 GCA_041584475.1 Alphaproteobacteria bacterium
AGGCCCATGTCGTGGTACAGCGGCAGCCAGCTGACGGTGACGTCGTCGGGCGTGGCGCGCAGCACGCGCCCGATCGCCCGGATGTTCGCGAGCAGGTTGGCATGGGTGAGCACGACGCCCTTCGGGTCGCCGGTGCTGCCCGACGTGTACTGGAGCAGCGCGACGTCGTCGGCGCCGAGCACGGGGCGCGCCGACGCCGGGCCGTCGCGGCGCAGCTCTCGCGGCGTCACCACGTGACGCAGGTCGGCGACCAGCGCCCGGATGACCTGGGCGAACAGTCCCGCGTCGGGCATCGCGATCAGCATCGGCGTCTGGGCGTTGCGCAGGATCGCGGCCTGGCGCCGCAGATGCTCCTCGATCTGGGCACGCCGCAGCGGCGGGTAGAGCGGCACGGGGACGCATCCCGCCAGCAGGATTCCGAAGAACGCCTCGAAATAGTCGCGGCCGGTCGGCAGCATCAGCCCCACTGCCTGACCGGCGGCCAGGCCGCGTGCGCGCAGGCCGGCGGAGATCCGCTGCGCGCCGTCCCACAGCGCCGCGTAGGTGATGGTGTCCTCCTTGCCGCCCCCCGAGAGGCAGCGGATCGATGGCCGGTCGGGATGCCGCGTGGCGTGATATTCGAGGACATCGATCAGCGTCGCCGTGTCGGCCGGCGCGGCGCGGGCGGCGCCGCCGACCGCGGGCGTGACCGTCGCCGGCGTCTCGGCGACCGATTCCGGGGTAGCGGCCCGCAGCGCAGCCAGCAGGTCGGCGGGGGTTTCCGCCTCGAGCAGGGCTTCGTCCGCGAGGCGCACGCCGAACGCCCGCTCGAGCCGCAGCGACAGCTGGACGCGCGCCAGGCTGTCGATCCCCAAATCCCGGTCAAGCCGGCTGTCGGGGTGCACTTCGAGGGTCTCGTGCCGGCCGCGCTCGAGCTCGACGGCGAGATCGTGCAGCAGGGCGTGCAGGCGCTCGGCGCTGAGCGCACCGCCCGACGTCGCGGTCTTCTTCTTCGTATCCGCCTGTTGCATCTCCGTCGCCGGCGTCGGGCCGCGACCGCTTGACCGCCGGCCCGGCGCCGTCCCCATCCCAGTTTAACACTCTCGTCCCGACCTGTATTGCTTCCGCCCGAATCGGCGCGCCGGCCGCCCGCGCCATTGCGGTCGCGCGCCCCCCGCGTCTAAGCTCCGGGGGCGATACGCGAGTCGGACCGCGGACCAGCGAGGGCCACGCCCATGACACTCCCGAAACCCCTGAAATTCGATACGTTGAGCCTGCATGCGGGCCAGCAGCCCGACCCGGCGACCGGTGCCCGTGCGGTGCCGATCTATCAGACCACATCCTATGTCTTTCACGACACCGACCACGCCGCGGCGCTGTTCAATCTCGAACGTGCCGGCCACATCTACAGCCGCATCTCGAACCCAACGGTCGCCGTGCTCGAGGAGCGCATCGCGGCGCTCGAAGGCGGCGTCGGGGCGGTGGCGACGGCGTCGGGCCAGGCCGCGCTGCATCTCGGCGTCGCCACCCTGATGGGGGCGGGCGGGCACATCGTCGCCTCGTCGTCGCTGTACGGCGGCAGCATCAACATGTTTTTCCACACGCTGCCGCGCTTCGGCATCGAGACGACCTTCGTCAACCCGCGCGACCACGCGGCGTTCCGCAAGGCGATCCGCCCGGAGACGCGGCTCGTGTTCGCCGAGATCCTGGGCAATCCCGGGCTCGAGGTGCTCGACGTGCCGGCGGTCGCGAAGATCGCCCACGACGCCGGCCTGCCGCTGATGATCGACTGCACCTTCGCGACGCCCTGGCTGGTGCGGACGATCGACATGGGCGCCGACATCGTCATGCATTCGGCGACGAAGTGGCTCGGCGGACACGGGCTGGCGATCGGCGGCGTGCTCGTCGACGGCGGCCGCTTCGACTGGGAGGCGAGCGGCAAGTTCCCGACCCTGACCGAGCCGTACGAGGGCTATCACGGCATCGATTTCGCCGAGCAGTTCGGCCCGGCGGCCTTCGCCATGCGGGCGCGCGCCGAGGGGTTGCGCGACTTTGGCGGCGTGATGAGCCCGCAGAACGCCTTCTACATCCTGCAGGGCCTCGAGACGCTGCCGCTGCGCATGAAGCGGCACATGGAGAACACTGCCGCGGTCGCCGAATTCCTCGAAGGGCACGAGGCGGTCGACTGGGTCCTGCATCCGTCGCTGCCGAGCCACCGGGACCACGCGCTCGCCGCGAAGCTGCTGCCGAAGGGCGCCGGTTCGATCATCAGCTTCGGCATCCGCGGCGGCCGCGCCGCGGGCGCCCGCTTCATCGAGTCGTGCACGCTCGCCTCGCACCTCGCCAATGTCGGCGACGCCAAGACGCTGGTCATCCACCCGGCCTCGACGACGCACCAGCAGATGACGGCCGAGCAGCTGAAGGAGGCAGGCGTCGGCGAGGAGCTTATCCGGCTGTCGATCGGGCTCGAGGACCCGCAGGACATCGTCGACGACCTGGCGCAGGCGCTGCGCGCCTCGCAGAAGGGGTGAGCGGGATGGACCGGATCTGCGGACGGAAGACCCCCTCCCCAACCCCTCCCCCGCAAGCGGGAGAGGGGCTCACTGGCGCGAACCCAAAGAACGAGCCCTCTCCCGCCTGCGGGGGAGGGTTGGGAGGGGGTGCCGGAGATGGCACCGGACAAGCGGGGGTGCGGCCATGAACAGGGCGGGCGGATACACGACCGAACGCGCATCGGCTTGCCCCGCATTGAACAGATGCGGCGCCGGGAAGCCCTTTGTCAGCGCGGCCCCGGGCGCCTCGATGCGTCCCGTTCCGGCGGCGGGAGTGCGGCCATGGAGCTGAGCGTCGACGGCAGGCCGGTCTACGCGGCGACGGGCGGCCGCGACTTCGATCGCGCGCTGCCGGCGGTCGTCTTCGTGCACGGCGCCGGCATGGACCACACGGTGTGGGCGCTGCAGACCCGTTACTTCGCCCATCACGGGCGCGGCGTGCTAGCGGTCGACCTGCCGGGGCACGGCCGCTCGCAGGGCCCGCCGCTCGGCTCGATCACCGCGCTGGGCGACTGGCTGGCGGCGCTGATCGCGGCGGCGGGGCTGCAGGAGGCGGCGCTCGTCGGCCACTCGATGGGCGCGCTGGCGGCGCTCGACTGCGCGGCGCGGCACGGCGGCTGCGCGCGGGCGCTGGCGCTGCTCGGCGTCGCGGCGAGGATGCCCGTGCATCCCGATCTGCTCGCCGCCGCCGCGGCGGACGATCCGTCCGCGTGGGATGCGATCACCGTGTGGGGGCACAGCCGGGCGGCGCAGATCGGCCGCGACCAGGCGCCGGGCCTGTGGATGGTCGGCGGCGGCGTGCGCCTGCTCGAGCGCGCGGCGGCGGGCGTGCTGCACGCCGACCTGCAGGCCTGCAACGCATACGAGGGCGGCGCGGAGGCGGCGGCGCGCATCGCCTGCCCGGTGCGCCTCATCCTCGGCGAGCGCGACCAGATGACGCCGCTGCGCGGCGGAAAGGCGCTGGCCGATGCGTTTCAGGCCGCCGAGACCATAATCCTGCCCCGATGCGGCCACATGATGATGGCCGAAGCGCCCGACGCGGTGCTGGACGCGCTGATCGGCTTCGCATGAAGCGGCCGGCGTGTCGTCGTGCGTCCTTGAAGGAGAGACGATGAGCCACAGCCAGTTCGGACTGCTGCGCAGCCGCCGCTTCCTGCCGCTCTTCGCGACGCAGTTCCTGAGCGCGTTCAACGACAATGCGTTCCGCTACGCGCTGGTGATCCTCGTCACCTACCGCATCACCACCGCCTCCGGCGGCGATCCGCGCATCCTCGTGAACCTGGCCGTCGGCCTGTTCATCGTGCCGTACTTTCTGTTCTCGGCCTTCGCCGGGCAGCTCGCCGACAAGCTCGAGAAGTCGCACCTGATCCGCTGGATCCAGGGCGCCGAGGTGATCGTGATGATGCTGGCGGCGGCCGGCTTCTGGCTGACGGCGCGCGGCATGGCGCCCGAGGGCGTCTACCTGCTGATGGCGGTGCTGTTCCTCATGGGCACCCAGTCGGCGTTCTTCGGGCCCCTCAAATACGGCATCCTGCCCGACCATCTGCGCGAGGAGGAGCTGATCGGCGGCAACGCGCTGATCGAGGCGGCGACCTACCTGGCGATCCTGCTCGGCACGCTGTTCGGCGGCCTGCTGATCCTGCGCGAGTACGGCGTCGAGGCGGTCTCGGCGGCGCTCGTCGTCATCGCCATCGCCGGCTTCGGCGCGAGCCTCTTCATCCCGACCGCCGGGCCGGCCTCGCCGAAGCTGAAGCTGAACCCGAACATCCTCGCCGAGACCTGGTCGATCGTGCGCCAGGCCGCGAAGATCCCCGCCGTGTTCCGCTCGATCATCGGCATCTCGTGGTTCTGGGCGGTCGGCGCCGTCTTCGTCGCCCAGTTCTCGATCTTCGCGCGCGACGTCTTCGGCGCCGACGAGACCGTGGCGAACCTGTTCCTCGTCGCCTTCTCGATCGGCATCGTGCTCGGCTCGCTGCAGTGCAACCGCTGGCTCAAGGGCGAGATCAGCGCCCGCTACGTGCCGCTCGGCGCGGTCGGCATGGCGCTCGTCGGCTTCGACCTCCACTTCGCCAGCAGCGACGTCCTCCCGGTGCCGGCCGACATGCCGCTGATCGGCGTCGCCGAGTTCATGGAG
>JBFHDX010000184.1:0-4492 GCA_041584475.1 Alphaproteobacteria bacterium
GCCTTGCCGTCGAAATAGTGATGCAGAATTCCGGTGGAGACGCCGGCCTCGCGGCTGATGCGTTGCGTCGTCGCGTCGGCATAGCCGTGCGCGGCGATCGACGCAATGGTCGCCTCGATCAGTTGCCGGCGGCGTAACGGTTCCATTCCAACCTTCGGCACCTCGCTCTCCTTCGTCTGCCGGGTCTAACCGCAACCTGCACATCATATTTTTTTATATTGAACGGTCAATCTAAAAACATTACGCTCCGTTGCGTCATGCCGTCGAACGAGGCAGGATACCGGGGCGAACACGTCAGAACGCGGCGGCGACCGCGGATTTGACCCAAGACAGGGAGAACAGGATGCTGAAGCTATTCTCGCGCGGTGGGGCGCTCGCGGCCGTTCTGGCGCTTGCCATACCCGCCGCTCACGCGGCGTCGGAGCCGCAATCATGCAAGACCGTCCGCTTCTCGGACGTCGGCTGGACCGACATCACCGCCACCACCGCCGCCACCACGGTCGTGCTGGAAGCGCTCGGCTACGATGCCGACGCGCAGGTCCTCTCGGTGCCGGTCACCTATGCCAGCATGAAGAACAAGGACATCGACATTTTCCTGGGCAACTGGATGCCGACGATGGAGGGTGACATCAAGCCGTATCGCGACGACGGCTCGGTCGACATCGTCGGAATCAACCTCGAAGGTGCCAAATACACGTTCGCGGTGCCGAAATACGTTGCCGACGGCGGGCTCAGGGATTTCGCCGACATCGCCAAGTTTAAGGACAAGCTGGGCGGCAAGATCTACGGCATCGAACCCGGCAACGACGGCAACCGGCTGATCCTCGACATGATCAAGCAGGACGCGTTCGGCCTGAAAGGCTTCGAACTCGTCGAATCGAGCGAGCAGGGCATGCTCGCGCAGGTGCGACGCGCGGTTTCGCGCAAGGAATGGATCGTCTTCCTCGGCTGGGAACCGCACCCGATGAACAGCAATTTCGAGCTCGCCTACCTGTCGGGCGGCGACGACTGGTTCGGCCCGAATTACGGGGGCGCGACGGTGTACACCAATACCCGGGCGGGTTACGTCGAGGAGTGCCCGAATGTTGGCCGGCTGCTCCAAAATCAGAAATTCACGCTCGCCATGGAAAACGAGATCATGGGGGCGATCCTCGACGACGGCGTCGCGCCCGAAAAGGCTGCGGCGGCCTGGCTGAAGAAGAACCCCGGCGTTCTCGGAAGCTGGCTGGCCGGCGTGACGACGGTGAATGGCGGCGACGGCCTGGCTGCCGTGAGGAAGGCCCTGGGCCTCTGAGTCCGCGCATGACGGCTGCGTGCGGCCGGGCCCCCGGCACGGGGCCCGGCCACCGGCGTTGCGGTGCCACCCCACTCTGACCCTGGAGCCTGGTTCATGCTCGACTGGCTGACCGACAACAAGATACCGCTTGGCCGCTGGATCCGGAATTTCGTCGATTTCCTCAACGACAACGCGGCGTGGTTCTTCAATTTCATCTCCGACGTTCTCGGCTTCTTCATCGACGGCTTCATCGACCTGCTGCTTTGGCTCGATCCGCTGCTCCTCGTCGTCGCCATTACGGCGCTCGCCTGGTGGCTGCACCGCTCGTGGAAGTTGGCGGCCATGGTCGTCGTCTCGCTGCTGCTGATCCTCAATCTCGGTTACTGGGAGCCGACGATGGAGACGCTGGCGCTGGTCCTCTTCGCGACGCTCGTCTGCATGGTCGTCGGCGTCCCGATCGGCATCGCGGCGGCGCACCGGCCGTGGCTGTACACGGCGATCCGGCCGGTGCTCGACCTGATGCAGACAATTCCGACATTCGTGTACCTCATCCCGACGCTGATCCTGTTCGGGCTCGGCGTCGTGCCCGGCCTGATCTCGACGGTGATCTTCGCGATCCCTGCACCGATCCGCCTCACCTATCTCGGCGTGTCGGGCGTCCCGAAACAGCTCATCGAAGCGGGCGAGGCGTTTGGCGCCACCAACCGGCAGCTGCTGTGGAAGGTCGAGCTGCCGCACGCGATGCCGACCATCATGGCGGGGCTGACGCAATGCATCATGCTGTCACTGTCGATGGTGGTGATCGCCGCCCTGGTCGGTGCCAACGGACTGGGCAAGCCGGTCGTTCGAGCGCTCAACACGGTCAATATCGCGCAGGGCTTCGAAGCCGGCCTCGCGATTGTCATCGTCGCCATCCTGCTCGACCGCTTCTTCAAGCAGCCCGGTTCTCCGGGCGCGGGACACTGACGTCATGGCGGCCGTGGAGTTCCGCAACGTCGACGTGATCTTCGGCCGCGATTCGGCGGCGGCGCTGGCGCTGCTCGATGCCGGCGCCGACCGCGCGGCGATCCTCGAGCAAACCGGGGCCGTCGTCGGCGTGCACGACGCGACGCTCTCGGTCGACGAGGGCGAGATCTGCGTGCTCATGGGGCTCTCCGGCTCCGGCAAATCGTCGCTGCTGCGCTGCGTTAACGGGCTGAACAGGGTGACCCGCGGCTCGGTCCTCGTCGACGACCGGGACGGCCCGGTGGACATCGCCGCGTGTGACGCCATGACCTTGAGGCGGCTGCGCATGAACCGCATCGCCATGGTCTTCCAGCAGTTCGCGCTGCTGCCCTGGCGCACGGTGGCCGAGAATGTCGGGCTCGGCCTCGAGCTGCGGGCGATGCCGCGGGCCGAGCGCGAGCGCATCGTCGGCGAGAAGCTCAAGCTTGTCGGGCTCGAGCAGTGGGCCGGCAAATACGCGCACGAGCTGTCGGGCGGCATGCAACAGCGCGTCGGCCTCGCCCGGGCGTTCGCGACCGACGCCGACATCCTGCTCATGGACGAGCCGTTCTCGGCGCTCGATCCCCTGATCCGCGAGCACCTGCAGGACGAGCTGCTGGAGCTGCAGCGCAGCCTCAGGAAGACCATCATCTTCGTCAGCCACGACCTCGACGAGGCGCTGAAGATCGGCACCCATATCGCGATCATGCAGGACGGGCGGATCATCCAGTACGGGCGGCCGGAGGAGATCATCACCGCGCCGGCGACGGATTACGTGCGCGCGTTCGTCGCCAACGTGAACCCGCTGAACGTATTGCGTGGGCGCAGTCTGATGCGGCCGCTTGCGAAGCTCGCGCGTGATCCTCAGGCGCGCGAGATCGTGCTGCTCGACCAGGCCGGCAGCAGCCGCTGCCGGCTCGATGCGGAGGACCGGCCCGCGGCCTGGCTCGACGGCGAGCAGGAGATCCGCTGCATCGCCTGGGACAATTCGCTGGATTTCGCCGAGGCAGGCGGAGCCATCGTCTCCGGCAGTCCCGACACGCCGATGCGGATCGCCATCGAGGTGCAGAATGCGACCGGACGGCCGATGCCGCTGATCGACGAGAACGGCCGCCTCGCGGGCGTTATCGGCGCGGCGGAGCTGCTCGGCGGCATGTTGCGCCGATCCGGGGCAACGGTACCGGCGGCCGACGATCAGCCGAGCCAGAGCTGATAGGCATAGCCGGCCAGCATCGAACCGACGAGGCCGAAGCCGACATAGGCGGCGAACACGCTGCGGCGGACCAGCGCGTAGACGGCGACGGCGGCCGGGATGCTGGTGACCGCGCCTGCGGTCATGAACGCCAGCGCCGCGCCCGGCGTCATGCCGAGTTCGATGAGCGCGGCCGTCGTCGGTATCGCCGCGTAGCTGTTGAGATAGGCGGGCGCCCCGACGATCGCGGCCGTCGGCACCGCCAGCAGGTTGCCGCCGCCGAGCCAGGCGCCGATCAGGTCGGCGGGCATCCAGGCGAGCATCAGGCTTTCCAGCAGGAATGCGAGCGTCAACCAGCGGATCAGGAACCATGCATTGCTGGCGCCCTCCGCGACGAACGCGTGGCGGCGCTCATCTTCGCGCCAGAACCGCCAGCGGACCGCCTCGGCCCCGGTGAGGCCGCGAACGGCGCACCCGCCAGGTCGCGACTTGAGGGGCGCTTCGAAGCCGCCGAGCCGCGACACGGCGAGCGTCGCAAACCCGCCGGCGACGCCGATGCCGGCGGCCGCGATCGTCTTCGCGATCGCGAACCCGAGACCGAGGCCGCCGGCGGTCAGCACGAACACCTCCGGATCCATGATCGGCGACGCCAGCCAGAAGGCCATGACGGCGGGCAACGGCATGCCCATGCTGAGCAGTGCCCCGACCAGCGGGATGACGCCGCACGAGCAGAACGGAGAAAGCGCGCCGAACAGCGCCGCCGCGAGAATCATCGGCGCCACGCGCCCGGCGAACGCGCGCGTGATCAGCGTGTCCGCCCGCGCGGCCCGGACATAGGCGGCGATGCCGACGGCCAACAGCAGAAACGGCGAGATCCAGGCCAGGCTCTCGGCCGTGAAGACGAGGCTTTCGAGTGCCTGTGCCGGATCCAGGATCGACAGGCCGGCAAACGCCAGCGCCATGACGGCGAGCACCGGATCGACCGCAGACGCGGCCCGCGTCCACCCGCCGCCGCGCGCCCCCGTTACCACGTGCGGCGC
>JBFHDX010000185.1:0-4366 GCA_041584475.1 Alphaproteobacteria bacterium
CGGCGCGACACCATGGCGAGCGCGGTGAGCCCGATGATGCGGAGGTCGAGCCCGAACGACGCGTGGTCGATGTAGAACAGGCCGAGCCGGCTTTTCCACGGCCGGATGAGCTGGTTGTAGGCGATGTCCGGATCGTCGCAGCCGTCCAGGATTTCGCCCTCGTCGGCGAAGACGATCGACGCGATGTCGGTTATGCCCGGCCGCACCGACAGGAGCCGCTTCTCGACGTCCGTGTAGAGGCGGGTCTCGCGCTCGACGTTGGGGCGCGGCCCGACAAGGCTCATCTCCCCGGTCAGCACGTTCCACAGCTGCGACAGCTCGTCCAGCTTGTAGGCGCGGATGATCCGCCCGACCCTGGTGATGCGGGCATCGCGGGACGAGGTGGAGTCGACGCCGGTCCGGTCGGCGTCGCTCACCATGGAACGGATCTTGACCATGCGGAACGGCCGCCCGTCACGCCCCATCCGCGGCGCCTTGTAGAGCGGCGAACGGAAATCCTGAAGCCACACTGCGAGCATGGCCGGCACGAGTACGATCGATCCGGCGGCCAGTCCCAGCAGTGCCGCGGCGATATCGAAACTACGCTTGATCATGCGCGACACGCCCGCCCATCACCATGCGCCTGGCCTTGGCCACGATCGCGTCGACCGTCGGGTAGTAGGCTTTCTCCAGCGGCGCGCTGGTCGGTGCCGGCGCATCCGGCAGGCTGATCCGCGCGGGCGACGCCTTGAGCGCAGCGGGGTCGAGGCGACTGCAGGTGGCGGCGAGTACTTCTCCCGCCAGGCCGCAGGTTTGCCAGCCGCCGTCGACCGCGAGCAGCCGTCCGGTTCGTTCCACCGACCGCACGACCGGCTCGGCATCGAGCGGATTGATGATGCGCAGGTCGATGATCTCCGCCTCGATCCCGGCCTCGCCAAGCTGCGTTGCGGCCTCGCTAATCAGATGCGTGCTGAAGCTCGCACCGACCAGCGTTATGTCGGAGCCCTCGCGCAACACGGCCGGCCGTTCCTGCCGCAGATCGGTTTCGACGATCGCACTCGCCGGCGAGCGCGTTTCGTACAGCCAGCGGTCGTCGATGTAGAGCACGGGATCGTCGCACATCACGCTGGCGATCAGCAGGTCGCGCGCGTCGCGCGCGGTCGCCGGCATGACGACGCGCAGACCGGGGATATGGGCGAACCACGCATGCAGGGCCTGCGAATGTTGCGCACCCTGCTCGCCGCCGCGGTTGACGATGGCGCGAATCGTCACCGCGGGATGGGCCTGGCCGCCGAACATGTGCGACCATTTGGCGGCCTGGTTGACGATCTGGTCGACGGCGAGCAGCATGAAATCCATGCGTGGATGCACGACGATCGGCCGGTATCCGCACAGCGAGGCGCCGATCGCGGCGCCGGTACAGGCGAGTTCCGAGACCGGTGAGTCGATCACCCTCGCCGCCCCGAATTCCTTGTCCAGGTCGCGCATCGAACTGCCGACATACCACGGGCTCCAGAGCCCTTGCCCGATCGCGAAGACGTTTGGGTGCCGGCCCAGGAGATACCGGAAGGCGTCACGGATCGCTTCGGCGTAGACGAGGCTTTCGCGGCCCTCAGCCAATGTCGCCTCCTCGGTCGGCATAGACGGCGCGATGCAGCGCCGCGGCGGGCGGATAGGGTGCGCGGCGGGCGGCCTCGACCGCGGACTGGACTGCGGCCCGCCGCTCGTCCGCCAGCGCTTCCAGCTCCTCGTCCCCGACGTCGCCACGCGCGATCATCGCCGCACGCAGCCGACCGACCGGATCACGTTTTTTCCACGCCGCGAGGTCCTCGGCACTGCGCCGCACGCCGACGTCGACGTCTTCCTTCGGGCCCACATGACCACGCCAGCGATAGGTGACGGCTTCGAGGAACCCCGGACCGCCTCCCCGGCGTGCATGCTCCACGAGGGCGGTGGCCGCCTCGCGCACGGCGCCGACGTCGTTGCCGTCGACGACGCGGGCGGGAATGCAGTGTGCCTCCGCGAAGCGGGCGATGCGGTCGCTCGGTTGCCGCTGCCCGATATCGAGGTGACTCGAATAGAGATTGTTTTCACAGACGAACAGGATCGGCAGCGCCATTATCGCCGCAAGATTGAGCGATTCGTGAATGCCGCCCTCCTCGGCCGCCCCGTCCCCGAAATAGCTGACAGCCACGTCTTCATTGCCGTCCATCTTTGCCGCCAGGGCGGCGCCCGCCGCGATCGGGACGGTCGCGGCGACGATGGGCACGGAACCCCGGAAGCCCACCTCTCCGCCATAGAGGTGCATCGATCCGCCGAACCCTCTGGAACAACCGACGTCCTTTCCCAGCACCTCCGCCATCATGGCGTCGAGGTCGCCGCCGAGCGCCAGATAATGGGCGTGTGAGCGGTGCGCTCCGAACACCCGGTCAGCGGGGCGAAGATTCGCCGAGACGCCGACGGCGATCGCTTCCTGGCCGATTCCGAGATGGCACGGACAACGGGCCTCGCCGTTCTCGACGAGTTCCGCGATCGCTTCCTCCGCGAAGCGGATCGTCAGCATCATGGCCAGGTCGGCGCGCAGTTCCTCGTGCGAGCGGCCGGCGATGGAGACCGGCTCGGTGAAGCATCGCGGATCCGAGAGCGGACCCAGTCCGGCGGGGGCGATCGGCATCTGGCGACTACTCAGCCACCGGCGCCATAGAAGGCGCGAACCGCACCGCAGATATACTCCACCTCGTCGTCGCCCAACGCGGGATAAAGCGGCAACATGAAGCACCGCTCGAAGAACCGGTCGGTCACGGGAAGATCGGCCTCGAGGCCGAGTTCCTCAAACTGGTGCACCGGTGTTCCCGCCCACTGGATGACCGTCTTGACGCCCCGCTCATCGAGGTAGCGGCGCAGTTCGTCGCGACGGCCGGCCTCCAGTTCGTAGTTCTGGTAAATGTCGAAGTGGTCGGCATTCTCGTCGGGCCCAGGCGGCAGGGTGATGTCGTCGATGTCTTTGAAGGCCGCGTCGTAGCGGCTGGCGATGCTTCGCCGCCGCGCAATCTCGTCTTCGTAGTATTTCAGCTTCATGCTCAAAACAGCGGCCTGGATGTTGTCCAGCCGGCAGTTGGTTCCCCAGGCGACGACGCGGCCGTCGGCGTTGCGGCCATGGTCGCGCAGCAGGCCGACCTGCTCCGCGATCGCGTCGTCGTTGGTCACAAGGGCGCCGCCATCGCCGAAGCAGCCAAGCAGTTTCGCGGGGTAGAAGCTGAACGTCCCGAATGCTCCGAACGTACCGGCGCACCGGCCCTTGTATTTCGATCCCAGGGCCTGCGCCGCATCTTCGACGATCAGTATGTCGTGGCGTCGGGCAATGTCCTGCAGTGGATCCATGTCGCAGGTGCGGCCATTGATATGGACCGGCATCATAGCCCGCGTACGCGACGTTATGGCCCGTTCGACGGACTCGGGGTCGACCATGTGGTCGGGTCCAATCTCGACGCAGACCGGCTGTGCACCGACGAAATGGATGGAGGCGGCCGACGCGACGTAAGTGTGCGACGGGACCACGACCTCGTCACCCGGGCCGATTCCGGCCGCACGCAGACCGAGGATGAGCGCGTTCGTGCCGTCGGCGAGGCCATACGCGTACTTTACGTCGAGCAGGGCCCTCAGTTTCGCCTCGAAGTCCCGAAGGTCCTGCTGAAGAATGAATGCCCCGCGGCCCATGACGTCTCGCAGGGTCTCGATGATCTCCTCTTCCCGTTCAAGATACAGCGCCGCGTAATTGAAGAACGGAATCGTCCGTAAACCCGTCATGTGGTGAGACAGCCTCTCGTTGGTATTGGAGCGCCCCTCGCCCTCATCGGTTCAATGAAACACGGCACGTGCTCGATGCAGCGCACCTGCCAGGGCCTGCGGTGATCTGCCTTCTTCTGGCGATTTCGCCGCAATGTCGGAATTTGCCGTCCGAGATTTTTTCAGATTCCAGCGGATCACGGTCGTTTGCGAAGAAATGCGCGGAACGGAATCAGTTGCCACCACCGCAGGCGTCGCAGAGAGCTTTAGGAAAGAGGACTCACAAAGTCAATCCTTGTATGGGGTGTCGAAGCGGCAATCGCGGGTCGCTGTGCCGCAGCCGGGTTTGCGGGCCGGTGACGACATTTTCGGGATTGTTTCTTCCGTCATCGCAGTGCGCGAGGCCCGGCGTCGCGCCTGCCCGACGCGTCCCCGGTCCTCGGCCGAAACGCCCGTCAGGCAAGGTCACCTCGGCGCCGCATCTGTTCACTGCGCCGCGCCCGGCATGGCGGGGTCAGACCTCGCCGTCGAACTGGTCGAAGGCGTCGAGCGCTTCCGCCGCACGCACAACCGCCGGCCCGCCGCCCATGAAGACCGCGAC
>JBFHDX010000186.1:0-4291 GCA_041584475.1 Alphaproteobacteria bacterium
CCAGATTTACTCTCCCCCTCCGGCCCGCCGCCGCTACAATGCGGCATGCGCCGGGAGCTGACACTTCATCCGGACTCGCGCTGCGCGGCGGTGACCCACATCGAGGTGGACGCCGCGCGCCCCAGTGCCGGCAAGCTGCTGCTGCGCTATGTCGTCACCGGCACGATCGCCGATCTGCAACTGCCGCCCGTGGTCGCGGCCAAGCGCGCCGACGGGCTGTGGCGCCACACCTGCTTCGAGGCCTTCGTCCGCGTGCCGTCGGCGAGCGAATATTTCGAGTTCAACCTCGCCCCGTCCACGCAATGGGCGGCCTACGGCTTCGACGACCACCGCGCCGGCATGCGTGCCCTGCGCGAGATCGACGCGCCGCGCATCGAGACCCGGGGGGACGGCGACACCTTTACCCTGCAAACCTCGCTGTCGCTCGACCGCCTGCCGGACCTGCCCGGCGACGCGGCCTGGCGCCTCGGCGTCGCCGCCGTGATCGAGGATGCGGGCGGGCGGATGTCGTACTGGGCGCTCGCGCATCCGCCGGGCAAGCCGGATTTTCATCATCCCGATTGCTTCGCGCTCGAACTTCCACCAGCGTAGCGACGATGGAATTCGGCATCGATCGACTGCTCGCCGAGCCCGCCCTGCGCAAGCCGCTTTCAGGCCGGCGCGCGGCCCTGCTCGCGCACCCCGCTTCGGTGACGCGAGACCCCACCCATTCGCTCGACGCGCTGGCCGCCTGCCCCGGCATAGAGCTGGCCGCCGCGTTCGGCCCGCAGCACGGGCTGCGCGGCGACAAGCAGGACAACATGGTCGAGTCGCCCGATTACGACGATCCCGTGCACGGCATCCCGGTGTTCAGCCTCTACGGCGAGGTGCGCCGGCCGACCGACGCGATGATGGGGACGTTCGACGTGCTCCTCGTCGACCTGCAGGATCTCGGCTGCCGCATCTATACCTTCGTCACCACGCTGCGCTACGTCCTCGAGGCGGCGGCGCGGCACGGCAAGGCGGTGTGGGTGCTCGACCGCCCCAATCCCGCCGGCCGTCCCGTCGAGGGCACGCGACTGCAGGCCGGCTGGGAGAGCTTCGTCGGCGCCGGATCGCTGCCGATGCGCCACGGCCTGACGCTCGGCGAGCTCGGCGCGTGGTTCGTGGCGACGCTTCGCCTCGACGTCGAGTACCGCGTCATCGCGATGAAGGGCTGGCAACCGGATGCCGCGCCGGGATACGGCTGGCCGCTGGGCGAGCGGATGTGGATCAATCCCAGCCCCAACGCGCCGAACCTCTGGATGGCGCGCGCCTATGCGGGAACGGTGATGCTCGAGGGCACGACGTTGTCCGAGGGTCGCGGCACGACGCGGCCGCTCGAGCTGTTCGGGGCGCCCGACATCGCTGCGCGGCGCGTCATCGCCGAGATGAACGAGCTCGCGCCGGAATGGCTGCAGGGCTGCGTCCTGCGCGACTGCTGGTTCGAGCCGACCTTCCACAAGCACGCGGGGGCGCTGTGCAACGGCGTGCAGATCCACGCGGAAGGGCCCGGCTACGACCACGCGGCGTTCCGGCCGTGGCGCCTGCAGGCGCTGGCGTTCAGGGCGATCCGCCGGCTCTACCCGGACTACCCGCTGTGGCGCGATTTCCCCTATGAGTATGAGCAGGAGCGACTCGCCATCGACGTCATCAACGGCGGCCCGATCGTGCGCGAATGGGTCGACGACGTGGCGGCAGCGCCGTCGGACCTCGACGCGCTCGCCGCAGCGGACGAGGAGTCGTGGCTGGAAGAGCGCGAGGCGTTCCTGCGTTACTGAGCCGGTGCGGGGCACGCAGGGTCGGCGAGGGAGGGGCGCCGTCAGGTCCGCGGTCCGGTCCGAAATCCTGCCGCCGGCCCTGGCTGCGCCGCGAAAGCGGCCCTTGCCGCAAACCCGGGCGATCGTCGCGCACGACGGATCCGCTGCGCCGAAACCCCGATCTCAGGCCCGTATCCGGACATCGACAGGTCGTCGTTCGGGCCGGATCTCGATTGTCCACATTTTTGTGTGGTCAAAGGTTGACTCGGATTGCTCGTTCGTCCGAATAATGGGCCGGGGCCCACGGCGTCCATTCGGGCGTCGGCATCTCAGAGACAAAAAAACGCGCCAGAATCGGGGGCAGTCCAGTGTTCACCAGCAATCCCTTCGCCGAGCTTTCGGCGTCCATTCCACCCGCGATCATGCAGACCTACGTCGTCGTCATGTTCGTCCTGGTCGTGGCTGGCACGCTGCTCGACGTCTGGCACAAGCGGAGTGCCAGGTACTTCTTCGAAAACATGCGCAGCGCCAGGAGCAGGGCAAAGCAGGAAGTCGGCGGCGGCAAGCTGATCGCGATCGCGGCGCAGACCGCGGTGGTCGACGTCATGACCTCGGGCGAGTTCTGCACCGTCAAGCGCCGGCTGGCCCACCTGCTGACGATGTACGGCTTCGTCATTTACGTCGTCGCCACCGCCATCATGGTCTTCGCCTTTCCGACGCCGGCCACGGCCGCGCCCGCCGGCCTGCCGGCGCTTTGGTATCTCGGCGCGCTGATGGTCTGCGTCGGCGGCTACTGGTTCTGGTTCTTCATCCGCGTCGACGTCGCCGCCGAGGGCAATTCGCCGTTCCGCTTCGTGCGCGCCGACCTGTTCGTCGTCAGCCTCGTCCTGGGTACCACGTTCGGCCTGGTCTGGGCCGTCCTGCAGGCGGCGGGCGGCGGTGCCTGGGCGACGATCTTCCTGGCGCTCTACCTTATCGCCACGACGGTGCTGTTCGTATCGATCCCGTGGTCCAAGTTCTCGCACATGTTCTTCAAGCCGGCCGCGGCCTTCGACAAAAGAATGTCCAAGGCCAATGGCACGGCCGAGAATTTGCCGACGCAGACCCGTGACGATCCCGAACAACAGAAGCGACATTCCATGGAACTGTTGCGAGACGCTCCGATGCACATGGGGCTTGGCATCAAGCGCGAAGCGCCCCGCCATTACTAGGAAGCAGCCCGCACGTTCTGTCGGAAGAAACTAAGGAGCCGGACCAATGCCTACCTTCGTCTATATGACAAGGTGCGACGGATGCGGACACTGCGTCGACATCTGTCCCTCGGACATCATGCATATCGATGAGACCTATCGCCGCGCCTACAACATCGAGCCCAACATGTGCTGGGAGTGCTACTCCTGCGTAAAGGCTTGCCCGCAGCATGCGATCGATGTGCGCGGCTATGCCGACTTCGCCCCGCTGGGCCACAGTGTTCGCGTCCACCGGGACGAAGAGAAAGGCACGATCGCCTGGCGGATCATCTTCCGGAACGGTACGGAAAAGAATTTCCTGTCGCCCATCACCACCAAGCCCTGGGGTCAGGCGATCCCCAAGCTCGCGGATGTTCCCGGACCCAGCGACGAGATGCGCGACAGCCAGCTGCTGTACAACGAGCCGAAATATATCCGCATGGATGAGGGCGGCTTGCATACGCTGCAGGCCGCCGGCCTCAAGATGAAGAAAGGCGTGTATTACTGATGGCTTACAAGACGGTCGTCGAAGACGGCATCGATATCCTGGTCGTCGGTGCAGGCCTTGGCGGCACCGGTGCCGCCTGGGAGGCGAGATTCTGGGGTCAGGACAAGAAGATCGTCATCGCCGAGAAGGCCAACATGGATCGCTCCGGTGCGGTCGCCCAAGGTCTGTACGCCATCAACTGCTACATGGGCACCCGCTGGGGCGAGAATGACCCGGAGGACCATGTCCGCTACGCGCGCATCGACCTGATGGGGCTGGTGCGGGAAGACCTGCTGTTCGACATGGCCCGTCACGTCGACTCCACGGTACATCAGTTCGAGGAATGGGGCCTGCCGATCATGAAGAACCCGGAAACCGGGCACTACCTGCGCGAAGGGCGATGGCAGATCATGATTCACGGCGAGTCCTACAAGCCGATCGTCGCCGAGGCCGCCAAGAAATCGGCGGACAAGGTCTTCAACCGCATCTGCGTCACGCACCTGCTGATGGACGACGGCAAGGAGAACCGGGTTGCCGGTGCCGTCGGCTTCAACGTCCGCACGGGCAACTACCACGTCTTCAAGTCCAAGACCGTGATCTGCGGCGCGGGCGGCGCCTCCAACATCTTCAAACCGCGTTCGGTGGGCGAAGGTTCCGGCCGCACCTGGTATGCGCCCTGGTCGTCCGCGTCTGCCTACGGGCTCATGATCGACGCCGGCGCCAAGATGACGCAGATGGAAAATCGCATCGTGCTGGCGCGTTTCAAGGACGGTTACGGCCCAGTCGGTGCCTACTTC
>JBFHDX010000187.1:0-4277 GCA_041584475.1 Alphaproteobacteria bacterium
CAGCAGCTTGCCGGCACTGGGGCGCGCGGCGTCCACCTCGATGTGGGTCACCGCCGCGCAGCGCGAGTCCGGATGAAGTGTCAGCTCCCGGCGCATGCCGCATTGTAGCGGCGGCGGGCCGGAGGGGGAGAGTAAATCTGGCTGCCAGGTCGGCGATGCGGGCCGCACCCCGCCCGGCTACAGAGCGCGTCCGTTTTCGGGGTGGCTCGTTATCCGCGGGATGACCGGGATAAGCCGGGAGGCAACAGGCAATTGTGCCGTGTCAGTCGGGCCTATTGGTCAGGCAGGCATGGTTTGCCGCTGCCAGGAAGCCTGAGGAGCGCCCGGCACACGGAGATATTCTCCTCGACCCAGTCACGAAATCCGGGTCGGTCATCCAGCTTGCTCAAAGCCGAATGGATGAACGAATTCATGTTTGCGTCCCATTCGTACTCGGGAGGATCCGCCAGTGCCTCCGTCAGGCGCTCCTGCGCCTCTCCGGGACTGCCGCCAAGCGCCGCCAAGATCCCGAGGTGCAGGCTTGGCCAGCCGCTGCCCCTCGCGGCGTATTTCGAGCTCGCATATTGGTAGGCAGCGTCCAACGTTGCCAGGTTGGTCCGGAACTCCTGGATTCTGTCGGCTGCAAGCTGGGCCAGTGATTGCGCCGCCTCTGCAAACTGCTCCTCACGCTTGAATTCGACGTAACGGTGGACCCGTCCGCCCAGGTCGAATGACCAATAGTCTTGCGGGTACCATAGCCAGTGAACCGCGACGTTGAGATACGTTCCCCGTGACCAGGAAGACGGCTGAAACTCAATTACCGCGGCATACCAACCCGCGTCGTCGTACCAGAGACGGGACCGTCCTTTCTGACGCACGCCGAGTGGTCGAAGGATTTCTCTCGCCGCCTTGTTGATTATTTTCGAATGTATCGGCTGGACAGCCATCGCTGAACCTTCGGAAGCGATTTCTTCCTCTCCCACTCAGTCTCGCATCGCCGGGGCTCCTTTGTGAGACTTCCGCAACGGGTTCGTTCAAGGAGCTCGCCGGGTGCCGGTTGCGGCTGGTTCATCTCAGGCCGCATTTCGACCTCGATAACCGCCATACGAATCGGCTGCTTTCCTGTTTGGAGGAGAGGTCGGGCCTGAAGGACCGCCCGACAGCATGATGCCGACATGTTGCGCGCGACGCGACCGCGGCGATCTATGCCGCCGCGCCGGCGTGCGCGCGGGCCGAGGCGAGGAAGGCGTCGACGTCCGCCAGCGCCGTGTCGAAGGCGCAGATCAGGCGCACGCCGTCCGGCCCGGCGTCGGGCCAGTCGTAGAACTCGAAGCCGTCGCGGCGCAGCCCCTCGCGCATCGCGGCCGGCAGCACGGGGAAGATCTCGTTCGCCTGCACCGGGTGCGCGAGCCGCACCGACGGGATCTCGACGAGGCCTTCGGCGAGGCGCGCCGCCATCGCGTTGGCGTGGCGCGCGTTGCGCAGCCACAGGTCGTCCGCGAGATAGGCCTCGAGCTGCGCCGAGAGGAACCGCATCTTGGAGAACAGGTGCGCCGCACGCTTGCGCCTGAATGCGAGCTCTTCCGTCCGGGCCCGCAGCGACTCCGCGAAGACGACGACCGCCTCGGCGGCCAGCGCCCCGTTCTTGGTGGCGCCGAAGGAGAGGATGTCGACGCCGGCCTTCCAGGTCGCCTCCGCCGGGCTGCAGCCGAGCGTCACCAGGGCGTTGGCGAAGCGCGCGCCGTCCATGTGCAGGCCGAGCTTGCGGCCGCGGCAGACCTCGGCGATCGCCGCCACCTCGTCGGGCGAATACACGGTGCCCGCCTCGCTCGCCTGGGTGATCGACACCGCCGACGGCTGCGCCTCGTGCACGCCGCGGTAGCCGGCCCAGCGGATCGCCTCGGCGAGCGCCTCGGCCGTGAACTTGCCGTGCTCGCCGTGCACCGGGTGCAGCTTGGCGCCGCCGGTATAGAACTCGGGAGCGCCGCACTCGTCGGTGTTGGCGTGACTCTCGGGGTGGCACCAGACGGCGCCCCAGGGCGGGCACATGAGCGCGATCGACAGCGCGTTCGCGGCCGTGCCGGTGGCGACGGGGAAGACCTCGACCGCCGTCTCGAAGACCTCGGCGAGGCGCGCCGCGACGCGCCCGGTCACCGCGTCGTCGCCGTAGGGTTTGACGCGGCCGCCGTTGACGCGGGCCAGCGCGTCGAGGATCTCCGGCGCCGCGCCGGCCATGTTGTCGCTGCCGAAATTCACCCTCCACCTCCCGATGGCACGAGATCGATGGCGCCGAGCCGCTGCCCGCTCGCCAGATCGAAGACAATGAACCGCTCGCCGCCATCCGGCAACGCAACGCGGATGGTGATGCGGCCCTCGGCGACGAAGGCGTCGAGCACTTCCGTGCCGGCCGGGACCCGGACACGTGCGTCCTTTGGCCACGGGGTGCCGGAGGCCGCTTCGGCCGGGGATTCCCCGGTGTCGGTCACGCTGCCGAACTTGACGACGATGCCGTAGGCGAACAGGCCCATGCCGACGACGAGCAGCACGCCGAGGAAGATGACGAGAGCCTTGAGTGCCTGCATGGATTCGTCCACTGTCGGCCCGTCATGGCGGCGCCGGAAACCACGTTGATCCACCGGGTGGAGGCCGACGAGGCCGGCCAGCGTCTCGACCGGATCCTCGCCGCGCGCCACCCGGACCTCTCGCGCAGCCGGCTGAAAGCCCTGATCGAGGAAGGCCGCGTCAGCGCCGGCGGCGAGACCATAACGGAGCCGTCATACCGGGTCAAACCCGGCCAAACATTCGCCACGATCGTGCCCGAGGCTGCGCCGTACGAACCCGCCGGCCAGGAGATTCCGCTGGCGGTCCTGTACGAGGACGCGGACGTGATCGTGATCGACAAGCCCGCCGGACTGGTGGTGCACCCGGCGCCCGGCAACCCGGACCGCACGCTGGTCAACGCGCTGATCGCCCATTGCGGCGCGTCGCTGTCCGGCATCGGCGGGGTGCGGCGGCCCGGCATCGTGCACCGGCTCGACAAGGACACGAGCGGCGTCATGGTCGCCGCCAAGACCGACGCCGCGCATCGCAGCCTGACCCGGCAGTTCGAAGCGAGGACCGCGGAGCGCGCCTACGTGGCGCTGGTCTGGGACGTGCCGTCGCCGCCGTCGGGGCGGATCGAGGGCAATATCGGCCGCGACCCGCGCAATCGCAAGCGCATGGCGGTGGTGCGCGCCGACAGGGGCAAGCCGGCGGCGACGCGCTACCGAGTGCTGCGCCGCTTCGGCGACCGCGCCAGCCTCGTCGAATGCCGGCTCGAGACCGGACGCACGCACCAGGTGCGCGTGCACCTTGCCCATATCGGGCACGCGCTGCTCGGCGACCCGCTGTACGGCCGCGCCAGCCGGGCACGGATTAAAGGCCTGCCCGATTCCGTTGTCGAGTCGCTGCGGTCGTTCCCGCGCCAGGCCCTGCACGCCCGCCTGCTGGCGTTCGACCATCCGGCGGGCGGGGCACGGCTGCGCTTCGAAGCGGACCTGCCGATCGACATGGTGGAGCTGTGCGAGATCTTGGAATCAGTGCAATGACACCCTATATTACCGTCAGTGCGCCGACACCCGCGGGGCGAGGGTGACGGGTGTTCGTTGCGCACTATTTCAGAGAATTGAGATATAATAGGACAGGCAGCGTTCCTGCGCGATCCCTGCGGGGCGCCCGGCGCGCGGCCGAATGACCAAGGAGACGCCACGTATGGCAACGTTACCCAGCATTGCAATCAGCCCGGAGGGAAACCTCCAGCGCTACCTCCAGGAAATCCGGAAGTTCCCGATGCTTGAGCCGGAGGAGGAATACATGCTGGCCAAGCGCTGGCGCGAGCACCAGGACGCGGAGGCGGCGCAGAAGCTTGTGACCAGCCACCTCCGGCTGGTAGCCAAGATCGCCATGGGCTATCGCGGCTACGGCCTGCCGGTCAGCGAGCTGATCTCCGAGGGCAATGTCGGCATGATGCAGGCGGTCAAGCGTTTCGACCCCGAGCGCGGCTTCCGGCTTGCGACCTACGCGATGTGGTGGATCCGCGCCTCGATCCAGGAGTACATCCTGCATTCCTGGTCGCTGGTGAAGATGGGCACGACGGCGGCACAGAAGAAGCTGTTCTTCAACCTGCGCCGGCTAAAGGGTCAGCTGCAGGCGATCGAGGAGGGCGACATGTCGCCCGAGAACGTCAAGAAGATCGCCACCACGCTCGACGTCAGCGAGGACGAGGTGATCTCGATGAACCGCCGGCTGACGAGCCCCGA
>JBFHDX010000188.1:0-4221 GCA_041584475.1 Alphaproteobacteria bacterium
CAGCGTCTCGTGAACCAGGACCGCAACGTCTTCGCCGCCTGCATGGTCGCCTGCGGCGACGCCGACGCCATGGTGACCGGCGCCACGCGCAGCTTCTCGGTCGCCTTCACCGATATCCTGTACGTCATCGACCCGAAGCCGGGGGAGCGGGTCATCGGCCTGCAGATCGTCTTCGCGCGCGAGCGCACCGTGTTCATCGCCGACACCCACGTGCACGAGCTGCCGTCGCCGGAGGCGCTCGCCGACATCGCCGTCGAGAGCGCCGCCAAGGCGCGTCAGCTCGGCCACGAGCCGCGCGTCGCCCTGCTGTCGTTCTCGAATTTCGGCAATCCGATGCGGGCGCACGCCGACCGCATCCGCGAGGCCGTCAGGATTCTCGATTCGCGAAAGGTCGATTTCGAGTACGACGGCGACATGGCCGCCGACACGGCGCTGAATTTCGAGCTGATGCGCCGGCTCTACCCGTTTTGCCGCCTGTCGGGTCCGGCGAACGTGCTCGTCATGCCAGCGCTGCACAGCGCCAATATCAGCGCGAGCCTGCTGCAGGAACTCGTCGGCGGCACGGTCATCGGGCCGATCCTGCTGGGCTTGTCGAAACCGGCGCAGGTCGTGCAGATGGGCGCGACGGTCAGCGACATCGTCAATTCGGCGGCGCTCGCCGCACACGACGCGATTACGGCGGCCGACTGAGAGGGCGCGCCGGGACCGCCGTCGGCTGCGAACCGCCGGCGGCAATTGCTGAAAATTGTCGATTCTGCAATGCCGCCGTTATGCGTTTTTTAAGACTCCGGCCGGTTAGACTCATGCGGGCTGAACCATCGCCCGGGTCCGCCGAACCGACCCTCGCGGCGGGGACGCGTGGCCCGAATTCGCCCGGTCGCAGACACAGCCCTGCCCGGGCATGGGTTCCGGAGTTGAGCACCGATGCGCGTGATCACGTTCGCCTGCCAGAAAGGCGCCGCGGGCAAGACGACCCTCGCCGGGCATGTCGGGGTCCAGGCCGAGCTCGCGGGCGCCGGTCCGGTGGTTCTGCTCGACACCGACCAGCAGGGGGCGCTGGCCGAGTGGTGGAACGGCCGCGCCCCGGAACGTCCGGCCTTCGCACATACGACCATCGAAACGCTCGCTGACGATATCGCCCGCCTCCGCGATCTCGGGTTCCAGCACTGCATCATCGATTCGGCGTCCGCGGTGACACCGGCGGTCGGACAGGTCCTGGCGATTTCGGATCTCGTCGTTATCCCCTGCCGGCCGAGCCCGCACGACCTGCGCGCCGCCGGGGCGACGATCGAGATGACCGAGCGCATCGGCAAACCGCTCGTCTTCGTGCTCAACGGGGCGACCGCGGGCGCGGAAATCACCGAAGACGCGGCCAAGACGCTGGCCGAGGCCGGACGGCTCGCGCCGACACACATTCACAACCGGCCGGATTTCGCTGAGAGCATGTTCGACGGCCTGACCGTAATGGAGGTCGACCCCGACGGCGAATCGGCGGCGGAGATCGCCAAGCTTTGGGCCTATCTGGCCGAGCTGCTGGCCGACTCCGCGGATGCGGATGCCTCGAAGCGGTCCGATCTGTTCGGTGGCGCCAGCGCCTCCCAACCGCGATAGGCGCTGCAGGCGCCAGCGCACCAGGCGATACGGGACTCGCAATATAACCCCGGGCGCATGATCGTTTTATTGAAGTATTTATATAAAATTGAAGATAATTCGCCTATTGATTTGTTTCCTTGGCTTACATTACTTTGTTAACTGCAAATTAACGTTTCATTATTAGTGTCGGCTTTGGTATTATGCGCTTTCAACGAGCGCCAAGGCGCCACTGACACGGGGCGGGACGAGGCGGCGCGGCTGTTTTGCTTCGTCCGCACCCAACAGCGGGGCAAGCCTGTGCTCAGGTTTGCGACCAGGAGAGAAGGCCGATGCGGATTATCGCGTGCGCTTCACAGAAAGGCGGGTCGGGCAAGACGACCATTGCCGGACATATCGCGGTGCAGGCGGAGCTCGCCGGTGCGGGACCTGTCGCCATCGTCGATACCGACCCGCAGGGAAGCCTTGCGGACTGGTGGAACGAACGCAAGGAAGAGGCGCCCGCGTTTGCGCACACCTTCGTTTCACGGATCGGCGAGGACGTCGCCAAACTGCGTGAACTCGGCATCAAGCTGTGCGTCATCGACACGCCGCCGGCGATCACCACGACGATCGAGCACGTCATCGAGGTCGCCGATCTGGTGGTCATTCCGTGCCGGCCGAGCCCGCACGACCTGCGCGCCGCGGGCGCGACGGTCGAGCTGGTCGAGCGCCTCGGCAAGAAGCTGGTCTTCGTGATCAACGCGGCCACGCCGCGGGCGCGGATCACGGCCGAGGCGGCGATCGCCCTGTCCCAGCACGGCACCCTGGCGCCGGTGACGATCCATCATCGGACCGATTTCGCGGCCAGCATGATCGACGGCCGCACCGTCATGGAGATCGACGGGGCAAGCAACTCGGCCGAAGAAATCGTGCAGCTCTGGGAGTACCTGCACGATCGTCTCACCAAGACCGTCAGCACGATGAAGTTCACGCTGGGCAATGCCCAGACCATCAAGCGTGGCTTCGGTTCGCGCGGCGTCGAGAAGAACGCGTGATGATCATGAAGGCAGCAGCATCGCTTACAGGTTCCCTGCTCGCCCGCAAGGGTGCGGCCTATCCGGCATCCTATTCGGCGCCGAGCGGCGGCGGGTCGACGGGAAGCGGTGGCACACCGTATAACTCCGCGGACGTCGTCCGCTCCGGCATGCCGCCGGCCAAGCCGACCGCCGACGAGGGGCCGCAGATGCAGGATGGCCGCTTCGTGGACGATGTCGACGCGGCGAAGCCGGCGCCGGTGAAGCCGGCGAACCCCTGCGCGCCGGAACCGGTCGGCGAGACCGCCGACATCCCCGAGCTGCCGCAGGCGATGGACAAGATGGGGCGCGTGCGCCTCTCCGTACGCCTCGATCCGGATCGCTACCTGCGCGTCAAGATGGCCTCTGCGCGGACCCGTTGGTCGGCGCAGGATATCGTCATTGCGGCACTCGACCGATATCTTGGCGGCAATGCCGGCAAGAAACCGGCCTCGGGGAATGGCGACGACGACGGGCAGGACGACGACGACATGAACTGACGCCGGAAGCGGAGGCGCCATGGGCCCCCACGACTTTCGGTACCGCCACGGCACCGAGGATCCGGACGAGACGCCGCTCGACGACGGCGACGCGATCAACACCGAAGCGGGCGAAGCGGACGAGGGCGATCTCGAGCTGCCGGACACCGCTTCGCTGACCGGCATATCGATCCGCCGACACCGTCACGGCATGGCCAAGCCGGCCGTCCAGCCGACGCGCCCCGCCGAGGGCATCGTGCGCTCGGAACGAACGGCGCCGCGCAACCTCCCGGAATACTGGGACCGGCTCCGCAAGGGCCGCCGCTGGCCGCAGCGCGGCGACGTCGATCCCAAGCAGATCGCCTTGCACTGGCCGAACACGTTGCTCATGCGGGTCGGCGTCGGTGGTGATCCGTGGCGTTTCGAATCGCTGATTTCCGGCATCATGCGGGGTGGCGGCCACAGTTTCCACAACGGCGACGTCGAATTCAACTCGATGGTCATGGAATGGATCCTCGAGATCGGCCGCAAGACCGAGCGCGGCGGAGCGCCGGTCGAAGAGATCGATTCGTTTCCGACGGCGCAGGGCCAGGTGCGATATCGCGCATTGGCGGTGCCGCTCGGCGACAACCAGTCCCTCGTCAACTACATCCTGTGCCACGTCGCCCGCGTCTAGTACCTCATCCACTTGCGTGGAATCGGCAGCGGCCCGCTCCCCCACCCGGCCACCCAACGGTATCGTAGGCTGTGGATGGCCGGGTGGGGGAGCGGGCTGGCGCGAACCAATCGGATAATGCTCTAGCGGGTGTGCACAACGCCTACCCCTCGCGCGACGTCCGCGCGAGTACAGGCCCGTTGAATGTCTCAGCGGGGCCGGCAACGGCGCGTTGGTTCGTGCACACGGAAAATTCCCCTTGACAAATAAGTGAGTGAGCGTTCACTATAGTTGATGCGCAATGGCACTCTGACGAAGGCGAAGATCGACCGAACCGCGATGCGCCTTTTCGTCGAAAAGGGCATCACCGAGACAACGATCAGGGATATCGCGCGCGAAGCCGGCATCGCGGAAGGTACGCTGTACAGGCATTATCCCAGCA
>JBFHDX010000189.1:0-4105 GCA_041584475.1 Alphaproteobacteria bacterium
CTATGCGCTTCCGAGGCGCGATCCATATGCTCGTGCAGGGGCGCCAGCGCGTCCATCATCGTGCCGCCGAACGACGCCGTCATGCCTGCGTTCCCGTCGTCGCCGGCGGCGGCCGGGGATTCCGACATTATCCGGTCGCGCAGGCCCTTCATGAAACCGACCGCGCCGTCGCGGTCGATCTGCCGCAGCATGACGAGGTACTTGCTGTCCGCAAAGCGGTATGCCGCGTCGTTGGACCGCAGGCTGGAGGTTATCAGCTTGCCCAGACCGCTCACGATCCGGTCGTCGACCGTGCCGTCCGGGCTGACGATGCAGATGCAGCTGGAATCGCCGGCCACCGCCACGCGCTCCATTTCCCCGCGCAGCCCGGCCATGATCGCTTTCGGATCGCTCTCCACGGCCGATCCGCGGTCGTCGCGGACCGTCCCGCAGGGCGTGTCGCCGGCGGCCGCGCCGGGTTCCGGCTTGTTCTCCAGGGCGTCTGTCGCTGTCCGTTCCATAACCGATCCCGAATATCTGCAAAAAAATACCATGCTCAACGCAATGAACGCCGGAGAAAGCAATAAACGTGCCAGCGCGTTCATTCGGGCTTCGAGGTCACGGGCGGGGCGCGCGTTTCGGGCGCTTATACTCGGCGTACCCCACTCCCCAACGCCTCCCCCTGGAGGGGAGGGGCCGTTTTTTGCTGTCGTCCCCCTCCCCCTGCCCCCTCCCACCAGGGGAGGGGGTTCATGATGGTGCCGAGATGGATGGATTTTCCCTCCCCCTCGATGGGGGAGGGAAGGGAGAGGGTGGGATTCACCGTTCCGACGCGGAAACCCGCGTCCCGGCGAACAGGCGGTGCGCGAGGCGCGGCCGCGCCGCTAACTCTCGTCCTCGCCCCCGCCCTCCGGCATCAGCTTGAGCGCCGCCGAGTTCATGCAGTAGCGCTTGCCGGTCGGCTCGGGCCCGTCGTCGAAGACGTGGCCGAGATGCGAGTCGCAGGCGGCGCAGACGACCTCGTCGCGGACCATGAACAGGCTGAGATCCTTCTTCGTCTCGACGGCGTCGTCGGCGACCGGGGCCCAGTAGCTGGGCCAGCCGGTGCCCGAATCGTACTTCGTCTTCGCATCGAAAAGCGGGTTGCCGCAGGCGACGCAGACGTAGGTTCCCGGCGCCTTCGAGTCCCAGTACTCGCCGCTGAACGGGCGCTCGGTGCCCTTCCTGCGGCAGACGCGGTACTGCTCGGCGCTCAGCTGCTGCTTCCATTCGCTCTCTGGTTTCTTGATCTTCTCCACCATCAATCCTCTCCCCGTCCGTCGGCGAGCGCGCGCACCGCGGCGAGGATGCGGTGCAGCGGCCGCTCGGCGATGCCCAGCTCGTCGAGATGGGCGACCGTGTTCTCGAGATAGTCGCGGTTGCTGCCGAGCCGCCCCGACGCGGTGGCGAGGTGGCGGGCGACCGTCGCGGCCGGGACGCCCCCGGCATAGCGGTCGCCGTCGCGGTTGATCACCCAGGTCAGCGCCCGCAGCGCGCGCCCGCCGCAATGCGCGCGCACCCAGCGCGGGCGGTAGCCGTCGGAGACCATCTCGCGCTGCCACAGCAGTTCGAGCTCCGCCTCGCGGTCCGCTGCGGCGATGCGGTAGGCGATGCCGTGGCACGAACCGCCGCGGTCGAGCCCGAGCACGAGGCCCGGATTGTCCGGCGTGCCCCGGCCGACCGGCGTCCACAGGCAGAAGCTGCGGTGCCAGCCGTAGATGCGCGCGTGCGCGCGCTCGCGATAGCGGATCGCCGGGTTCCACATCAGCGAGCCGTAGCCGAACACCCAGACGTCCGCGTCGGGCGCCATCCCCGCCAGCATGCGGCGCCGCGATGTCGCGCGCTCGGCCTCGCTGCACGGGCGCAGCACGCCGAGCCGGCCGCCCTCCTCGCCGAGCCGGGCGAACAGCCCGTCGCGGATGCTCTCACGCGTATAGCTCATGCACGGAATATGGCGCGTCAGATGCGCCCGTCATAGGCCTTTCGACCGACCTCCGCGGCGATCACGGTGAACGTCTTCGCCGACAGCGCGTCCTTGACCGCGGCGGCGAGGCCCTTGCGGTCGCGCACCTTGAGCCCGCGCCCGCCAAGCGCCTGGGCGACGGCCGCGAAGTCGGTGGCGCCGAAATCGACGCCGAGGTTCGGCAGCTTGACCTCGCGCTGCTTCTTCTCGATCAGCGCCAGCGATTCGTCGACATAGACGATGACGACGACGGGCAGCTTCAGGTCACGCAGCGTCGCCAGCTCGCCCAGCACCATCTCGAGCCCGGCGTCGCCGGTGACCGCGACGACCGGTCGCTCGGGCGCCGCCAGCTTCGCTCCCATCGCCAGCGGCAGCGCGCAGCCCATGGTGCCGAGCCCGACCGACTGCAGGAGCGTGCGCGGCTTGTGGCAGATCCAGACCTGGCTGAAGACGATGCGATGGGCGCCGGTATCGACGGCGACGATCGCCTCCGGCGGCAGGTGCTTGCGCAGCTCGTGCGGGATCGCCGCCGGTCCCCAGGCCTCCTCCGCCTTGAAGGCGACCGCGAGCTCCTGGCGCACGCGCGCGGGCTCGCCGTCCGGCCACGATTCCGGGTTCGGCGTCAGCTTGATGGCGAGCGTGCGCAGGCTGGCGGCGATGTCGCCGACGAAGCTGACGTTCGACATGTGGACGTAGTGCGTGTTCGGGGTGGCGGTGAATTCGATGACCGGCTTCTGCGCCGAGTCCCACGGCGCGACCCAGGCGTGCCGCATCTCGACGGGGTCGTAGCCGACGAGGATGAGCAGGTCGGACTGCTCGAGCAGGGGAAAGATGTGCTTGTCGGCGAGCGGCGACAGGCCGGCCGCGCCGAGCGAGAGGAAATCGTCCTCGGGATACGTCCCCTTCGCCTTGTAGGTCGTCAGCACGGGGATCGAGAAATCGAGCGACAGCGCCGCCAGCATGTCCGGCGCGTCCGGGTAGTGCAGTGTCTCGGAGCCGACGATCATCAGCGGCCGCTCGGCGCCGGACAGCAGGTGGCGGGCCGAGACGAGGTCCTCGCTGCTCGCCGGCTGGTTGGCGATCGGCCGCGGCCGGCGCACCGGCGAGGCGTCCGGCTCCTCGCTTCCGGCGAGGCTGACCGGCACGTCGATGTGTACCGGGCCCGGCGGCGCGTCCATGGCGATCGCCAGCGCCTTGTCGACGATCACGTCGGCCGCGCCGGGCACGAGATCGAAGCTCGCCTTGACGACCGGGCGCAGGATCGCGCCGTGGTCGACGACCTGGTGCGTGTAGGTGTGGCGCTCAGCCGGGTCGACGGCGCCGGTGATGAAGAGCAGCGGCACGCGGTCGAGCTTCGCGTTGGCGACGACGTTGACGGCGTTGGTCACGCCGGGGCCGATCGTCGCCAGCATGACCGGCGGCGCGCCGGTGGCGTGCCAGGCGCCCTCGGCCATGAAGCCGGCGCTGTTCTCGTGCTTGGCCAGCACGAAGTCGATGCCCTCGGCGCGAAACGCCTCCATCAGCGTGAGGATCTCGCCGCCGGGGATGCCGAAGACGCGCCGGCAGCCGGCCTCGGCGAGGCGGCGCGCGATCAGTTGTGCAGCGGTTGCCATGGCATGCGGCCCCTCAGCGTGCCCCGTGCGGCAGGTTCATGTAGCCGTCGCGGGTCTGTGGCAGCTTGCGCCGGAGAATGCGCGAAGCGATGACGGTTCGCAAGATTTGCGCGGTGCCGCCGCCGATCGTGAACATGCGGGCGTCGCGCACCATGCGCTCGAGCGGGTTGTCGCGGGAGTAGCCGGCGGCGCCGAAGACCTGCAGCGCGTCGTTCGTGACGCGGATCGCCATCTCGGAGGCGAACAGCTTGGCCCGCGCCGCCTCGGCGACGTCCGGAAAACCGTCGCAGTCGGCCGCCTGGTGAATCAGGCCGCGCGCCGCCTCGAGCTGCGTCGACATGTCGGCGAGCAGCCACTGCAGGCCCTGGAATTCGGCGATCGGCCGGCCGAACTGCTCGCGCCGGCCAGCGTAGTCGAGGGCGAGGTCGTAAGCGCCCTGGGCGATGCCGAGCGCGACGGTGGCGGCGCCGACGCGCTGTCCGTTGTACGCCTTCATCAGCGCGCCGAAGCC
>JBFHDX010000190.1:0-4104 GCA_041584475.1 Alphaproteobacteria bacterium
AGGAAGCTGCGCGGGTCCGGCAGCGTCTGCCAGACCTGCGGCAGGAACAGGCCGCGCGCGTCCTCGTGTTCGAGGATCAGGCCGTCGCGGCCGGGCACCAGCCGCGACGCCAGGTCGGCCTCGTCGACGAACGCGACGGGCTCCGGCGGGCCCAGCACCGAGATCTCGATCACCGTCGCCGCGAACTCCGCCCGCGCCAGCGCCGCGAACCGCTTGTCGCGGAACGCGGCGATGTAGGCGTTTTGCGACACGTCGTCGGCAAGCGGGCGGACCGCATAGGCGCTGCCGGCGCAGCCGCGCAGCACGCCGTCTCGGCGCAGCGTGACGAAGCTCGCCAGTTTGCCCCGCAGCGCTTCCGCATCGTGACCTCGCGCACGGCGCCGGGCCGGCGCGTCGCGATCGAAGCCGCAACGGATGGCATCGCGCGCGATCGCGTGCAGCGCCGCCGCATGCGGCGCCAGCGCCGCGCGGATCGCGTCAACCGACGACATAGGCGCCGTAGCCGACGACCTGGCCGCGCGGCCCCGCGGTGTCGCCGGAGTTGCGGAGGTCGACCGTGCGCGCCGCAAGGCCGTGGGCGCGGGCGGCGCGCAGCAGCCCGGAGAGCGGCACCCGGCCGCAGGCATCCTCGGCGCCGATGGCGCGCTCGTCGAGCGCCTCGATCGCCGCGGAGGTCGCCGCATCCATCGCCTTCGCCGTCGCATAGTCGCAATAGTGGCTGAGATCGGTGCTGACGACGATCAGCGTCTCGTCGCCGCCCCACAGCGCCTCCAACACGTCGGCGACCTGCGCTGCGCTGGCCGCGCCGACCGCCAGCGGGACGAGCGCGAAATCGCCGAGCACCGACTGCAGGAACGGCAGATGGACCTCGAGGCTGTGCTCGCCGTCGTGCGCGGACGCCAGCCGCACGACCTGCGGCAGTGCCTCGATGCGCGCGATCGCCTCGGCATCGAGCGGCACGATGCCGAGCGGCGTCTCGAATCCCGTGGCCTCGGGCAGCGCCAGCCCGTCGAAGGCGACGCGGTGCGCCGGGCCGAGCAGAACGACACGCGTGATGCGACGCGCCGTCCCGGCGATCCGGGCATAGGCGCTGGCGGCGATCGGGCCGGAATAGACGTAGCCGGCATGCGGCGCGATCAGGGCCTTGGGCGGGCGCCGCCCGGCCGCATCGGCATCGCGTGCGTGCTCGAGCAGCCCGGTCACGGTCTCGGCCAGCTCGACGGCGTCGCCGGGATAGAACCGGCCGGCGACGGCAGGACGCCGCACCCGGCTCATGCCGGCGCTCCCGCCATCGTCCGCGGTCGCGGTATTTCATGCATTGCGTGCTGCCTGGCCCGTCGCATTGCGCTTGCCGCGTTCGGTGTCCATATCATCGATATGGGCACGCGCAACGGGGTTATCCAGCGCCGCGGCGCATCGCCGCACGGCCGCGACGCGATCGACGGTGTGGCGGCGCGCTACTGGCACGCGCTTGATGACGGGCGCGTCCAGTGCGACCTCTGCCCGCGGTTCTGCCGCCTGCACGACGGCCAGCGCGGGCTGTGCTTCGTGCGGGCGCGCGACGGCGAGCGGCTGCTGCTGACGACGTACGGCCGCTCGAGCGGCTACTGCGTCGATCCCATAGAGAAGAAGCCGCTGAACCATTTCCTGCCGGGAACGCCCGTGCTGTCGTTCGGCACGGCGGGCTGCAACCTCGCCTGCAAGTTCTGCCAGAACTGGGACATCAGCAAGAGCCGCGAGTTCGACACGCTGGCCGACGCGGCGGACCCGGAGACGATCGCGCGCGCCGCGAAGGCGCTCGGCTGTCGCAGCGTCGCCTTCACCTACAACGATCCGGTGATCTTCCTCGAATACGCGGTCGACGCGGCGGCCGCCTGCCGCGCGGCAGGCGTCAGGACCGTGGCGGTGACGGCCGGCTATATCTGTCCCGAGCCGCGCGCCGAGTTCTTCCGTCACATCGATGCCGCCAATGTCGACCTCAAGGCGTTCACCGAGGATTTCTATCGCAAGATCTGCGGCTCGGCGCTGGCGCCGGTGCTGGAGACGCTGGAGTATCTGAAGCGCGAGACCGACGTCTGGTTCGAGATCACGACGCTGCTGATCCCGGGCGAGAACGATTCGTCCGCCGAAATAGACCGCATGACGCGCTGGGTCGTCGACCGGCTCGGCGCGGACGTGCCGATGCATTTCAGCGCCTTCCACCCGGACTGGAAGATGCTCGACCACCCGCCGACGCCGCGCGCGACGCTGTTGCGCGCGCGCGAGATCGCCATCGCCAACGGCGTGCGCCACGCCTATGTCGGCAACGTCCACGACAAGCGCGCCGACAGCACCTACTGCCACGGCTGCGGCGCGCTGCTGATCGGCCGCGACTGGTACGTGCTGTCGGACTGGAACCTCACCGACGACGGCGCCTGCACGAACTGCGGCGCGCGTTGCGCCGGCGTGTTCGACGGTCCGCCCGGCGACTGGGGCGCACGACGCCAGCCGGTGCGATTGAGCAATTTCGCCGTGGCGTGAGCGGCCGCCCGGACCGTTCTCTCGCTCCGCCCCGCGCGACGCCCCCGCTAACGCAGATCGAGCGCGGCGCCGGCGACGATGTAGGCGCCGAGCGCGAGCAGCCCGACGAAGAAGATCCGCCTGAACAGCGATTCCGACAGGCGTCGTCTGATCCGCTGCCCGAACAGCATGCCGGCCGCCGCCGGCACGAGCGCCGCCGCCGAGACGGTGCCGAGCTGCGTCGTCAGCAGGGCGTTGCCCTGCAGGGCCACGGCGAGCGCCACCGTCGAGACCGTGAACAGCATGCCCATCGCCTGGATGAGCATGTCCCGGGGCAGGCCGATCGCCTGCAGGTACACCACTCCCGGCACGACGAAGGAGCCGGTCATGCCGGTCAGGATGCCGTTCGCCGTCCCCAGCAGCGGGCCGGCCCAGATCTCGCGGCGCGGCTCGATCGCGAACCGGACGCCGGCGAGATCGAGGCCGGCATAGGCCACGAGGATGCCGCCGAGCAGCCCCGACAGCAGGGCGAGGTCGACGCGGGTGAGCGCCATCGCGCCGAACCAGACCATGATCGTCGCCGTCGCAAGGAACGGCCAGATGCGGCGCAGGATCGTCCTGCCGTGGCCGCCGGCGAGCGCCTGCCAGAGGTTGGTGGCGAACGAGGGCACGAGCAGCAGGGCCATCGCCGTCGGCAGGTCGATCGCGGCCGTCAGCAGGCCGACGCTGACGGTCGGCAGGCCGAGCCCGATCACGCCCTTGACCGTGCCAGCGAGGAAGAACGTGGCGATGATCACGGCGAAGGTGGCGGGATCGAACATCGCGCGATGTTAACCACGGTCCGCGCCGACCGAAAGCGCGGCGCGACCACCTCCGGCCGGCCCATTCGACCTTCAGGGTGAGACACCATCTCTGGTCGAAGGAGAGCCCGCTGTCGTTCTTCCACTTCGCGGCCGACGACTGGGCGTACCTGATCGCAACCGACGCCGAATGCTTCGGGGTCATCTGTGAGGAGCCGCCGGAGATACGGCTCGAGGAGACGGTCGGGGGCTATCCGCTCGACCAGGCGCGGCGTACCGGCGAGGGGATCGGAGGATCGGGGAGCGACCGTGAGCGCAACGACTCCCCGGGGGCGCTCCGACCCGCCCGACCGGAGGCGCCTGCAAGCCGTTCCGGCTTGCCGTGCTATGCTGGCGTGGCGGGAGACGGTTGGAGGCCGAAATGGAATACTATGATCTGGGGTCGTACGGCTGGCCGATCACCACGGCCGAGCCCGAAGCGCAGCTCTGGTTCGATCGCGGAATGGCATGGTGTTACGGCTTCAATCACGAAGAGGCCATCGCCTGTTTCCAACGTGCGCTGGGGCACGACCCGCGATGCGGCATGGCCCACTGGGGCATCGCTTACGCGATCGGCCCGAACTACAACAAACCGTGGGAAGCCTTCGACGATGAGGACAAACGCGCTTCGCTCGAGCGCGCACATGCCGCGGCGGCCGCCGCCAGAGAGGCCGCCGCGGGGGCCACGGATGTCGAGCGGGCGCTGATCGCCGCACTCGCCTCGCGCTATCCGGCGAGCCCCGCCGAGGAGGATCTCGGCCCGTGG
>JBFHDX010000191.1:0-4021 GCA_041584475.1 Alphaproteobacteria bacterium
AGCGCATCGCGGAGCGGGATCACCCTGCGGGCGGAGTCGGTCGCGAGAATCAATCCGCCCGAGTCGTCGAGCCCGTCGATTGTCCCGGCGACGAGGTCGTCACCCACCGTCACGATCGTCTCGCCGCCATGGCGAGTGGCCCGGTGCAGCCAGTGGCGGGCGATTTGCCGCAAGCCGTCGTCGAGCCAGCGGTCGGTCCAGTGCACGAATGCCCGGGAAAACGCTGCCGCGAGCGACCGTGCCGTCGCGTCCGCACAGCCCTCCTCGCGAAGGCAGGTTTCGGTCGGGTTGTCGCCGGCCTCGATACCCGGCGAGCCGGTGATCCGCAGCGACGTCGCGACGACGAGCCAGGAGGGTATATCGCGTTCGCCGCAATCGGGGTCCGCGACGAGGTCGACGCCACCGACGCGTCCGCCATTGACGCGGACGATACCGGGATAGACGAGATCGCTCTCGAGCCCGGGGGGCGCGTTCGCCCCGATCGCATCGTCGAGCGCCAGGGCGGCGACCAGCACGACAGGCCGGGAGCTCTCCAATGTCTGCTCGGGGCGGAGTATGACGGCGCATTCCAGCCTGTCGTCGCGTTCGGCCCACACGAAAGTGCCGCTCGCACCGCCTTCCTGGGCCAGCTTGCGGGCGCGTCCCCGGACGTCCGCCGCCGGCCCGGCGATCACCGGGACATAAAGCGGTGGCAGCGAGAGTTGCGTCACGCGTCGGGTCCCGATGGCGGCGAACCGCAACCGCAGGCATCGAGCGCGCGGGCGAGCGGCGCGACCCGATCCCCGTACCGGCGCCAGCGCTCGACCGACGACGTGTAGATCCGCTGACGGACCTGACTGTGGCTTGCCGTGGTGACGACGCGATCGCTCTCGCTGAAGCGAAGGCAGGCGTCGTCCCACGGCAGGCCCGCGAAATCGACGATGCGCCGCGCCTGACCTTCGAGGTCGCGGACCGTATCCTCGTAATCGATCTCGAGCATGCGGCCCGGCGGCAACACGTCGCGCCAGTGCGCCATCAGCCGATCGTAGGCACAATAGAAATCCGCCGTTTCGCCGAGATCTGTGCTCCAGGACAGGTTCGCCGACCGAAAGTTCTGCATGAAGCAGGAGAGGCACGTATCCATCGGATCGCGCCGGCAGTGGATGATGCGGGCGTCGGAGAAGAGCCGCACGACGAGCCCGACATGCATGAAGTTGTGGGGCATCTTGTCGGTGACCCGGTGCGCCCGGTCGTCGAGCTTTGCGATCGCCGCCAGATAGGCGTCCGCGGCGGCTTCGAACGCATCCGCGGGTGCCGTCTCTCGGGGATGCCGGTGTCGCTCCCAGAGCGCCGCCACCGCATTGCCCAGCAGGTTCAGCTCGCCGCCGCCGAAGACCTGCGGGTGGCTGGCGAGGATCTGTTCGGTAAGCGTCGTGCCGGAACGGGGCATGCCGACGATGAAGACCGGACGCGCCGTCGAGCGGGCCGCCGGCCGGGTGAGGCAATCCGCATCGTAGGCGCGGCAAATCACGTCCACCTGATGCGCCATGCGCCCGGAATCGTATCCGTATCCGCGCTCGGCGAACAGCGCATGCTTTATCGCATTGCCCTCGGCACAGGCATCGAACGCCTCGACGTGCTCGCCGCGGGCCGCGTGATGTTCCGCCATGGCAAACCAGAGACCGGCCCGCTCCGAGGGACCGGGGCGATCGGAATCGAGCGCCTCGCGGATCGTGGCCATATGATCGTCGCGCCCGGCCTCGGACGAACCTTGGGTCAGCCCCTGATGGGCGCGCGAGCAGGCCGGATCAAGGCGCAGCGCCCGTCGAAACATCTCCAGCGCTTCGTCGGCCCGCCCCTGGTACTGCAGGGCGGTGCCGAGTATGGCGACGACCGGTGCCCGATCCGGATGCCGTTCGAGGAACCGACGGGCACGATCGCTGACCTCGTCGACCAGCGACTCGATCAGCAGGCAGTCGAACAGGGCCTCGTGCAGGTCGCCGTCATGCGGTCGCCGGTCGGCGGCGGCACGCAGGATCGGCAGGGCGTCTTTCGCGGACCCGCCGTCAGCCAGTGCGCGGCCAAGATTGCACAGCGCGTCGACGTAGCGCGGGTTGAGGCGCACGGCACGGCGAAAGGCCTTGACCGCCGCCGCCGGACTGCCGGTCTCGCGGTGAATCACGCCGAGATTGTTCAGCGCCTCGATGTGGTTCGGCTGCCCCGCCAACAGTCGCTCATAGGTCTCGCGTGCCGCCGCCACACGGCCGAGATCGGCGAGCGCGGTCGCGCGGCAAAACAGCGCGTCGATCGAACCCGGGTGTCGGCGCAGGGCTGCGTCGAACTCGGCCAGCGCGCCTTCATGATCGCCCTGGCGCTGGCGCGCGCTGCCGAGCGCAAGGTACCAGCCGGGGTCAACCTGCCGCCCGACCTTCGCGGCGGCGCTGATCGCGCGCTGCAGATATCGCACCGCATCGCGCTCGGCGTTCCTGTCGAGACAGAGCATGCCCAGCAGATAGAGAGCATCGGGATTGGCCGGCTGTGCCTTGACGACGGCGCGGTACGCGCGCTCCGCGGCGGCCAGATCGCCGTTCTTGTGAAGCTCGAAGGCGGCGGCGAGCGGATCCTGCGTCGCGGGCATGGCCGGGCCGGGTCCCCTCATCGTTCCGTGGGTCCGCAATCACATGCCCGCAGCCCCTCGACCAGTGGCAGGACGCCGTCCCCGTACCGCTTCCAGCGACCGACGGACGATCTGTAGATCGGCTCGCGGACCTGGGCGCGGCTGGCGGTGACGACGGCGCGCTCGGTTTGATGGAACGCGAGGCACGAATCGTCCCACGGCAAGCCGACGAAATCGATGAGGCGACGCGCTTGCGCCTCCAGGTCGGCAACCGTTTGCTCGTAGTCGATCTCCAGCATGCGACCGGGCGGCAATACCTCGCGCCAGTGCCCCATCAGGCGCCGGTACTGGCAATACTGATGCGCCAGATCCTCGAGATCGCAGGTCCACGCCAAACCATCGTTACGGAAGTTCTGCGCGAAGCACGACAGACAAGTATCCATCGGATCGCGTCGGCAATGAATGATCCGCGCCTTCGGAAACATCTGCGTGATGAGACCGAGATGCTGGAAATTGCCCGGCATCTTGTCGGTCACGCGCGCCGCGCCGCGCCCGATCGCACCGACGTGCCTGAGATAACCGTTCGCGACCTGCTTGATCTGATCGGGCGGTATCCGCTTCGGATAGCCGTGAACGTTACGCAGCCAGCGGACGATCTGGGCGATTTCGATCAGCTCCCCGGCGCCGATGATCTGCGGATGGCTCGCGAGGATCTGCTCGGTGAGCGTCGTACCCGAGCGCGGCATGCCGACGATGAATACCGGCAGCTCGGAACCACTCCCACCGTTTGGGGTAATGTCTTCCTTTCCGAAGTTCGCGATCAAGGCATCGAACTTGGCCTCGATCTGTGAGCGGTCGTAACCGCAATCCAGCCGCCCAAGCTGCTCGCGGCGGGCGGCATTGCCGGCAACAAAGTGCCCGAACGCCTCGTGATGGCGCTTCAGCCGCTCGCACAGTCGCGCCGCCGCGAAGTGCAAGCCGATCGTGGAGCCGAGGCCATCATCGGATTTGAGCTTTTCGCGGATTTCGCCAAGCAGGATGTCGGGATCCGAGTCTCGGTCGGCCTCCGCCAACAATGTGAGGACACCCGCCCTCTCCGGTGCCAGTGCACGGGCGCGACGTGCCAGTTCCACCGCCGACTCGCGTTGCCCCATGATCATGCGAATGTTGCCGAGCTGAAGCAATGCGTCCGGTGCGTCGGGGTCTCGCTCGAGCACGCTCTCGGCAAGGCGTTCAGCCTCTTCGGCTCTTTCACTCACTTGCAGGGCGTCGATCAACGCGAACTCCGCCACGGCATTGTCCGGATCGAGGGCATTGGCGCGCCGCAGATTGGTGATCGCCGCTTCGGGTTGCCCCATGTCGAGCAGCAACTTGCCCACATTGAGGGTCGCCTGGGTGTATTTCGGGTCGAGCTCCATCGCCTTG
>JBFHDX010000192.1:0-3524 GCA_041584475.1 Alphaproteobacteria bacterium
CCCTCCCCGACCCCTCCCCCGCAAGCGGGAGAGGGGCGCTTGTCGTCGAGGCGGCAGGACCGGGTCCCTCTCCCTTCAGGGGGAGGGGTTGGGGAGGGGTGCGGGCCGCGCGCCGCCACCGACATCGGATCGAAGATCCGATGTCTCGATCCCGTGGCCATCCCGGCGCTCGGCATGCACTTGGAAAATCTAAACCCTCAACCTTGATTTGACATTCGCACGCCGCGGCGCGAGGACAGGGGTGACTGCCGCACGCGAAGCGCGGCAGAGGTGCGCCGGATCGAGAGGAGAGACGCCATGGGCAAGATCGATTTCGGGCGCATGATACTGGGCGGCCTCGTCGCGGGCCTGGTGATGAATGTCGGCGAGTTCGTGCTCAACGAGCTGATCCTCGCCGAGCAGTGGGCCGCCTTCATGACCGATGCGGGCATGAGCGCGTTCGGCGCCGGGCAGGTGGTGGCGTTCGTCATCATCACCTTCCTCTACGGCATCGCCGTGGTCTGGATCTACGCGGCGATCCGGCCGCGCTTCGGCGCCGGGCCGAAGACGGCGGTGATCGCCGGGCTGACGCTGTGGGCGGTCGCCTGGCTGCTGATCGGCGCGGCGTTCGCCGCCGGCGGCATGGTGCCGATCGGCCTGACCGTCGTCACCATCGTCTGGGGCCTGTTCGAGGCGCCGATCGCGGCGCTGGCCGGCGCCTGGCTGTACCAGGAGCGCGAGGCCGCGGGGACCTGAGCGGCCGGCAGGGTCGCCTCACGGCTTGGCATCCCCGGCGCAGCGGAAGCCGACCATGTCGAGCCCGATGTCGGGCGGGTTGCCGTGGCGGTAGGCGGTGCGCAGGCAGTACGGGTTGTTGCCCCAGCCGCCGCCGCGCAGCACCACCAGCCCGGGCCGCCCGGGGAAGCGGCTCGCCGTCCACTCCCAGACGTTTCCCGCCATGTCGAGCACGCCGAACGGCGAGGCGCCGGCCGCATACGTGCCGACCGGGGCGGTCCGCAGATAGCCGTCGGCGGAATCCGGGGCGCAGCACGCCATGGTGCCGAAATTGGCCCGCCGCTGCGCGTGCGTCCCGGGCGGAGTCGCGCCCCAGGACTAGCGGCGGCCGTCGACGCACCGGGCGGCGGCTATTTCGTCGTCGCCATCCAGTTCCTCTCGAAGCGGCCCGGCAGCTTCGCCGAAGCGGCGCGCTACGACTATTACCACGAGGTCTATGTGCGGGATCGCGACCGCCGTATCAGGCTCTATGCCGACCTGCACGGCAGCGAGATGGCCGAGCTGACCGCCCGGTTCAGGCCTTCCTGCCCCGAGATCTGATCGCGGCGAGGCAACCCGGTCGGCCGCGGCAATTCCTCTCGCGCCGCGCCCGTGCTATGCCCGCTTGCATGACCCCGCTGCCCTATCCGCATCCCCGGCGCCTGCTGTGGGCCGCGCGCATCGTCGTCGTGGCCTGCGCGCTGCTGGCGGCGCTGATCGTAATCGCCGGTGCCGGGATCTGGCGGGCGGAGCCGGGCGGTGCCGGACCCGCTTCCGGCGGCGCGGTTGTCACGCCGGCGCTCGAGGCCGCGGCGCTGGTGCTCGTCGCGGCGTTCTCGGCCGCCGTCCTCGCTTTTCTCGTGTTCGGCTTTCCGCTGCGTTGCGCCGCCTGCGGCCACCGCGTCCTCGCCGAATGGACCGGGCCGAGGGAAGCGTCGGCGCGCACCGTGAGCGGGCTCAACGCCTGGGTCGCGACGGTCCTCTCGATCCTGCACCGCCGCGCCTTCCGCTGCGTCGCCTGCGGCGCGGAGCAGACCCTGGACGCGCCTCGCTAGCGTCCCGCCCGCCGCCTCGCGGCGAATTGAGTTGGGCGCACGCGCCGGGGGCGGCATGATGGGCGCTCCGTTAACCATGAAACCGCCGCCGGGGAGGACGACCGCCATGGCAACCCGTTTCGATCCCGAGGGCAGGCGCCTGCCGATCAAGCTCGATTCGACCTCGAATGGCGAGTTCGTGCCGGTGCCGCTCGACGCGACCGGGCGGCAGGCGAACCGGCTGGCGCAGGAACGGGCGAGTGAGAACGCGCGGCGGCGTGGCGTCGACCGGCGCGCATTCATGGTCTCGGCCTGCGGCGCGGCGTCGACGCTGCTCGCCTTCAACGAGGCCAACGCGGCGTCGGGGAAGACCGGCGGCTATTTCGCGCTCGACCGGGTCGCCGCGGTCGACCCCGGCGCGGCGCTCGAGGCCCTGGGCGGCCGCGAGTTCGTGTTCGACGTGCAGGGCCACTTCGTCGGCCAGCACGGGCTCGGGCGCACCGGCCTCGGCGGCGCCGAGCAGTTCATCAAGGACATCTTCCTCGATTCCGACACCGACATGATGGTGCTGTCCTTCATCCCGTCGCGGCGCGAGACGGAGCTGCTGACGATCCAGGAGGCGGACGCGGCGCGCCGCATCGTCGAGACGATGGAGGGCACGCACCGGCTGCTGCTGCACGGCCGCGCCAACCCGAACCAGGACGGCGACCTCGAGGGCATGGACGAGCTCGCCGAGAGGTGGGGCGTCGTGGCGTGGAAGTGCTACACCCAGTGGGGCCCGGACGGGCGCGGCTTCTTCCTGCACGACGAGACCGGGCTGAAGCTGATCGAGCGGGCGCGCCGGCTGGGAGTGAAGAACATTTGCATCCACAAGGGCCTACCGTTCGGCCGGCGCTCCTACGAGCACAGCATCGCCAGCGACATCGGCATCGTCGCGCGCATGTTCCCGGACGTGAACTTCCTCGTCTACCACTCCGGCTTCATCGCCGGCCAGACCGAGGGGCCGTACGATCCCGACCGCGGCGAGGGGGTGGACGCGCTGATCCGCTCGGTCGAGGACAGCGGCATCGGCCGCAATGCCAACGTCTATGCCGAGCTCGGCAGCACCTGGCGCTATGCGATGCGCGACCCCGATACGGCGGCGCACATCGTCGGCAAGCTGGTCAAGCACATCGGCGAGGCGAACGTGCTGTGGGGCTCGGACTGCATCTGGTACGGCTCGCCGCAGGACCAGATCCAGGCCTTCCGGTCCTTCCAGATCTCCGAGCAATTCCAGGAGAAATACGGCTATGCGGCGATGACGCCCGCGTTGCGGGCCCGGATCTTCGGGCTGAACGCGACGCGGCCGTATGGCATCGATGCCGGCGAGGTGCTGAAGCGCGCGCGCCACGACGCGATCGAGCGCCGCCGGGCCGAATATCGCGCGCGCCCGGACCCGCATTTCCTCACCTTCGGGCCGAAGACGCGGCGCGAGTTCCTTGCCAACCTCAAGGCGCGCGGCGGCTCGCCGGTGTAGCGAAACAGGGTCAATCAAGGGGACACGATACTTGATCCATCGCGCCGGCAGCCAACGAAGCGTCCCTATGCGAGCATGAGTTAAGTACTGTGTCCCCTTAATCGCATGGCAGATGCGTGTATTTACACTTGAAATCTTCGCCGCGGGTCTGATGCTCTCGTTGCCCGCCGCCGCCATGGCGCAGGCGCCGGCGGACCCGCGCATGGTCGCGATCGCGGGCG
>JBFHDX010000193.1:0-3436 GCA_041584475.1 Alphaproteobacteria bacterium
ACCGCCCATATGCCGTGTGTAGGACCCGGCGTGCGCTTGACAGTGTCGAGGCGATAGCCGTATAGCGTGTCCGCTTTGCGGCGGAGTAGCTCAGCTGGTTAGAGCAGCGGAATCATAATCCGCGTGTCGGGGGTTCGAGTCCCTCCTCCGCTACCAGTACCAAGCCCCGTACCGGGATGCCGGTGCGGGGCTTTTGCGTTGTGTGGCATGGCCGGCCGCTCGCGTTCGGCGAGCGCCATGCCGGCGAGACGGTCGTTGGCGGTCCGAGACGGCTACGCCGCGATCGTCCGCTCCGGCGGGAAGCGGCAGGTCACCGTCGTTCCGGTGCCGACCTCGCTGTCGATGATCAGCTCACCGCCGTGCGCGTCGACATATTTCCGCGCGAGCGAGAGCCCGAGACCGATCCCTCGGTGCGCTATTCTCGAACCTGCGCGCGCCTGGCCGAACGGCTCGAGCACCGCCTCGATGTCGCAGCTGGCGATGCCGCAGCCGGTATCCGCGATACGCACCGACAGGCCGCCCGCCTCGTCGAGCTCCGCCGCAAGCGTCACTGTCCCCGCCTCGGGCGTGAACTTGACGGCGTTGGCCAGAATATTGGCGAGGACCTGGCGGAACATGCGGGTGTCGCCGCGCAGCCGCGGCAGGTCGCGCGGGACGTCGTTGACGATCGCCGGCCCGTTCGACCCGATGCCGTCGCGTTGGAACGCGATCGTCTCTTCCGCGGCGTCGTGGATATCGATCGCGTCGTCGCGCAGATCGCGCGCCGTCGATTCGATGCGCGACAGGTCGAGAATGTCCGTGATCATCCCCAGAAGCTGCTTCGCCGCGCCGACGATATCGCTTGCGTATTCCCCGTATTTCGCGTGGCCGAGATCGCCGAACGTCCGATGTTCCATGATCTCCGCCATGCCGAGGATGGCGTTGAGCGGGGTGCGCAGCTCGTGGCTCATATGGGCGATGAACTCCGACTTTGCGCGATTGGCGGACTCGGCGGCTTCCTTCGCGTTGGTCAGATCGGTCTCGATCCGCTTGGCTTCGGTGATGTCCTGCAGGACGCCCACCGTCTGCAACAGGGTGCCATCTTCGCCGAGCACGACATCGGTCAGTTCGTGCAGCCAGCGGACTTCTCCGTCGCCGCGGATGATTCGCGCGACGATCTCGTACCCGGCCTTGTTCTCGACCGCGGTGCGGATGACCTTCGCGTAGCGATCGCGGTCTTCGGGGTGGAACCAGAGCAGGTCACTCTCGATCGACGACGAGCGCTCGAGATATTCGTCGACCGACACGCCATAGATCTCTGCCAGTTCCGGCGAGCAGTACGAGCACCGGTTTTCGATTTCGTCCCAGATCCAGTGGCCGAGCCGCGCCAGCTGCGCGGCCCGTCGGTAGCGCGCCTCGCTCTGCTGCAGGCAGGCTTCCGCCTGGCGGCGCCTCTCCGCCTCGAGCGCGATCGACAGCATGCTGGCGACGGAAACCCCGAAGCTCCGCTCCTCCGACGTCCATTCGCGTGGCGTGCCGACATGTTCGATGCACAGGACCCCCGCAACGTCGCCTTCGAAATGGAAGGGGCAGTCGAGCATCGACGTGATCCCGCCGCTCGGCAGGTATTTGCGCGCCAGTTCGACGCATCGGGGGTCGCTGGCGGCATCGTTCATGACGAGGACGCGATCCTCGCGCAACGCCGCCAGATAGGACGCGCAGTCCGCCTCGCCGAGCTCGATGCCGTTGGCGTGCCGCCGCTCGGTCCGCACCCAGAGATCGCGACAGCTTATCCGCGGGGCCTCGCCATCGAGGAAATCCCAGACGCTTACGCGCTCGGCGCCGACCGCGTCGGCCGTCACCTCCACGAGGTCGCGCGCGAACGCGCCGAAACCGCCGGTAGCGAAGCGCCGGTTGCGGATCAGTGAATCGAGGGCCTCGTGAAGACGGTCGGACTCCATAGCCGAATTCCCTGGGGTCTACTCGGTATGCCGTCCTGATCCGGTCCTGCCCGGAACGGTAAAAGGGGTTGTCACCGCTCGCCGATCGACCCTTGCACGGCAAGGTCGAACATCGTTCCTTCCTGTAATACTGCTAATGTAGGTTTGAATTCGCAAAATCAAACATATCCGGCGGGAATTTACGCAGGAGTGGCAATTGTTCGCGCGCCGATGCGCGGGACTCTCGGCGATCGTGCCGGAAGGTCGTCGTTCCCAGTACATCATCCACTTACGTGGAATCGGCACCGGCCTGCTCCCGCCCCCGGCCGCCCAACGGTACCGTAGGCTGTGGGTGGCCGGGTGGGGGAGCGGGCTGGAGCGGACTAATCGGATAACGCTCTAGCGGCCGAGGATAAGCAGTATAATCCCCGCGGCCACCAGAACGATGCCCGCGAGCTCCCTGCCGTTCGTCCTTTCGCGAAAAAAGTAGACCGAGGCGAGGAACGTGAAAATCAGCTCGATCTGGCCGAGCGCCCGCACATGGGCGGCGTTCTCGAGCGTGAATGCCGTGAACCAGCCGATCGAGGCGAGCACCCCGGCGACGCCGACCGCCAGCGACCAGCGCCAGTGCACGACGACGTCCGTCAGCGTGCGCGGTTCCTTCAGCGCCAGATAGGCGCCCATGATCGCGGTCTGGATCACCACGGCAACCGCGAGCGTGAACGCTGCCGCCATGACCGCGCTCGGGTGGCCGAGGGCCAGTGCGGCGCCGCGAAAGAAGACCACGGAGGCCCCCAGGAACAGACCGCTGGCGAGACCGATCAGCGTCGGCTTCTCGGTGAGCCCGCGCAGCAGCGTGGTCGCCGCGATGTTGGTCTGCCCGGCGGACAGCAGCATCACGCCGGCGACGGCAACGGCGATCGCCAGGGTCGCGAGCGGCGTCAGCGTGTCGCCGAGCACCAGGAAGGCGAGGATCGCGATCTGCACGACCTCGGTCTTCGAGAACGTCGTGCCGACGGCGAAGTTGCGGAACGAGAACAGCCACAGCAGGAGACCGGTGAAGACGATCTGCGACAGCCCGCCGAGGACCGCATAGAACAGGAAGATTCCGTTCGGCTCCGGCAGCGGCGTGCCGGCGGCGCTGAGGGCTGCCACGTAGATCACCGCGAAAGGGGCCGCGTAGAGGAAGCGGACATAGGTTGCGCCGAGCGTCGTCAGCCGCCCCTTGAGGTGCCGCTGCAGGGCGGACCGGGCGTTCTGCATGAACGCCGCGAAGATCGTGACCGGAATCCATAGCTCGATCATCGACACCCCGCAGCCGTCAGGACGGATTTGAGCATCACCGCCGGCCCGGGCGCCGCGCGACGAATGTCCGTCTGTATAGCGGCAAACGGGACGACCGACAAAACGTCGATTCAGGCTGATTTGCTCAACGCTCGAGGCCGAGCCGCGCATGCCATTCGGCGATCGATTCCGCGGGATAGCCGTCGAACCGCTTGTCGCGCGGGCCGGCCTGA
>JBFHDX010000194.1:0-2846 GCA_041584475.1 Alphaproteobacteria bacterium
GATTCCGTGGCGCGTCCCATGGGGATCTGCCACGGGTTGAACTCGGCCCATTCCCCGCGCATGGTAACCAGCATGAGCAACGGAAACCGGCAGTTGGCCGCCAGCGACAGGGTGTTGATGCAGTTGCCGACGCCGCTCGACTGCATGAGCAGCACCGTGCGCCGCCCGCCGGCCCAGGCACCGCACGCAAGCGCCACCCCTTCCTCTTCGGTGGTCAGGACGATGGTCTCGATGTCGCGGTCGGCAGAGGCTCGATCGATGAGCCGCGCATGCCCGGCGTCGGGCACGTGGGCGACGATGCCGACCTCCGCCGCCTTGAGCGCGTCGAAGATCCCGTCCTGCCAGTTCGCGCCCGGGGGCGCCGTCGCCGCACTCATGGGGCCTGCCTGCCTCGTCGTTGGGGTGGCCCCGAGTCAACCGTCAATGTCGCCGCCGATCAAGCCGCTTCGACGTTCCATCATGATAACGTCGCGCCATTGTCCCGCCATCGGGCCGTGGCTCATGAAGCCGAGCCGCTCGTGCGTGCCGACGACGCGGAACCCGGCGGCGCGATGCACCGCGATGCTGGCCTCGTTCTCGGGAAAGATACCGGCCTGCAGCGTCCAGATGCCCTGCCGTTCCGACTCGGCGACGACGGCGTCGAGCAGCATCCGGCCGATCCCGCGACCGCGCGCCGCCGCGGCGACGTAGACGCTGACTTCGCAGAAGCCGCGATAGACGTGCCGCGGCGAGACCCGCGCCAGCGCGACCCAGCCGGATACCGCGTCGTCGGCGACCGCCACGAGCCGGCAATGCGGCAGGTGCTCGGCGTCCCATTCGGCCCAGTCGGGCGCGCGCTCCTGGAAGGTGGCGTGGCCGGTGGCAGCGCCCTCGTCGTAGATGCGCAGCACGGCGACGGCATCGTCTTGCGTCATCGCCCGGATCGTCGTCGACATGGGCTCCCCGTAACGGCGCTCGCCGACGCGACTCATAGCGACAAATCGGCGCGCGGCAAATATCGCGCGCGCCGCGGCTCGCTGGCGGTCCGCCGGCTCAATCGAGCTTGACCTTGCGCTCGAGCGGCGCCCCGTCGTCGGCCGTCCAGTCGGCCATCGAGCCGTCGTACATGGCGGTGCTCCTGTTGCCGAGGATCTCGGAATTGACGAACCAGCCGATCGACGCCCAGTGGCCGGTGTTGCAGAAGGTGATCGTCTCGCCCTCGGTCGGCGCCTGGCTGAGCCCGTAGATCTTGGCGAGCGCGCCGCGGTCGCGGAATTGGCCGCCGTCGTCGACCGTGGCGTAGATCGCCGGCACGCTGTAGGCGCCGGGAATCGTGCCGTAGGCGCGCACGGCGCCGCTCTTGTTGAGGCCGAGATACTGGTCGGCGGGACGCGAATCGATCAGCGCCGTGCCCTTCGCGAGCGCCTGCCTGACCTCGTCGGCGGTGGCGATCAGCTCGGGCCGGAAATTCGCGGCGAAGACCTTGGGCGCCGGTCGGGCGGCCGCCGTCTCCAGCGGGTTGGCCTTGTCGGCGAGCCACGCCGTCATGCCGCCGTCGAGGATCGAGACCGCGTCGTGGCCGAGGACCTTGAAGGTCCAGTAGATCCGGGTCGCGACGCCCATCTCGGTGGCGCTGTAGCCGTTGGCGACGATCACCACGTGGTCGTTATTGCCGATGCCGAGCCCGCCGATGAGACGCTCCAGATGGTCGACCGGGGGCAGCAGGCCGGCCACTTCGCGACCGTTCTTCTTGCCGTCGATGCGCCAGCCGTCCTTGCCGTAGTGGGTGAACACGGCGCCGGGGATGTGACCCCTCGCATAGGCCGCCGGGTTGCTGGTCACGTCGAGCACGACGAGGCCCGGCTCGCCGAGCTTCGATTTCAGCCAGCCGGCATCGACCAGCGGCTCGGCGGCCAGCGCGGTGCCGGCACCGACCGCAACTGCCGCGGCGATGGCAAGTGATTTCACGAATTTCCTCATGCTGCTCTCCTCTCCGCACACTTCGCACACGCTCTAGCGGGCGTGCGTCGGTCCCTCGGCAGCGAATCTAGTACGGATGGTCGGCGCGCCAACGGCCGGTTCACGGGCGAGATAAAATCATATAGTATTAATGATAGGACGTTTAAAAGGGTTCCCGGTTCATGCTTTCCGAGGCCGCGCAGACCGGCGCCTACAGCCCGCTGTACGGGCGCATCGCGACGCTGATGCGCCAGCGCATCCGCGACGGCGTCTGGCCGCCGCGCGCACAGATCCCGACGATCGACCGCCTGATGCAGGAGTTCGACGCGTCGCGCGTCACCGTGCGCCAGGCGCTCGAGCTGCTCGAGCGCGACGGGCTGATCGAGCGGCACCGCGGCCGCGGCACCTTCGTCACCGACCGCGCCGGCTCGCTTCGCTGGATCGAGCTGGGCCAGAGCTGGCACGCGCTGGTCGAGGCGATCGGCGGCACGAGCCCGCGGCTGATCGGCGTCGCGGACGGCGTGCAGCCACCCGGGCTCGGCGGCGGGGTTGGGTCGCCGGCGCCGTCCTACCGCTGCCTGAAGCGGGTGCACAGCCGGGGCGGCGTGCCGTTCGCCGTGATGACGCTCTATCTCGACCGGCGCTGCTACGCGCTGGCGCCCGAGCGCTTCGACACCGAACTGGTGATCCCGCTGCTGCAGAGCCTGCCCGAAATACGCATCGGCCGCGCCCGCCAGACGCTGACCATCGGCAGCGCCGAGCCGGAGATCGCCGGCCAACTCGGCATCCCCCTCGGCGCGCCGGTCGGCATGCTGCGGCGGGTGATCGAGGACGACCGGGGTTGCGCCATCTATGTCGGCGACCTCGTCTATCGCGGCGACATGATCCGCATGGAGGTCGAGCTCGAC
>JBFHDX010000195.1:0-2711 GCA_041584475.1 Alphaproteobacteria bacterium
CCGGACGTGTGGGCTGCAACGCAATTCTTGCTCATTCTTACACTCCCTGCCGTTCGATGGCCTTGAGCGGCCGTTGATTGTCGCGGCATCATGGCGTGCGGAATGGGCAGCGGCAAGGGCCCTGCGCCCGCAGCGAGAGGTGACGTCATGACCGGCGATCCGGCGGCCCTGGTCCGTCGCTTCTACGACGAGGCCTGGAACCGGGCCGACGAGGCGGTCGCCCGCGAGATCCTGCATCCCGATATCGCGTTTCGCGGCTCGCTGGGGCCCGAACGGCGCGGGATCGACGGTTTCATCGACTACATGCGCGCCGTACACGCGGCGCTCGGCGACTATCGCTGCACGATCGACGACCTGGTGGCGACCCGGTCACGGGCCGCCGCGCGCTTGACCTTCGCCGGCGTGCACCGCGGCGCGCTGTTCGGCGTTGCCGCGACGGGGCGGCGGATCAGCTGGGCGGGCGCGGCGTTCTTCGCGGTCGCCGGCGGGCGCATCACCGAGGTCTGGGTGGTCGGCGACGTCGACGCCGTCAAGCGCCAGCTCGGCGCGACGGCTGGGGCGGGCTTCGCGGAGTGACGCGGGAGGCCGCGTCACCTGCACCCCCTTTCGCGGCACCGTGCGGCACCGGCTCCGTCCGCTCGCACGAACCGTCGCTACCCTTGTTGCTGCCTCTCGTGTCGCAGCGGATAGTCCCGGTGCCGTTGCGACGGATTAGGGTATTGCCCTGCGCGCCTGTCGACACGGTGTTTCGAATTATTGACCGCAACGTCGTGCCTGTCGCCCAAATCGCGGCCGGAGCCCGCGAGCGGGCGCCACGTGATACGATCGGCAAATACGGGCAAGGGAGGAGGCGCGACCCATGACAACTCCTGCACACACGCCATCTCGCGACGGCGATCTCGTCGTCGTCGTCGAGAAGCTCCGTCTGATGGGTTATACGGGTTTCTGGGTCGTCGTGCTCGTCGGCGTCCTGCTGACGCGGGCGTTCGCGGATGTCGACCTGGATCACTCTCTGCTGGTGCAGGTCTTTGGATACAACAACATCTGCGTGAATTTCGACTACCCGCCGTCGACCTACGTCCTGCCGTTCCTGTGGGCGGTCACGCTCGTCCTCCTGCTTCTCTACATCGCCGCCCACTGGCTGCAGATGAGGGCGGAGGTCCGGCAAGGGACGCTCGACCGCAAGCTGTATGCGCATCTGTCCCGGCTGAAGTTCTTCGAGGCCTTCACGCTGGTCAGCTTCTCGACGATCTTTGCGGTCAACCCCGAGGGCTGGGATCACACGCTGTTCATCCACACGGCGCCGTTCTTCCTGCTGCAAGTCGGCATGGTCTCACTCGCCATGTCCAACACGCTGCACGGGATCAAGTCGGGCTACTGGCGCCGGCTGGGCCTTCCCGCGTGGTTCAACGGGGCCGCGATCGCCTACTGCATCCTGTTCGGTATCATCGTCTGCTTCAAGATTCCCGCGGCCGCGAACGCCATGGCAGGAAGCCCCTGGTGGACGCAGACCGATACGTTCAAGAACGTGGCAGGCTATATCGATCTCATGTTCCTTCTGTTCGCCGCGGTCGTGCCGATGGCCAAGGCGGCGTACCTGCTGTATGCCAAATCCGACAGGCTGGAGGTCGTTCACCTCAGCGCCAGCACGGCGCGATTGCCCACATAGTTCGAGGCGCGGCCGGCAGGGATTCCCCTTGACGCCGGCCGCGAATGAATGGGGAGCACCAGACGATCGTCTTTGCTACCGCGACGTTAGCGGTGACGCTAACCAAGCCTTCGGCAAATTTCGCACGATCGCGCTGCCGGCCGGCGCCGCGACCGCTGACCCGTCCGTTCAGTTCAACGGCACCGCCATGAACCGGTTCGCCGGCGGCACGGTAATCCGGTACGTGACCTGCTCGACGAAACTGCCGAACGGACAGGTCTGCGTGCCCGAGAAATGAATCGTGTGCTCGCCGACCGGCAGCGGCCGGACGAAGAGATACACGCCCTGATCGACGCTCGGACTGAGCAGCTGGGGCTCGATTCCGAGGATGTTGTCGTCCGGGAGATCGACGTCGAAGAGGGGTGAAAGCTCCAGATACCGCTCGGGCATGTCGACCGGGACGCCATCGATCTCGGCGGCCAGCACATAGTCGCCGCAGGCGACCTGCGCCCGGACGAATTCCTCCGTCCGCTGTTCCGGCGGGTCGTCGAGGAAGGCGAAATAGCCGGCATTGATGATCGGAAAGAACAGGGCCGTTCCCGTCGGCACGGTGCAGTCGCGCTCCACGCCGGGGGCGATCGCGAACGTGCCGCCGAGAAACCATACCCGGCCCTGCTGGCCGCCGCTGCAGTCGGCGCCGGTCAGGAAATCGAGCAGCGGATGGACGCTGAAAGGCGTCTCCAGCGCCCACTGCCACCAGCGCGCGGCCCACTCGCCGTAGGTCAGGCCATGCGGGTGGCTTTGCGGCGGGGCGACGCCGGGGGTCGTGCGCGACGCGGCGTTTGCCGGAAGCGCGAGGCAGCCGACCGCGATGGCTGCCAGCAACGCGATGCTTCGTCTCATGATATTTCCTCCCGATGGGCCGGGTGACGGGGTCCGCCCGGCGGAAACCGTCACACCAGCGGGTCCGCAAGCGCGGCAGATCTTCGATGTTGCGGATTCGCGAATTGTCGCCCGTTCGCGCTTTTCGATCGATGATCCCGATCAATTTCCGTGCGGCGAC